>NZ_BSDR01000001.1:2567500-2895000 GCF_027925305.1 Desulforhabdus amnigena | reverse complement strand
CTCGAGGCTGTCGACAAGCATAAGCCCGATGTGGTGGTGGCCGACGTATCCATGCCGTTGCTCAACGGGATCGACGCTGTGCGCCTGCTCAAGAAAAAAAACAAGAATATCGCCGTTGTTTTCCTGACCATGCACCTGGATGTGGCCTATGCCGCCAGCGCTCTGGAAGTGGGAGCCTCAGGCTACGTTCTGAAACATTCAGCTCCATCCGAACTCGTTACGGCCATCAAGAGCGCACTCAAGGGAAGAACCTATATCACTCCCTTGCTCGCCGGCGAACTCATACAGTATCACAAAAAAAAGCCGCAGAGCGAAGAGGGCGAAATCGCCAGGCTCACTTCCCGCCAGCGCGAAGTGTTGCAATTGCTGGCCGAGGGGCATTCTGTCAAGGAAATAGCCGCTATCTTGCAAATCTCCACAAGGACCGTGGAATTTCATAAATACAGCATGATGGAGGCTCTTGGTTTGAAGAGCTCTGCGGAGCTGGTGCGGTTTGCAGTCAAACACGGCATTATCACCGAGTGAGCGATTCAAGGCCCCGCTGCCCAACGAAGCTCGTCTCAACGTTTTCGATGACAAGAAAAGAGGCCCTATTCCTGGCCGGCCTTGCGTGGTTCCACCGGTTGTTCTTCGGTCGCAGGATCGGCGGAGGGTGCGGTTGCCGGTTCGGCGTGTGAGGCCGGTGCAGGTTCCTCACGGGATTCCGCTGCGGGGGGAGCCTGTTTTTGAGCCTTTGCGGCTTCCTGAGCGGCCAGCAGTTGATCTTTTTCCTGCCGTTCCTGTATCAGCTGACGCCGTACCTTGAAGTAGGGTTTCAGCATGAGCAGGAGCCCTGCGAAGAGGCCCAGCATCGCCGCGACGAGGAGAATCACATAGATGGGATATTCCCAGCTCTGAGGTTCACGCAGGTAAATGTTCAGGGTAAAGGAAACGGTCTGTTTGAAGGCGGAAAGATTCTGCCAGCCGAAAAGACCCACAAAACCTAAAACCAATAACGTCAGGACCAATTTAAACAGTTTCATGCCCGCCCTCCTTCAGGAAATGGGGCAGCAGCTTCTCGTAGGTCGCCTTGAGATGCTCGGGGATGCTGCGAATGTCTGCGAGAACGGGCAGGAAATTCGTGTCTCCGTTCCAGCGGGGAACCACATGAAAGTGGAGGTGATCTTTTACCCCGGCTCCCGCCACGGTTCCCAGGTTCAATCCCACGTTGAAGCCTTCCGGATGCATGACTTTTTTCAAAATAACGATGCATGTCTGGATCCATTGCATCAGGTGCAGCATTTCATCCGCTTCGAGCTCTTCGACGGCGGCGACATGCCTCCAGGGCGCGACCAGCAAATGTCCATTGTTGTATGGATATTTGTTCATCATGACCATGATCCGCTCTCCCCTGTGCAGAATGAGCCGTTCTTCGTCGGAATGTCCGTCACCCTCGGGGCAGAATATACAGTAAGGTTCTCTTTTTCCTAAAATATAATCTATACGCCACGGAGCCCATAGATTCTGCATGAATTTCTCCTATAATCGAATGATTTCACCCTGAATGCGTTCATTGATGTGAAGGATTCCCAAAGTTCTCTCAGAACTCCCTCGACCTAAAAATACAGAACCGGGATTGAACCAGAAGATACCGTTCTCTTCCGCATTTAAAGGAACATGCGTGTGTCCGAAGAGAACCGCATCTACTCCAATGAATTCGTTGCGCAATCTTTTGGGGAGGTCTGAGGCTGCCCCCCAACCATGGGCGATGCCGATGCGATGGCTGCCAACTCGAATCACTTTCTTTGTGGGAAGACGGTCTTGAATCACATGATCGTCCGTATTTCCAGCAACGGCCTCCAGTGGATATTGTTCCATAAAATCCAGGATGGAGCTTCTTGCCCAGTCGCCCAAATGGATCACCATATCGGCGTCGTCACAATAGCGGCTGCATATCCTGCGAAATTCGTCCGTCACCTGCCGCAGATGAGTGTCTGACATTACAACAATTTTCATAGCACATGACGCAGTGGAAAGGGTTGCCTTCAAATTCCATTTACTATCCAATGGTTATCGAATGAAGCCGTTACTATATCAACCGGGTTTGAAAACTCAAGGTATATTTTACAAGGGGAGCCCTTATGCTCGTAGAAGAAATTCCTTTAAGGATGGACTTCAGAGGGGGATGAGTTCCAGATCTCCCCATATGCCTATTTTATCTTTCACCACAATGAGGACCCCTTCGACGGATGGAATGCCTGCCGCCTTTTCAAGGGTGCGGGCGATGTCTTCCGGCCGCCGAACAAGGTTTCCCAGTGCTGTGGCCGCTGCGTCGGCCAGAACGGCATCTTGGGAGACGACGGTCACGGCGTTTGCCCTTCCGAAACTCAGGGAATGCCCGATAGTGCCCGATGACGTGCAAATTCCCAGGGGAAATCGCTCGGGGGGGAAGCGCAGAGCCATCCGTCCGCTGAAAGGGGAATCCGGCCCCGCGTAAATGCCGATCCGCATCTCTTCCTGGATATCCAGGTAGCAGTCTCCTCCGTTTTCGATGATGATGGCTGGAGTCAGAGGTTTGAGATCCCGGGCGACAAACTGTGCCATGGCACCCGCCACGCCGGCCATGGGGCCTACTCCCGCCTTCCGGGAGGCTTCGATCATGTGGCGGACGAGGGGAGGGGCAAGAGGATCTTCGGGAAGGGGCGCCAGGGAAGTGAGGAATTCCGGGTGTTGTGAAATATAACGTTCCAGTTGGTGTCGGTAGTTGAGTACGGCGGTCAAAGCTTCTTTACCGACATCCCGCCTGGCACGTATCCAGAGGTCCGTTTCCCTGTAGCGGGTTTGAAAAGCGAACCAGCCTTCCTTGCTTTGGTGTTGATAGCGGTAAAATCGTTGGTTTTTGTCTTTCATCGAGTCTGCCGGGAATTCCTCAGGAAAGGGCAGGGACCCTTTTGGAGGCCCCTGTTTTGGACTATTCCCATTCAATCGTGCTGGGGGGTTTGGATGAAATATCGTAAACCACCCGGTTGATGCCCTTCACTTCATTGATGATGCGATTGGAAATCTTGCCGAGTACGTCGTAAGGAACCCGTGCCCAGTCGGCTGTCATGGCATCTACACTTTCCACGATGCGTACGGCGATGACCTGATCGTAGGTGCGCTCATCTCCCATGACTCCCACGGAACGGACGGGAAGCAGCACCGCAAAAGCCTGCCAGACGCGATCATACCAGCCCGAGGCTTCCATTTCCTCGAGAACGATGGCGTCCGCTTCCCGAAGAATTGCCAGGTTTTCAGGCGTGACCTCTCCGATGATGCGTATGGCGAGACCCGGCCCGGGGTAGGGATGGCGCATGATGACCCGTTCCGGCAGTCCCAACTCTCTTCCTACGAGCCGTGCTTCATCCTTGAAAAGCTCGCGCAGGGGTTCAATAAGCTTCAGTTTCATGCGTTCGGGGAGTCCCCCCACGTTATGGTGTGTCTTGATAGTGGCGGAAGGCCCCTTGAAGGAGACGCTTTCGATGACATCCGGGTAGAGGGTGCCCTGGGCCAGATACTTTGCGTTGGCCAGTCGACCGGCTTCCTTTTCAAACAATTCGATGAAAAGATTTCCTATGATCCTGCGTTTCTGTTCGGGATCGACGATCCCTGCGAGGCGATCGAGGAAAAGCTTGGACGCATCCACATAAATGAGGTTCAATTGGAAGTGGTCACGAAAAATGCGTTGCACGCTTTCGGCCTCGCCTTTGCGCAGGAGGCCATTATTGACAAAAATGCAATGCAGGCGGCTACCGATGGCGTGGTGAAGCAAAACCGCAACCACGGAAGAGTCGACGCCACCGCTCAGAGCGCAGATTACCTGATCTTCCCCCACTCCCTCCCGGACCGCTTGAATGGCGGATTCTACGAAGGACTTCATCGTCCAGGAAGACTGGCAGCGGCAGATGCGAAAGAGGAAATTTTCCAGGATGGTCTTGCCGCAGGGGGTGTGCACCACTTCCGGATGGAACTGTACGCCGTAAAAGCGGCGGGCAGGGAGCCCCATGGCGGCAATGGGAGAGTTTTCACTGTGGGCGAGCACCTTGAAATCCTGTGGCAGATTCAGGATGCGGTCGCCATGGCTCATCCACACGCGAACCCCTTCTTTTTCGACGTCAAGGAAGAGATCGCCGGCGTCGTCAATGTCGATAGTGGCGGGACCGTATTCCCGGCGGTCGGCCTTTTCCACGGCTCCTTTCAGTTGGTGAGCCATGAGTTGCATGCCGTAGCAGATTCCCAGAATGGGAATGTCGAGCGAGAAGATCTCGGGATCGGAGAGAGGGGCGCCGTCGTCATGCACGCTGGAAGGGCCTCCCGAAAGGATGATTCCCTTGGGCTGGAAGTCCTTTACCGCTTCGAGAGTAATATTGTAGGGATGGATTTCACAATAGACATGGCTTTCCCGAATGCGCCTGGCGATGAGCTGGGTGTACTGGGAACCAAAGTCCAGAATCAAAATGCGTTCTTCATGCAGGTGATCGAATTTCATCAATCTTTTCCTAAAACATCCCTCGCCTCTTTGGCGAGCGGGTTGCAGTTTTTGCCCCTTATTTCAAATCCACCTGATAATTGGGAGCCTCCTTGGTGATGATGACGTCGTGCACGTGGCTTTCGCGAAGACCTGCGCTGGTGACGCGCACCATTCGGGCCTTCGTTCGGAGCTCTTCCAGATTGGCGGAGCCGGTGTAACCCATGCCGGCGCGCAGGCCTCCAATCAGCTGGTGTACGATGGAAGAGATGGGGCCGCGATAGGGAACCTTGCCTTCGATGCCTTCGGGCACCAGCTTTTTGGGTTCAAAGACCTGGTCCTGAAAGTAACGGTCTTTGCTGCCCTCCTTCATCGCTCCCAGGGAACCCATGCCCCGGTAAACCTTGTAAGTCCGCCCCTGATACAAAATGGTTTCTCCAGGGCTTTCCTCGGTTCCCGCGAAGAGGCTTCCGATCATCACGCTATCGGCTCCGGCGGCTATGGCTTTCACGATGTCGCCACTGTACTTGATGCCTCCGTCCGCCATGACGGGAACGCCGTGGGCCCGGCCGACCCGGGAACATTCCATGATGGCCGTGATCTGCGGCACGCCGACTCCCGCCACGATCCGTGTTGTACAGATGGAACCCGGTCCCACGCCGACCTTTATGGCGTCGACGCCGGCTTCTACAAGGCTTTCCGCTCCCGCCGCGGTTGCGACGTTGCCCGCGATGACCTGAAGTTGCGGATAATCGGCCTTGATCTGCTTTACGGTGGTCAAAATATTTTTGGAATGGCCATGAGCGCTGTCGACCGCGATGACGTCCACCCCCGCCTGGTAGAGAGCCGCAACACGGGCGGCCGTGTCTTTCCCGACTCCCACTGCCGCTCCTACCCGCAGGCGGCCCAGTTCGTCCTTGCATGCATTGGGATATTTGATGATTTTGGTGATGTCTTTGATGGTGATGAGGCCCTTCAGTTTGCCTTGCTCATCCACCACCAGCAGTTTTTCGATGCGGTTTTTGTGCAGGAGTTTCTTGGATTCTTCCAGGCTGATTCCTATGGGTGCCGTGACCAGGCCTTCCTTGGTCATGACTTCTGAAACGTGCAGATCCATGTTGGTTTCAAATCGCAAGTCCCGGTTGGTGATGATGCCTACCAGCTGTCCGCTCTTGACTACGGGCACACCCGAAATGCGGTATCTGGCCATCAATTCCAAAACATCCGATATCTTCTGATCCGGTTCCACCGTAACAGGGTCGACCACCATTCCCCGTTCCGACTTCTTGACCTTATTGACTTCCAGCGCCTGACGCTCCACGGACATGTTTCGATGAATGATCCCGATTCCACCCTCCCTGGCAATGCTGATGGCCGTGTCGGACTCGGTCACGGTATCCATGGCCGCACTCACGAGGGGAATCCGCAGATTGATTTCCCGCGTGAGCCGTGTCTCCAGGTTCGTCTCGTGGGGCAGGACCTCCGAATAGGCGGGCAGCAAGGAAACATCATCGAAGGTGAGAGCCTCCGGAAGGAACATTATTTGATTGCTTTCCATTCAATTTCTCCGTCATGTCTGATTTTTTTCCGTTTCTGTTTTGGTGAGGCCTTTAACCCTTTTGCATCCGCCATGTCAAGGGACTTACCAGAGCTTGAGGCCGGCCGTATTTCTTTTCTATGAGATCCAGGAGAAGCCCTTCCAGAAGCCCCGCATCGCTGACGATGAGATGGGTCTGTTTCAGGCCTCTCAAAATTTCACGTACGATAAGAGCCCCTGCCGGAATGATGTCTTCCCTGCCCGCTTCCAAGCCCGGAATTTCCCGCCGGAGGGCAAGAGTGGAACGCACCAGGTGCTCAATGGTTGCTGTGAGCCAGTTTTCAGTGAGAGGGAGACCATTGATGCGGCTGGGGCAGTAATCTGTCATCTTGAGGTTCATGGCTGCCAGTGTGGTTGCCGTTCCCGCTGTTCCTACGACCTGAAGGGGAAAGGGGGTGGGGGGTGCCGGCAGGATGGAGCCGATGGCTTGAAAAACGGGTGCCAGTGCATCCTGGATGGCTTCCACGGCCCGGCTGACAGCCTCCAGGGGAGGCGGATCTTCAGAGAGAAATCGCTCCGTTATGGTGGCTGCACCAATGAAAACGCTTGTGTGCCAGAGGGGCTTTTCGCGTCGTGTGTCGAGAAGCAGGAATTCCGTGCTGCTCCCGCCGAGGTCAAATGAGAGAATATATCCTTCGGTTCTGGGAATGACGCTCAAGACGCCCTTGGCAGAGAGCAGGGCCTCCGATGTTTCGGAAAGAATTTCCGCCGCAATACCCGTCTTTTGGCGGACTTCCGCCAGGAATTCCTCTCCGTTCCCGGCCTTGCGCACAACACCGGTAGCCCCGCAGGCGACATCGCTCACTCCATGGCACTTCAGTATTCCAGCGTATTCTTCCAGGACTCGCAAGCTTTCTCGAATGCCTGGGGTTTTGAGCGTCTGCCCCTCCTGGAAATTCCTGGCAAGCCGGGTAATACGGCGTTCAAGGCGCAGGGGATAGATTTCCAGCTTTTCATTGGATCGGGCAACGAGTAAGCGGATGGTATGTGAACCGATGTCGATGGATGCGAAGTGGTCGTTCTGTGAGGCCATGGTTGGGCGGCCGCTCCTTTTCTTATCTTGACATTGAATGAGTAGTCCAGTTATTTTCTTTAGGAAATATCGTCCGGCATAGCTGGTTTGAGGCATGCCCCTAATCTTTTAATATGTCCTCGAATTTCTTTTCTTATTGAGACTTCCATATCATCTTGATGGCTCACCAGGGGTTTGAAAAGCCTCCGCCCTTAGAAGGAGAACTCCTGAAACCTTGAAGGAGAAGACTTTGGCAGTGATTCTGGAAATCAACTCACAACATCCTGAACCGAGAAAGATCAAGAAGATCGTGGATATTCTGGCGAACGGGGGAATCATAGCATACCCTACAGACACCTTTTACGGGATAGGTTGTGATCTGTTGAATAAGAATTCCATTGAAAAAATCTACAAACTGAAGCGTCGCTCGCCCAATCAGCCCTTCAGCTTTATTTGCAGTGACCTTAAAAATATCAGCGAATACGCCCAGGTCTCCAATTACGCCTACAAGACCATGAAGAGGCTCCTGCCGGGTCCGTACACATTCATCCTCGGAGGTTCACGGCTGGTTCCCAAGATCATGTTGACCAAGCGCCAGACTGTCGGAATACGTGTCCCGGATCATCAGATTTGCCTTTCCATCGTTCAGGAACTGGGGCATCCCATCATCAGCACGAGTGCTACCGACCCTGAAACAGGGGAGATCTTGTTCGGTCCGACTGACATCAAGGACAAGATCGGGCACGCTATCGATCTGATCGTTGACGCTGGAGCCTCCGTGCCCGGAAAACCTTCGAGTGTCATCTCTCTCATCGACGATATCCCTGAAATCATCCGTGAAGGGGCAGGGGATGTCAGCCTCTTTAAAGAATGAGTAAACCTCAAAGCATCGGAATATCGGGAACGGCACAACACACCTGCCGAGGGGAGGCCGTCTAAAAAATCCGATGCGGCCGCCGGGCTTCCGCACAGGTTGCCGGGACCGCCAGGAGTTCCCGTCACGGAAAAAACGGCGATTGGTACCGCAAAAAGTTTGCCGAGCCATTGAGAAAATAAGAAAGGCTTTCGCCGGCTTCACTGCCGAGCAGGTAGTCCAGCAGGGACCGTTTCTTTTTTTTGTGGTAAATGACTTCAGGTTTCCCTTCAATCTTTCCGAGGGATGCCGCTGCATCCACCGCATCCTGAAAGTTTCCCAGTGCATCCACCAAGCCCAGTTTTTGAGCTGTTTCTCCCAGGATGATGCGGCCGTCGGCGATCTGTCGCACTTTTTCCTCGGGTAAATTGCGTCCCAGGGCCACATCTTTTACGAACTGACCGTATGCTTCATCGATGGTTTCCTGGAGCAGGGCTCTTTCCTCCGGCGTCATTTCCCGGCCGGGATTTCCCACATCCTTGAAAGGGCCGCTCTTGATGACGTTGGTGTAGTAGCCGACCTTGTCGAATAGCTCTTTGAGATTGGGAAAGGAGAGGATCACTCCGATGCTTCCCGTTATGGTGCCGGGATTGGCAATAATGCGGTTGGCGGCGGAAGCGATATAGTATCCCCCTGATGCGGCGATGCCTCCCAATGAAGCTACGACCGGTTTTTCCTTGCTGGTTCGCCTCAATTCACGGACTATCTCCTGGGAAGGCCCGATGCCTCCCCCCGGAGATTCGATGCGCACCAGGATGGCTTTCACATTGTCATCTTCGCGGTACTTCTTGAGGGCTTTCTGCGTTTCCTGAGCATCGTCTATCAGGCCGCGAATCTCGATGACGGCAATCTGGTTGGGTTTGGCAAAGAAATTGAGATCCGATGCCCCCATCCAAAACAATATCATGGCGGCCGGTACCGCGATGAGACCCAGGAACCAAAAACTTCGGAGTCGCATGAGTTTCCGCTCTTCGAAAATTAAACACCCGGTTTCAAGCATGAAGCATGAACCGGGTGCAATCGTTTAAAGGTAGAACGGCCTGTCGGTCGATTATTCTTTATCGGAAGCAGGGTTGTTGGCCTTCGCTTCCATTTCTTCCTTGAGCAGTTCACCCAGGTTGGAAGTAGCGGCCTTGGAGCTGTTCAGATAATCATCGTAGTTGGTGCGCTCTTCCTGTTCTTCGACCTTCTTGATGGAGAGGCCGATTTTCCGATCCTTGGGAGAAATATTGATCACCTTGGCGGTGATCTTGTCGCCGGGTTTGTACTGGCCTATCGGAGACTTTATTTTCTCCTTGCTGATTTCAGAAACGTGAACCAGCCCTTCGATCCCTTCCTCGAGCTCGACAAAAAGGCCGAAATCGGTGACGTTGGTGACGGGGCCGGTAATCACGCTGCCCAAGGGGTAGCGATCGGGAATGCTTTCCCAGGGATCCGGTTCGAGCTGTTTGATTCCGAGGGAGAAGCGTTCGTTTTCCTTATCGATATTGAGAACGATAGCCTGGACTTCCTGGTTCTTTTTGAAAACTTCCGAAGGATGTTTTACACGCTTGGTCCAGGAAATGTCTGAAATGTGAACCAGACCGTCGATGCCCTCATCAATGCCGATGAAGACTCCAAAATCAGTAATATTCTTGATCTTGCCGGCGATGGTGGTTCCGACGGGGTATTTCTGAGCAATCACATCCCAGGGATTGGGTTCCAGTTGCTTCATGCCGAGGGAAATGCGCTTGTTTTCGGGATTGATGCTCAAAACGACCGCTTCAACCTCGTCACCCACATTGAGAACCTTGGAAGGGTGACGCACTTTCTTGGTCCAGGACATTTCGGAAACGTGAATGAGTCCTTCAACGCCTTCTTCGATTTCAACGAATGCGCCGTAATCGGTGAGGCTCACCACTTTGCCCTTCACTTGAGTGCCAATGGGATATTTCGCTTCGGCCTGAGTCCAGGGATCGGCGATCAACTGCTTGAGCCCCAGGGAGACGCGTTCGTGCTCGCGGTCGAAACTCAGGACCATGACGTTGATCTTGTCCCCGATCTGGAACATTTCCGAAGGATGTCCCACACGGCCCCAGCTCATGTCCGTAATGTGAAGCAGTCCGTCAATGCCGCCCAGGTCCACGAATACACCGTAGTCCGTAATATTTTTGACGATTCCTTCCACAACCTTGTTGTCTTCGAGATTGGCGAGGGTCTGGGATTTCATCTCCTCGCGTTCTTTTTCAAGCAGTGCACGGCGGGAAAGAACGACGTTTCTTCGCTTTTTGTTGTACTTGAGCACCTTGAACGGGAAGGTCTGTCCGATCAGGTATTCAAGGTTTCTAACGGGACGGAGATCTACCTGGGAACCCGGCAGGAAGGCCTGTACGCCGATATCGACGGCCAATCCGCCTTTGACCTTTGAAACCACCTTCCCTTCGATGATTCCATCCTCGTTGTAAATTCGGCTGATATCGTCCCACACCTTGATTTTGGCAGCTTTTTCTTTCGAAAGGTGGATGGAGCCGTCTTCATCGTCATGGAATTCGAGCAGCACATCGACCTCATCTCCAATGGCCGCCTGCACAACCCCTGTTTCATCTTTGAATTCATGGATGGGAATCTGCCCCTCGGACTTGTATCCGATGTCCACCATAACAAAATCGTCGCTGACCTGGACGATGTGGCCGCGGATGACTTCGCCTTCCTGGATATTTCTGAAGCTCTGCTCGTAAAGATCCTGCATGGTGTCCATATCTTCCATCATGTCAGCATCAAAATCAGAGTCTTCTTCCATGTAACTTTCCATATCCATGTCGTCAGCCATCACTTGTTTCTTTTCTTCTTTGTCAACCATTGAGTTCGTTACCCCCTTGTCCAAATTTGCGGCGCAAGCCGCTTTTGAATTAAAAAATATATCAAATAATGAAAAAAACAGCAATATTTAAATCTGAAATCAGCGGTGTTTACTTCTTGCCGGGCCCGGTTTTCTCTAAAACAAATTCCAGCAGCCTGGTCATGACTCCCGAAATATCCATTCCCGAAGTATCGAGAAGAAGAGCCCCCTGAGCTGGTTTCAACGGGGCCAGGGCTCTCTTTTGATCGGCTTCGTCCCTTTCCCGGATTTGCGCTTCCAGAGCGGAATATTCAACAGAAATGCCCTTTTCAAGGTATTGAGCCATCCGTCTCTTTGTGCGGGTGGCCAGGTCTGCTGTGAGAAAAACCTTCACGGGTGCATAAGGAAAGACAACGGTGCCCATGTCACGCCCTTCGGCGACAATCCGTCCATCCAGAGCCAACGTGCGCTGCCAGTGCGTCAGAAACGTTCTCACAGATGCCGACTGTGAAATTCGGGATGCCTTCTGCGCGATTTCGGGTTGACGCAGTTCCTCATCCAATGGTTTTCCTCTGTAGGAAATGGTGAGGACACCCTCTTTGATTGCAAAACGGAGAGAAAGATCGGGAAGGTATTTGGCCCATTGCGACTCTTCTTTGCAAGTCAAACCTTCCTCGAGAAGAGCCCAGGCGAGGGCGCGATACATGGCGCCCGTATCCAGGTAAACGTATCCCAATTCTTTGGCGAGAAGACGACAAACCGTGCTTTTCCCTGCCCCCGCAGGGCCGTCGATGGCTATTATCATAGTGATCTATTCAAAAACCGTGTTCTATTTTTAAAAGGGAATGAATCGACCGATGCATGAGGAGCTTCTCTTCCGAAAAGATCTCCGCATTGGTCTCGCCATTCCGATTCTTGTCCCAGGAATTCTTCACCCCATGAGCGCTACTCGGACTTGATATCCGGTTATTGAACCGTATCGCACTGAGGCACCCTAAGATGGGCGAACTCTTTCCCAATAAGCGGTGTTTTCGTCCATGCCTGTTCCTCAGTCTTTTCGGGATCTTGCCGGATGGGTACGGAACGGAAGTCATAACCGGACTTGAAACGCGGAATTCCACGGGTTCGTATTTTGAGTGTAAGGACTGAAATTCCAAAGTGGCAAGCGCCCCTTTCTTGAAGATCTGCTCGGACTTTAATAAAGAAAGAATACACAGAAAGCAATGACTTTTTGGCGCTCTGTGCTTCGGTTCCGATTTTCTTTTCATCTTGTTTTAAGGGGTAAGCTATATTAATATTTATACCTTAAATTCCCTATAATTTTTAAACTTTTCATTCATGCATGGGGAGATCATTCCTACCACAGTGACCGTTCACCGCAGAGGACGCAGGGAGCGCAGAGAATAAGAAAAGTTCAAAAATGGGCTGTTTTCCCCTTTCTTTCTGCAGTATCTGGGTAATCTGCAGATATACAAAGGATAGTGAAGGTTACTGCCACAAACATCACGAATTACTTGCAAGACGAGGAACTGTTTTTTTATGACGAAAAATAAAAGGGAAAAAGCCATAGAAGTTCAAGAATCGAAAGACTTTGAAGAAGAGAATTCTTCTTTGGATGAAATCGAGGAAGAAAGGAACGTCGCAGCTCCTGTTGTCGCTGCGCCGGAAAGGTCGCGCTCCGTCACTTTCGATCCATTTCGCCTCTACCTGGAAGAAATCAAGAGATATCCCCTATTGAGCCGGGAAGAGGAGAGGGAGCTGGCCATTCGCTATCGCGAAAAGGACGATGTCGAAGCCGGGTACAGGCTCATCACGGCCAACCTGAGGCTTGTCGTTAAAATCGCTATGGATTTTCAGCGGTATTGGATGCAGAATCTGAACGACCTCATCCAGGAAGGCAATGTCGGTTTGATGCAAGCGGTGAAAAAGTTTGATCCCTATCGTGGCTACAAGTTTTCCTATTATGCTTCTTTCTGGATTAAAGCTTATATTATCAAATTCATCATGGACAACTGGAAGCTGGTCAAGATTGGAACGACCCAGGCGCAGCGAAAGCTCTTTTTCAACTTGCGCAAAGAAAAGGAGCGGCTGGAAGCTCAGGGGATCGAGGCTTCCACCAAACTCCTCAGCAGCCGCCTGGATGTGAAGGAATCTGAAATCGTGGAGATGGACCAGCGTTTGAACAGCTGGGAAATTTCACTGGACAGCCCCCTCAAAGAAGATTCCGAAGATACGCACAAATCTTTTCTTCCCTCGGACGATTTGCCCGTGGACGACCTGATTGCAGACCGGGAAGCCAAGGCGATCCTGCATGATAAGCTCATGCTTTTCAGAGAACAGCTCAAAGGAAAGGAAGCGGTTATTTTTGACAAACGCCTCCTCACAGAAGAGCCGTTGACCTTGCAGGAAATCGGGGACCGTTTTGGGATCAGCCGTGAGCGGGTGCGGCAGATCGAAAGCCGGCTCAAGAAAAAACTGAAAGCCTATCTCGAGGAAGAAATTGAAGATCTGGATCTGCTACAGGAGAGCATGATCGAGATATGATAGATTTTCGGATCGTCATTCTTCCCATCCGAAGGGTTGTTTCCCTCTGTGCAGGAGGGTTCTGGCGCTAGGGGCGGGATGCTCCCCGTCCGTTCCACTCCCGGCGGGAAAAGGAGATGAAAAAAGCCGGCCATTCACAATGGGAGCCGCATTTTTGTCGAGGTGCGCCTGTGGCTTCTTTGATACGCCTCAAACCCTCCTTTGCCTGTTCCTCCTCATTTTTACCTCTTCACCCCCCTTCTATACTCCGCGAAGGTGAGACCCCGACTTCTTGATGGCCCTCCAGAAGTCAGGGTTTCAACCGTTCACAGCATATTTATCTTCAGCGGCACACAGATTAAAGATATTTCCATAAAAGCCGATCTTTATTGTGGAACCGTTTTGCTCTGGACCGGGAATAGGGGAGTGAGTCGCTGTGCGTAATTGCGTGTCCGGTGCAATGCCGCTCAGAATGTGTGGGGGGTGTCCTTTCCAAATGTTCTTTTCGTTCTTTGGAACGGTGCATTGCAGGCGAAAAAAAAGAATGTTCTCCGCCCGCAGTGAGTCAGGAGAATTCAAGTGTCTGAAGTTTATGATCTTCCTAAGATCCTTGAGGAAATCATCGAAGATGAGAAGATAGGTACCTCGAGAAATCGGAAGATCTCTCAAGAAGAGATCAAAATGCTGTTGCTTGAAAAGCAACGGCTTGCCGCTCGGACGGATGATTTTACGCAGATTCCCGTTGGAAAGGCCTTGGTTCAGGAGGGATTGATTTCTCCCGACCAGTTGGAGATGGCTCTCGAACGTCAATCGAAAAATGGCGGGAAAATCGGTTCCGTTTTGATTGACATGGGTTTCATCTCTGATGAAGATTTTTTGAAAGTACTGAGCAAGAAGAATGAGGTTGCGGGTGTCAGCCTTTTTCATGTGGATATCAGTGAAGAGGTGCTGAACCTGCTTCCTTTCAGAATTATCCAAAAATATCGGGCAATACCCTTCAAGTTGGAGGGCAGGACGCTTCACCTGGCGATGGAGAATCCCCAGAATGTGGAAGCCATTCATGAAGTGGAGTTCTTGACGGGCAGGGTCGTACATCCGTTGACCGTGACGTCCTTTCAGATGGATCTCGTTATCCGCCATATCGAAGAAAAGGGAGGAAAATCCTTTTCGGGTCTGGAGATTCAGCAGAACCTCAAAGGGCCCATGACCATTCCGACCCTGCTGGAGCATCTCGTTCAGTCCCAGGGGTCCGATCTGCTCATTACCGCAGGTGTATCCCCGACATTGAAAATCCATGGGGGGCTTGACCGGGCGGAAATGCCGCCTGTTACTCCCGCTCAATGCGTGGCATATGCTAAAGCGCTGATGAGTGAAGCTCAATGGGAATATTTTCGGACGCATAAAGAGCTCGTTTTTGCCAGCGAATATAAGAAAATAGGACGTTTTCGGGTGAGCGCCTACAGTCAGAGGGGAATGGTTTCCCTTGCGATCCGTCGGATTCCGGAGATGATTCCCTCCCTGGAGGCTCTCGGGCTTCCTCAGTGGCTGGAAAATTTCATGTCAAAGCCTCAGGGCCTCATATTGATTGCTGCGCCGGCGGGGCAGGGGAAGACGACAACTGTTTCCGCCCTGATCCATTTGGCAAACAAAACAAGGGCCTGTAATGTCATCACCCTGGAAGATCCCATTGAGTACCTGCACCGCCCTGAAAAAGGCAATATCAACCAGAGGGAAGTGGGAGCCGATGCCTCTTCTTTAGCGACAGGGTTGCGAGACATATCCCGTTACGCACCGGATATCGTCATGGTCGGCGAGATCCGGGACGAGGATGTTTTTGGAATGGCCCTCGATGCGGCTTGCTCAGGGCAGCTGGTTTTGAGCACTATTCTTGCGACCAATACCACTTCCGCCATTGAAAATATGGTCAATCGGTTTCCGCTTCATCGGCAGGCGCAAATGAGACAGCAACTGGCGGAGTCTCTTTTGTTGGTTTTCTCTCAAAGGCTTTTGAATTCCAAAGATGGAGACTCGATGGTTCTTGCTTACGAGAAACTGATCGGCAGCAGTCGCGTGAGGAATTATATCCGGGAAAACAAATTGGGACAGCTCAGGACTCAAGTTCCCAAAGAGACAGAAGATTTTTGTCCCTTTGATCTCTGTCTCAAACAACTCGTCGAGTCGGGGAGGTTATGCCGGCAGAGGGCTATCGCCGTTGCGGACAACCCGGAGTGTTTAGCGGATGCGTAAAACTCATCGCAAAACACTCTTGAAAATCGATGTTGTTATGAACCATGAGCCTTTTTTCCATAAGATTTGCCGTGGGGCTGGATTCCGGATAAAAGCAGGCCGGAATGACATAATCAATAAGGCTCGAGAATGTTAGACAACTTCCGATCAGATACTTCCTCGAGGAGAGGAGTGGCTCTTATGGAAGGTTTGCGGAGTGGAAAGTTGGACTATGATCGTCCCATTAAGGTAGCTGAGAATATCTATTGGATGGGTGCCCGTGAACCTGCCGATAAATGGATGATCAATCCGTACCTCATTGTCGATCAGGGAGAAGCCATCCTGGTCGATGCCGGAAGCGGGATGGATTTTACCTCGCTTGTGATGAAGATCGTCCAGATAGGGATCGCTCCGTCTGCTATCAAGGCGCTGATCTATCAGAACTATGATCCGCGACTTTGGGGAAGCCTTCAGTACCTGGAAGCCATCATCAACAGGAAAGACCTTAAAATCATTTCAGATCGGTCCAGCCTGGTGTTCGGGCAACATCATGCGGTTGAGGCCGCCCTGTTGTCTTTGGAGGATGTGGAATTTCAAGTAAAGTTTTCGTCCGGGCGATCCCTAGAGCTCATCAAGACCCCCTTTGCCGGTTCGTCGGGCAGTTTTGTGACTTTTGATCGAAAAAGCGGCATTCTTTTTTCGGGACATCTTTTCAGCAGTTACTCCTGCGAAGGGGAGCCCTTCCTGGAGTTGATGGCCGAGTGCTCCGATTGCAAAAGCATTGCCATATGTCCTTATTCTCATGGTTGCTGTCCCGTGCATGATATCGTGAAATTTCATCGGGACAATATCTCATCGGAAAGGGCTTTAAAGTATGCGTTGGAATGCATTGCTTCCGTTCCATTTAGAACCATAGCCCCGCAACAGGGAAGTGTGATCCGCGG
The DNA here is from genome assembly GCF_027925305.1 of Desulforhabdus amnigena. NCBI lineage: Bacteria > Pseudomonadati > Thermodesulfobacteriota > Syntrophobacteria > Syntrophobacterales > Syntrophobacteraceae > Desulforhabdus > Desulforhabdus amnigena. The sequence goes on along the minus strand of NZ_BSDR01000001.1, from coordinate 2,878,481 downwards.
TGCTGAGGATATCGCGCATTTGAGTGCGTTGCTTGCATCTTTGAAGGGCGTGGGAATCGATGGCATCGTGGGGAGATCACTCCTTTTACGGACAGGTGGGTATCACGTTGGTGAGAGGTGGATTGAACGAAGGGCCCGTGCAGGCCATGGAAATTTAGAGCGGTCTCGAATCGTGCACCGCTGAAGTGTTTATCCATTTTTAGGAAGGGAGCATGATGAAAGAAGGATTGGCGATGAAGCTCCTGGCTCACCATCAAAACTCGAATCGACTGGGTAAATCATGAGGTCCGTCAAGAGCGCCGATATCAATCGACTGATCGAAGAATATGTGGGGGGGGAATATCCTAGAGAATCTCATCCCGCCAAGCTCTTTTCCGCTCTTTTGGAATGCTGGGCACTGGGGGAGGATCGTGAGTGCAGGAACCGGGTTTTGAACGATGTCCTTCTGAAAAATGGCATGGTCATCAACCAGCTCGTGGAACTGAATCACCTGAAAAACAAGTTTCTGGGGACTGTCGCGCACGATCTCAGGAATCCCCTCATTTCCATTCGTGGGCTCAGCGAAATCATTCTGACCGAGGCGGTGGGGCCCCTGACAGAGGAGCAGAGAGAATACATCAACATCATCAACACAGCCAGCAGTGGGATGCTCAAACTGGTGAACGACCTTTTGGACATTTCCGTCATTGAGAGCGGTCGGTTCGAACTGCAGTTGAAAAGCGGCTCCCTTGGAAAGTTGATCAGTGAGCGTATTCGTGTTCACAGGGTCATTGCGGAAGAAAAGAACATCACTCTTCACCAAGACCTGATGGAACTGCCCGACATCTCTTTTGACCCGGATAGGATCGCCCGGGTGCTGGATAACCTGCTCAGCAATGCCATCAAGTTTTCCCCTTCCGGAACGGATATCCATGTTTCTCTGAAGAGGGAAAAAGGTATGGCCAGAGTGAGTGTGACCGATGAAGGTCCGGGCATTCCCATGGAAGACCGATGTACGATTTTTGAAGAATTTGAAAAATCGAAGACTCTGCCCACCGGCGGAGAAAAGAGTACCGGTTTGGGTTTGGCCATTGCCAGGAAAATCATTGAAGCACACGGGGGCAATGTGCACGTGGAGAGCCAGGTGGAATTGGGAAGCACCTTTCATTTTACCTTGCCCATGGGAAATTGAATCAATGGAAACAAAGAAGCCAAGAGTGATGATTGCCGACGACGAGCGCCATTGCAGGGTGCTCATGAAAGCCGTCATGAATTCGATGAGGTGCGAAGTGGTTGGAGAAGCGGGAAACGGCCCGGAGACCCTGGAGCTTTACAGGAAGCTGAAGCCCCATCTTCTGCTGCTGGATATCAATATGCCGATGACAGCGGGGGACGAGGTCTTGAAGCAGATCGTTCAAGAATTTCCCAATGCCTTTGTCATCATGCTCTCTTCGGTGGTGGATATGGAGAGCGTGGAAAAGTGCCTTTCGCTTGGAGCTGCCAACTATATCCGGAAAGATACTCCCTTGGAGGAGATCAAGCAAATCATCAAGGATACCTGGCAGGTATTTGCCAGAAGCAGGGCACGGGTGGCGAACAATTAAGCACCTGAGCACATATTTTTTAACATTTTCATACCGTCATACCGGCGTAAGCCGGTATCCAGAGAATTTGCCGTGGGGCTGGATTCCGGCTAAAAGCATGCCGGAATGACATAATCAATAAGGGTCGAGAATGTTAAATAACTTCTGATCAGGTGCTTAGATGTATGCGGACGGGGCTGAAGTTTTCGTGAGAAGAGAAAGTAGGAAGAAAATGAATGAACGAGAAAGAGGGATATGGTCAAGAACTCCACATTTTTGAACCTTCTCGTCTCCAAGGGAATCCTCACAGAGGAAGCCTCTTTCAGACTCGATGAAAAATTCAAGGGGAATGCTTTTGCCGTCCTGACCCACCTGGTGCGAAGCAATAACCATCCGAAAAGGGTTCTGGGAAAACTGTGGGCCGATTCTCTGGGGCTTTCCTACGTGGACATGCGCAAAACGCTCTTTCAGCGGCACATTGTTCAACAGCTTCCCGAGGTGTTCGCCCGAAAACATCAGATGATCCTGATCTATAAATTTGGGGATGCGGTCACCGCAGCCCTGGCCAATCCCTTGGATTCTCTGAGCGTCAAGGCGGCGGAAGAGATCATCGGGCAGCGGATCAGCCCTACTTTCGCCTTTCCTGATGAAATCGAAGCGGCCATTGAAATCGAGTACCAGTCGGAAGAGCATCTCAAGGATCTTTCCAGCAAGATCGTTACGGACAGCATCCAGATCGAGGATATCAGCGAACTCACCAAAGAGGAGCTGCAAAAGGTCGCCGGTTCTCAATCGGTTGTGGAGTTCGTGAGGGGGTTGTTGCTGCTGGCGGTCAGGGAAAATGCGAGCGATATTCACTTTGAACCGGGCGAAGACAAGGTGCGCATCCGCTTTCGTATCGATGGGCTGCTTCAGGAACGGAGCATGCTGGAAAAGTCTCTCCTTTCGCCCGTCGTTTCCCGTTTGAAGATTCTGGCCAATCTCGATATCACCGAGAGGCGCAGGCCCCAGGACGGACGCATCAACCTGGAACTTCCGAATCGAAAGATCGACTTCAGATTTTCCAGTGTTCCTACCATCTTCGGAGAAAAAATCGTTCTTCGAATCCTCGGTCAAACTCAGTCGCAGGATATCCCGGACCTGTCGGACCTCGCTTTTTCGAAGCAAAATTTGTCCACACTCAGGAAGGTCATGGACATTCCCCATGGGATTTTTTTCGTGACGGGTCCTACGGGTTCGGGCAAGAGCACGACTCTTTTTTCCATTCTGAAGCATTTGAACAAGCCGGAGATCAACATCACGACCATTGAAGATCCGGTCGAGTACAAGTTGCACGGAATATCGCAGATACAGGTCAATACAGCGGTGGAGCTGGATTTTGCCACCGCCTTGAGGTCTTTTCTTCGGCAGGACCCTGATGTCATGCTGATCGGAGAGATCCGTGACATGGAAACCGCTCAAATCGCATGCCAGGCGGCATTGACGGGACACTTCGTGCTGGCGACGCTGCATACGAACAGTGCCGTGCAGGCCGTGACGAGACTCATCGATATCGGGCTCAAGCCCTTTCTCGTTTCCCAGTCCCTCATCGGCGTCATGTCTCAACGCCTGGTGCGTAAAGTCTGCAGCCGCTGCAAGGAAAAATATCCAGCCTCGCCCGCCGAAGTCAAAGAGCTTTTCGGGTCGGAAGAAAGGGAAGTCTTCCTGTACCGGGGAAAAGGATGCTTTCAATGCAACAATACGGGTTATTCGGGGCGAGTCGCCATTCATGAAGTGATCCTCATCAACGACGAGATGAGAAGCCTCATAACGAGAGGGGAATCTGCTTCGGATATTCAGCTTTGTGCCAGGAGGATCGGATTTCACAGCATGCGTTATGACGGAGTGAAAAAAGCGCTGAGAGGACTCACCACCTTTGAAGAAATCAACAGGGTCACCACGGCGGATGAAGACGCTGCAACGGATTCCTTCTGAAACCCTCTGAAATGGGCCGCATCAGAACATCTTGATCTCCCGCCTCGAAAAGCCTTTTGGACTTTTCCTCCCGCTTCCAGCCTTCCTGCTTTTTATTTCCTTGTTTTTTGCGGTCTTCCCTCCAACGAAAGGGGGGAGCCTATTTGCGCTGTCGCGGTGCGAAAGTTGAAAACGCCATTGTCATCTGGTAAGAGTACAGTAATTTTTATAGTGATTGAGCCCTTCTAAAATTGGCCGGATGGGACAGAGAAGTATGTTCGCAATGGTTGATGAGTGCACTTTTGCAGGAGCGGCGTCTCCGCCGCGATTGAAGATGGGTGCAGGAGACGTTGTCCCTGTACGATGGTCAAAAGTCTTGATTTTATCCGTGCAGAGCATATCTTCGGGAGCAGATGATGGCGGAAAATATGGAACACCTGGAAGAGTTGCACACGTGGATTCGCAATGGAGACGTTCAAGCTCTTCTGGAAATGTCCCGAGCACTCCATCCGGCCGACGCCGCGGAACGTCTGGCGGTGCTGCGACCTGAAGAATTGGGGCGCTACATTGAATTGCTGGGGACCGCCCAGGCTCTGGATATTTTTGAATTCGTTCCCTTCGAGATTCAAAAGGAGACTCTCAAGTATCTTCCCAGAACCATCCTGGTGGAACTCATGAGTCTCATGAGCCCGGATGATCGTGCGGATCTCGTGGAAGAACTGGACGAAAAATCCCAGGAACGCCTTTTGTCCTTGCTCATGCAGGCGGAAAGGCAGGATATTCTCAAGCTCATCACCTATCCCGAAGGCAGCGCAGGCGCCTATATGACCACCGACTACGCCTTCCTGCGCGCCGATGGAACCATTCGAAGCGCTTTGGACCAGTTGCGCTTCCAGGCTCTCAAGAAAGAAACCATCTATTATGTCTATGTCGTGAACCAGGCCCGCAAGCTCATCGGTTTTGTCTCTTTGCGCGAGCTCATCATGGCGCACCCCGACATGGATATTGCGGCGGTCATGAATAAAAATGTCATCTCGGTTCGGGTCGATGAAGATATTGAGAATGTGGCCAAGGAGATGACCCATTACGACTTTCTGGCCATACCCGTGGTGGATGCGGATGATCGGCTGGTAGGCATCATCACCTACGATGACGTGTTCGACGTCATGACCGAAGAAGCCACCGAAGATATGTATCTTCTGGCCAACCTGGACACGGACGAAAAAATTTCTTCCCCTTTGCCGCGTTCCGTGAAGTTGCGTGTGCCCTGGCTGTTGATCAATCTTTGCACCGCTCTTCTGGCCGCTTTTACGGTCAACTTTTTTTCCGGAACCATCGCAAGGTATGTGGCCCTTGCTTCTCTCATGCCGATCGTAGCGGGCATCGGCGGCAATGCGGGAACACAGTCTCTCACCGTGGTGGTGAGAGCCCTTGCATTGGGAGAGATCAAGGTAAAAGGAAATTGGAAGGTCCTCTTCAAGCAGATAGGCGTTGGATTTTTCAGTGGTTTGATCTGCGGAATGGTAATGGCGGGCATCGCCTATGCGTGGTTTGGAAACGTCTGGCTCTCCCTCATTTTGTGGATGGCCATGACGACGAACCTCATTCTCGCCGGTTTGTTCGGCGCCATGGTTCCCATTACGCTCCGCAAATTGAAGCTGGACCCCGCACTCGGTTCCAGCATTTTCGTTACCATGGCTACGGACGTGGGAGGGTTCTCGACCTTTCTCGGCTTGTCCAGTCTGTTGCTGCATTATCTTGTCGAATGAGGGCCTGCAAAGAAACAAGTTCCATGCTTCCGAAGAAGACCGGGTTCCTGCGAAAACCCAAATCCAGGAAAACCGGAAAGGAGTTCTTGAGGGGGGTGACGGATTCCAATATCCCCTTATTCACCACGGAGACACGGAGGGGCACGGAGAAGATTTTGGAATTCCTCTGTGATCTCTGTGCCTCCGTGGTAAAGGGGGATTTCAAGAGCGACTCACTCCCTTACAGACCCTGAGTTCGGAATGACCAGAGAGATGGTATCGTGTCAAAAGCTTACCTGATCGATATGGATGGTGTCTTGGTCAATGGCGCGAAGCTGTTGGATGGAGCCGTCGAATTCATTGAGCGATTGCGAAAAGCAGGGGCTCTATTTCTTTTGTTGACAAACAACTCCCGGTTCACACCCCACGATCTCCAACGAAGACTCTGTGCGAGCGGTCTGGATATCCCCGTTGAATCCATTTTCACTTCCGCCCTGGCAACGGCGCAGTTTCTGAGGCGGCAGCGGCCGGGAGGGTCGGCTTATATCATCGGGGAGGATGGACTGATCGTGGCCCTCGAGCAGATCGGCTACAAAATCACGGATCAGGTCCCGGACTATGTGGTCATTGGGGAGACGACTTCCTACAGTTTCGAGCGCATCACAAAGGCGGTACGCCTGATCAAGGCCGGAGCCCGTTTCATTGCCACCAATCCCGATGTGACAGGGCCTGCGGAGGATGGGGTTGTCCCGACCTGCGGTGCTGTCGCGGCCATGATCACGGCGGCCACGGGAATCAAGCCGTATTTCATCGGGAAGCCCAATCCCCTGATGATGCGTTCCGCCCTGCGGCAACTCGGAGCCCATTCGGAAAATACCCTCATGATCGGAGACCGAATGGATACGGACATTATCGGAGGCATTGAAAGCGGCATGGAAACGATTTTGGTTTTGACCGGCGTTACGCGCCGTGAGAAAGTGGACCGGTATCCCTACAAACCGGATCATATACGTGCTTCCGTTGCCGATATCCATCCTTGACCCTTTCGAACCACTCTACTTGCGGGATGTTCAATGATGACCGGTGACGGATAGAACTGCCGCTTCCTCTGGAAAATATACTTTTTCCCCTAAGAAGATCGGTTCTCCTGAGTCTTCATCTTTTTTTATGAAGAAAGAACTTTAAACAGAGAATAGAGGAAAGGAGCGAATCATGGCCAGACCCACCGATGATTATCTCAAGCTTTCTGTCGAGGAGACACTCAAGGAACTGGAAAGTGACGGCAAGGAAGGACTTTCCCAGGAAGAAAGCAAACGGCGCCTTTCTCAATACGGTTTCAATGAAATCCCTGAAAAAGAAGAATCCACATTGCATCGGATTTTCAGGCGGTTCTGGGGACCCATCCCCTGGATGATCGAGACGGCAGGACTGCTTTCAGCGCTGGTTCAGAAGTGGGCGGACATGGTCATCATTTTGGTCTTGCTCTTCACCAATGCCTTCATAGACCTCTGGCAGGAGTCCAAAGCGTTGAATGCCCTGAAGGTCCTCAAGAAAAAACTGGCCAAGAATGCCATGGTCTTGCGGGATGGAGCGTTCAGGATCCTCGACGCAAGAGAGCTCGTGCCGGGAGATATCATCAAGATACGAATAGGTGAGATCGTGCCCGCCGATGTGAAGCTCATAGATGGGGATTACATTCAATCCGATCAGTCGGTCCTCACCGGAGAGTCTCTCCCCGTCACCAAGAAAGTGGGAGAGATCGCCTACTCCAATTCTGTAGTGAAACAGGGGGAAATGGTGGCGGTCGTTGTCAATACGGCGTCCAATACGTTTTTTGGAAAAACCGTATCACTTGTTGCTAAAGCTGAAAAAGAGGAGACGAGTCACTTCCAGAAGGCCGTGATGGCTATAGGTAACTACCTTATTGTTTTAACTGTTTTTCTGGCAATGGTGATCATCGTCACCGCTCTGTTCAGACATGAAAATATGATGGAGATCATGAGATTCACACTGATCTTGACTGTGGCGGCAATTCCCGTGGCTTTGCCTGCAGTCTTATCGGTGACCATGGCTGTAGGGGCCATGAATCTGGCGAAAAAGCAGGCGATCGTAAGCCGCCTGGTTTCCATAGAGGAACTTGCAGGGGTCGATGTGCTCTGTTCCGACAAAACGGGAACTCTGACTCAGAACAAAATGACCATCTCGGATCCGCTTCCCTTCAATGATTACACAGTGCAAGAACTGATGGTCTTTGCGGCTCTTGCTTCCAGGGAAGAAAATGCCGACCCCATAGAAATACCCATCTTTGAATTTATAAAGGAAAAGGGATGGCTGGATGAGTTGAAGGCTTATCGGCACATGAAGTTCATGCCTTTTGATCCGGTTGGCAAAAGAACGGAGGGAACCGTCACGAGAGGGGAGGAGAAATTCCGGGTCACGAAGGGGGCGACTCAGGTCATTCTGGAACTATGCGGGGAAGAGGCTGGGCAGGAGGATATATTAAAAAAAGTCGAAGAGTTGGCTGAAGGAGGGTTCAGAACGCTTGGAGTCGCAGTAAGGCGTTCTGAAGATACGAAGTACGAGTTTATAGGGCTGTTGCCCCTTTTTGATCCCCCGAGGGAAGACTCTGCGGATACCATCGAGCAGGCAAAGAAACTGGGGCTCAATGTGAAGATGGTTACGGGCGACAATCTTGCCATCGCAAAGCAGATCGCGAATGTTCTGAAAATCGGGGAAAATCTGCTGGATGCCAGGGACTTGAAGGGAGCCAGCAATAAGGAACTGGTGTTGCTGGGGGAAATCATAACCAGAGCACTCTATACCCGGCTTGCTCCCAACGAGACTGAAAGAGACGTGGAGAAACTGGCCAAAAGCGTCGTTAAGGAAATCGAGAAACAGCTCGACAACATAGAATTGCCCAAGGGGTACGTGAAGCGACACGAATCGGAGATCATCGATCTCATTGAAAATGCCGACGGTTTTGCACAGGTATTTCCAGAAGATAAATATTTGATTGTCGATAAGCTTCAAAAGGCCGATCACATTGTCGGCATGACGGGTGATGGCGTCAATGATGCTCCCGCTCTGAAAAAAGCTGACGCGGGGATTGCTGTTTCAGGTGCAACGGATGCAGCGAGGGCTTCTGCTGATGTCGTTTTGCTGGCACCAGGACTTTCGGTCATTGTGGATGCCATCAAGGGGGCTCGTGTCACCTTCGAAAGAATGAAGAGTTACAGCATCTACCGGGTGAGTGAAACCATTCGTATCATTTTGTTCATGACTGCAGCCATCACACTTTTCAATTTCTATCCCGTTACTGCAATCATGATCATTATACTGGCTTTTCTCAATGATATCCCGATACTTGCTATTGCCTACGATAATACCAAGGTCGATGACAGGCCCGTAAGGTGGAACATGGAAGAAGTGATCGGAATGGCGACGGTCCTTGGTGTCCTGGGTATCATCGCAAGCTTTGGGCTTTTTTATGTCGCTGAAGAATATATGCATCTTTCAACCGGTACCGTCCAAAGCTTTATATTCCTGAAGCTGGCTGTAGCAGGGCATCTGACCATCTTTGTGACGCGCACCGAAAAAAGATTCTGGCAGAAACCCTATCCTTCAGCGATGCTTTTCTGGGCGGCCCTCCTCACTAAAATCGCAGCGACTCTTTTCGCGGTTTACGGATGGTTGATCGAACCCATAGGATGGAAATATGCTTTGTTGATATGGGGGTATTGCCTGGTCTGGTTTGTGGTGAATGACTTCGTCAAGGTCATGGTCTACAAGATGCTGGGGAGGGATAAAGAGATGGCGATCGCCTGAACGTGGAGCCCTCACCGTATCCGAATCCATGACACTCCATCCATTGTCCTTGGGCTTGTCGAGGGGCGAAAAGCCCGTTTCAAGCCTTTCTACAAGCTCAGGACATGCTTCGCTCAGCATGAACGGGCATCTCCAAGATATTGCAAAACCTCTGAGCCGACGCTTAAATCTTTTCTTGGTGAATCCTTTCATAGAGCTTCAAATACTCCTGGGCGGAACGGTCCCAGGAAAAGTCCTGAGTCATGGCCCTTCGCTGAAGCTTTGTCCATTGGAGCGCGTTCTGAAACATTTCAAGCGCTGAATGGAGCGCCTCCATGAAAGCTTCCGATTTGTATTCATAAAACTTGAAACCCGTTCCGTTTTCGCTATCCTTCAGGACATCCACCACCGAATCTTCCAGTCCTCCCGTGGCATGCACCACGGGTATGGTTCCGTATCGCAGGCTATACATCTGATTGAGTCCGCAGGGTTCATAGCGGGAAGGCATCAGGAAAATATCCGCTCCGGCTTCAATCTGGTGCGCCAATACTTCATCAAACTGGAAAATAATCTTCACCTTCTCCGGGTGCAGATTCTCGACCAGTTTGAGTTGCCGCTCGATTTCCGGTTCTCCCGTCCCCAGGATGATCAGGGATATGGGAAGGTCCATCATGGCTTCGATGCTTTTCAGCAGAATATCGAAGCCCTTTTGTATGGCCAACCGGCCGACCATTCCGAGAAGGGGCTTTCCGCAGTTTTCTTTGGGAAAGCCGAGCTGAGAGAGGAGTTGCTCCTTGCAGATGCGTTTGCCCGAAAGGTCCCCAATATCGTATTGCTTCGAAATCAGGGCGTCGGTCCTGGGGTCCCAGAGATTGGTATCAATGCCGTTCAGGATGCCTGCCAAGCGGTCCCGGCGAAGCTGCAGGACTCCCTCCAGACCATGGCCGAAGCGGGGTTGCTGGATTTCCTTACTGTAAGTGGGACTCACGGTGGTGAGAAAATCGCTGTAAACGAGGCCTGCCTTGAGGAAATTGCAGTTCCCCCAGAATTCCATCCCATCGGGCGAAAAGACATCCTGTGGAAGATGTGTCAGGTTGAAGTGGTTGCCCGGGAAAAGCCCGTGATAGGCCAGATTGTGGATGGTGAAGACCGTCCCGGTGTGCATGAAGTTGGGATCGTATCTCCAGTGGTAAAAATGATAGGTTGCAATCAGGGCCGTTTGCCAATCGTGAAGGTGGAAAATTTCGGGAAACCAACTCAGCTGGGAACAAAGGGAGTGAACCGAACGGCAGAAAGTGATGAAGCGTTCCGCGTTGTCTTCGTAGTCTCCCCTGTTGGGTGTCCCGTAGAGATAACTTCTGTCAAAAAATTCATCTTTTTCCAATAGATAAAGTGGTATTCCCGTGGAGGTCCGGGACTCCCATAGCTGGACGTGATAATCATGAATTCCCACGGGAATGGGAGTGCCTTCCACCACGAGCTTCAAATCCTGGACTTTATCCCGGGCACATCGGTGAAGGGGCATGAATATGCGGACATCACACCCCAAGTTCTGCAAAGATGCGGGGAGAGCGCCTGTGACGTCGGCCAATCCCCCCGTTTTGGCGTAAGGTGAGACTTCAGGCGCACAGAAAAGGATCTTTAACTTTTTCATATTCGGGCACTTTTGGGATGAGAAGTTGAAAAATAATTGTCATTTGCGTGGTCTCGATACTACCTTCAGTCTTGCAAAATACTATAGAATGCTTTGATGCGAAAGGCTGTTGATGGAATAGACCTTGGCAAATACATGCCGGCCCCTTAAAATTCCAGAGTTACAAAACCTTTCCTCCAACAGATTGGAGTCTTTCCAACCTTTCCCTCTTCTGAAGGGGGTGAGGGAGGTTTGGGGATGGGTATCGATTAGCCAGTCCCGGAAATTCTTGGAAAAAGATCGGTGGATCCTGGACCGTTCGTCGGATCCTTTAAAGGAGGTGCTCTTGAAGTCATTGCAGCGAAAACATGTCACACGCCAAATTCATGTCGGTTCTGTTCCCATAGGAGGAGGAGCGCCTGTTGTCGTTCAATCCATGACCAACACGGACACCCGTGATGGACGGGCTACCGTAGCACAAATTCGACGTCTCGAAGATGCCGGATGCGAAATGGTTCGGGTTGCCGTCCTGGATGAAGTGGCCGTGGAACAGCTTCCTCGCATCAAGAAAGAGATTGGAATCCCCCTCGTTGCCGATATTCATTTCGATCACCGACTGGCGCTGGGTGCGCTCGCGGCCGGAGTGGACGGCCTGCGGCTCAATCCTGGAAATATCGGTGGTGCGGATAAGGTGGCCAAGGTGGCGGAAGCAGCGAAGGAACGTCAGGTGCCCATTCGCATTGGAGTCAACAGCGGGTCCCTTGAAAAGGACCTCCTGGCCCGATACGGGCATCCGACTCCGGAGGCCATGGTGGAGAGCGCTCTGCGCCACATCCGCCTTCTGGAGGATCATGATTTCGATCTCATTAAAGTTTCGCTGAAGTCTTCCGATGTACTGAATACCATTGCATCTTACCGGCTTCTGGCTGAAAAAGTGAATTATCCCTTGCACTTGGGAGTTACGGAAGCGGGGACTCTCGTGGATGGTGCGGTGAAGTCGGCCCTCGGAATAGGGATTCTGCTCTTTGAAGGAATCGGGGACACGCTCCGTGTTTCCATCACCCGGGACCCGGAAGAGGAGATCCCCGTCGCCTACAGCATCCTCAGAGCGTTGAAGCTTCGCGATCGCGGTGTGGAACTGATCAGCTGCCCCACCTGCGGACGTACGGAGATCGAACTGATCCCTCTGGTTGAGAAAGCCGAACGGATGCTCAGAAAAGTGAAGACTCCCCTGAAAGTGGCTATCATGGGATGTGTGGTGAATGGACCGGGAGAAGCCAGGGAAGCCGATGTGGGAATTGCGGGGGGCAGGGGGCAGGGGATTCTCTTCAAAAAGGGAGAACGCGTCGAGAAAATCCCCGAATCGGAACTGATCACACGATTGCTGAACGAAGTGGAAAAAATCACCGGAGAAAAGATCCAGGATTAGGTGGTTGGAAAAAGACTGTGAGATTCTTTGAGATTGTCGATAGGGTACTGGAGTATTATCCCAAGGCGGATATTTTGCTCCTGGAGAAGGCTTATGTCTTCGCCGCAAGGGTCTACCACGGGCGGGCTCGTCTGGCGGGGGAGCCCTATCTCGACCATCCATTGGCTGTAGCCGGCATATTGGCTCAGATGCGATTGGATGAAGAGAGCATTGTTTCGGGGCTTCTTCATGACGCTTTCGAAGAGGGTTTGATCGGACTCGATGAGATAACCGAGGATTTCGGGGCGGGTGTTGCTCGCATTGTCGAGGGAGTCGCCAAGGTGACCCGTCTCGATTTCAGCAGCAGAAAAGAGCAGCAGGCCGAATACATGCGGAAAATGATTCTGGCCCTTTCGCCGGATGTGCGCGTGGTTTTGGTCAAGCTCGCGGACCGCCTTCACGATATGCGAAGCTTCCTGCATCGCTGTTCCAAGGCTCAACAGAATTTGGCCCGGGAAACCCTCGATATCTATTCTCCCCTTGCAGCCCGTTTGGGCATCGACTGGATCAAACTGGAACTCGAGAATTTAGCCTTCAAATGCCTGGAACCGGAGGAATACCGCGAGATCTTCCAGGGGCTGGCCAAAACCGAGGAGGATCGCAAACGGTATATCGAAGAAGTAAAGGGTATTCTTACAGCCGAGTTGGAAGCGCACGATCTCAAGGGCCGCGTGAGCGGAAGGTCGAAACATCTCTACAGCATCTACCTCAAGATGAAGCGGCAGAATCTGGACCTGCAGCGAGTTCATGATCTCATTGCCTTCCGGATCATCCTGGATTCCGTCAAGTCCTGCTATGAAGCTCTGGGGCTGGTGCATACCCTGTGGGAGCCTGTTGCGGGGCGGTTTAAGGACTATATCGTCAAGCCCAAGTCCAACATGTATCAATCCCTTCACACGACGGTCATTGGTCCTTACGGGGAAAAGATGGAAGTTCAGATCCGTACGGAAGAGATGGACCGTGTTGCCAACGAGGGGATCGCCGCCCACTGGATGTACAAGCAGCGGGGGAACTCGGAGGAGAAGGTGGCCGAGCACGAGACGCAGCGTTTTTCCTGGCTGCGGGAATTGCTCGAATGGAATCAGGATTGGCGGGACCCCAGGACTCTGTTCCTGGAAGAAAAAGCCGAGCTCTATCCTGACGAAGTCTACGTGTTTACTCCCCGCAGGGAGGTCAAGTCCTTCCCGCGTGGAGCCACTCCCGTGGATTTTGCCTACGATGTGCATTCAGAGGTGGGGCACCGCTGCGTAGGGGCCAGGGTCAACGGAAAGATCGTGCCGTTGCGTTATGAACTTCAGAATGGGGATACCGTTGAAGTGCTCACTGCGCCCAACCACCATCCGAGTAAAGACTGGCTCAAGTTTGTTAAGACGTCCAAGGCGCTTCACCGCATTCGACACTGGATCAAGGCGGAAGAGCGTGAGCGTTCCGTGGCGCTGGGGCGGGAAATCTGTGAACGGGAATTCCGCAAGAAGGGACTCAATTTCAACAACTATATCAATTCTCCGGAGCTCCTGGAGGTGGCCAAAGCCTTTTCCCTCAAAAGCGTGAATGACCTTCTGGCCAGTGTGGGATACCATAAAATTTCCCCTATCCAGATGATCGGCAGGCTGCCGTCGGTTTTACAGGAACAGGAAGCTGAAAAAGAAGAAGCCATTACCTTTGAAAAACGCAAACCCGCGGCACACGATGACGGCATCAAAGTCCGTGGGGTGGATAAGGTGATGATTCGAATGGCGCGCTGTTGTAACCCTCTGCCGGGAGAACCCATCGTGGGGTACATCACACGGGGACGCGGCATCACGGTACATCGGGCTTCGTGCAAGAACCTGGTTCGCGGGGACCTGGAAAGAAAAATCGATGTTCAGTGGGATTCCGGAGGTGGGAAAGTTTATCCTGTGGACATCAAGGTGGTCTACTCGGGGGACAAGGGGATGCTCGCCACACTCAACGGGATTTTGGGTTCACTGGATGTCAAAGTCCTGGATCTGCACATCGATTCCCAGGGAAGTGATTCCAATGTGTGCCGATTTAGGATCGAAGTGAAAGACACACAGCATCTTCAAAGGGTCTTGTCTGTGCTGCGGGGCGAAAAGGGGGTTTACCGGGTGCAGCGCAGCATGGAATAGCAGGCAAGAATATTTCTTCCGGCAGGGAACGAACCATCCCTGCCAGAGAGATATCATAATGGGATTCAAATTTTAATGGAATTTGTTGAAACCGTTGAGTGTAGAATTAGATATTGGTGAATACAGTGGTTGTTTCCGGGGTCCGCAGAAGCTTGTTCACTTCCTCCTGGAGTTTCTTGCGTTCGGGATTGTTCTGCCACGCCTTCCATTCCTCGATGCTGTTCCATGTGCTGATAACGAGAAACCTTTTAGGATCGTCCAAAGCCCGAAGCGTCTCTCCTGAAATGTAGCCTTTCACTTCCATTGCCTTGGCGCGCAACTGCGTCAACAACTGATGAAGTTTTGGTTCCTGACCCAAATCGATGTTTCTCTCAATAAGTACCCGAACAGCCATGATCCACCTCCGTCAAGCTCTGAAATTAAAAGTCAGTTTGTGAAATGAGAGGCCGCCATTGCTAGTATAACCACCTGCTTAATTGATTATCATTTGCTTGGTGGACAGTCAACAAAAAGAAATTTTGTATGCTGACAGCAAACTCTTTTTTTTGTTATTTAACATAAGAAATCTTTTTAATATTAATGGATTATAAGCATTTCATCCCTCAAATCACTCTTTTCCCCTTGGAATTTTTTCTTGCATTTTTCTCGATTATAGCTTAGCTTGCAAAAGAATCATATCGAAGTTCCCGCAATTACTAGCTAATTTATTGTGGGGCGTGTCGTCTGCCATCCCTTCTCACTCAAAATGAGGATTATTCAAGTGATCGTACGCCATTGGATGACTACGAAAGTGGTGACCATCAACAAGGGCGCTTCCATTCAGCAGGCCTTGGCTCTGATGAAAAAGGGTTCCATTCGTCATCTTCCGGTAGTGGATTCCGACAAGAGTCTGATCGGGTGGGTGACAGACGCGGATTTGCGAGGGGTCTTGATTGCCTCCATGCTGGAGGAGTTGACTCTGGAAGATGTGATGATTCGGAAACCCTACACGGCGGATCCCGATATGTCTCTTGAAGATGCAGCTCATGTCATCCTGGAGAGGCGCATTGGCGGACTGCCGGTGCTCGATGATGGGAAGCTTGTGGGGATTATCACCGTTGTGGATATCCTCTCGGCTTTCATAACCATCATGGGCATGCTGGCCTATTCTTCGCGGCTGGATGTGAAAGCCTCCTCTCCTCAGACTGCACTGCTGGAAATCGCCCAGGTGATTGGACGCCACGATGCTGAACTCATCAGCGTCTACCATCTGCCAAAAACGGAAGGCCAGGAAAACGTGTATTCCGTTCGGTTGAAAAAATGTGATCTGGAGCCCATCGTCGCCGACTTGAAAAAGAGCGGCATGGAAGTTGTCGCTACAAACCTTATGGCCCCTTGAAGCGATGTGTCGATTGCCGTAGAGTCCTGGATAGAGACGCCGAAGCGGGAAGTCCGCTGACCCTTCAGCTCGAATTCTTCCTGTCTGTGCGTTTCGTTTCTGCGGTTTTGCTGAAGCTTCAGTTGAGACGGGAAAGCATCATGGCAAGCACGTGCAAGGTTGTCTGTGGCCGTTGATCTCACTGCGAATACTGCCTTCTGTTTCTGAGCATTCTTCATTCTTCGATGCGTTCTATAGCTGCATTTATCTTTTTTCGGTGAGGCCCTTCCGCATTCTTGCCGGTGTGTAACTCCAAGAAAAACTCCCGACAGATGTTTTTCTCTCATCCCGCAGCAGCCGGTAACCCCTGTTTCATGCTTTACTGTTTATGGTTGTACCGCGTTCCAAGGCAAAGCCGATGTCCCGTAGAATCGAGTCCGGGGCAATCATTCCGAGGTCGAGCACCTTGAGCGTTTAAACATTCCAAAGGCTTTTAAGATGCAAGGAGGGCATGAAGATGAGTAAGATCCCTGAAAGCTATTTGCCACCCAAAGAACTCTGGCCGGATTATGTGGTCCCCGACGAATTTGCTGATACTCCCATGAAACTGAATCTGGCCGACTATCTGCTGGACCGGCACATCCGGGAAGGCAGGGGTGACAATATCGCCATCAAGTTCATGGACAAGACCTTTACTTATGCGCAATTGCAGACGATGGTGAATAAATTCGGCAATGCCCTCAGGGATGCAGGTGTGGATGTGCAGGATCGGGTTGGCATTCGTCTGGTGAATTCTCCTCAGGCGGTCATCACCATCTTTGCCATAGAGAAAATCGGGGCCATTCCGGTTCCTACTTCTCCTCTGTGGTCTGCTGAGGAAATTGCCTTTGTGGCCAACAATGCGGAAATGAAATATTTCGTCGTCAACGCTCCCCTCATGGCTCCCGTGGAGACGGCTAAAGCCAACTTCGAGTTCGGAACCCGGGTCGTGGTGATCGGGGGCGTGCCCGAAGAGGTCAAGGCCGCCGGCAATCTCGTATTCGAGGAGATGCTGGAAAAGGGCGCGCCGGCCTTGGATGCGGTCATGCTGGATGCGGAGGATATCGGAATCATCCTGTATACCTCGGGAACCACGGGCATGCCCAAGGGTTGTGTGCATTTTGTGCGGCCCTCCATTATCGAAGCGAAACTGGTGAATAAGTATGTTTACAAAATGAAGCCGGGCGATGTTTTGGGAGGCGCTGCCCCCGTTTCATTCGCAGCGGGTTTCGGAACCTTTACCCTTCTGCCTTTTGAGGGCGGGGCGGCCATCTCTCTCATCCCCAAGTTTTCCCCTCCGGACATGATGGAACTCATCCCCAAACACAAAATAAACCTGATGACCGGTCTGCCCACCGGCTACCGGGCTCTGATGAAATTCCCGGCCTTCAAGGATTTCGATATCAGCTCGGTTCGTCTCTATACTTCAGGGGGGGACGCTCTGGGGGCGGAAACCCTGGAAGGGTGGCGAAAGCTTACGGGAAAACCCATTTGGGAGGGGCTGGGAGGAACGGAGATGCTCCACCTGGTCACGTCCAATACCATGAATCCCGAACCGGTTCCCAATTCCATTGGCAAGGCGCTGCCCGGTGTCCAGGTCCGGGTCATCGACGCCGAAGGCAAAGACTGCAAGCCTGGAGAAGTCGGCAGTATGATTCTCAAGGGGCCGTCGGGGACCCTTTACTGGAAACCTTATGTGGATGGAGAGCGGCTCCTCAAGTCTCAGAAAAAAGGGGTGGTCAACGGCTGGAATCAGATGGGGGATGCCGTCTACATGAATGAGGATGGAAATATCTTCTTCGTATCTCGTGAAGACGACATGATCAAGAGCTCCGGTTATCGCATCGGTCCTGCGGAAGTGGAGGAGGCTCTTGCCAGGCATCCCGCGGTAGCGGATGTGGGTGTCGTGGGCGTTCCCGATCCCGACAAGGGGCAGGTAACCAAGGCCGTTATCGTCCTCAAGCCCGGCCATGAAGGCAGCGATGCCTTGTCGGAAGAGCTCAAGACTTTCCTGAAAGAACACATTGCCATTTACAAGCTGCCAAGAATCTTTGAATATGTTGATGCGTTACCGCGTACCCCCACAGGTAAATTGCTGCGCAGAAAACTGCGTTCCTGAGCGTCTCTGTTTTAAGGGCCTATCCGGAAACTTTCCATGGATTTTGGAACACCCCCTTCAGTCCCCCTCGAGGGGGGCTGAAGGGGGCTGCTGCCGAGGATAGGTCTTAAGGGAATGGGCAGATTTCAATGTCCCGTTATTCACCACGGAGACACGGAGGGCACGGAGAAAGACCTCTCAATGAAATCTCTGTGTTCTCCGTGTCTTCGTGGTTCAGATGAAATCTGACAATATCAAGTTATTTTGGAGCTGGAATCGTGGATTGGAAGATTACCGTACTTTGTGAAAATACCGTAACCACTCCGGGGTTGTTGGGAGAACATGGTTTTTCCGCCTACATCGAAACCCCGGACGGCAACATTCTCTTCGACACGGGCCAGGGATTCAGCTTGATTCCCAATGCCCTAAGACTCAAGAAGGATCTGGAGCGGGTAACGCAGGTGGTATTGAGCCATGGCCATTTTGATCATACGGGCGGATTGCTGGCCTTTCTCGGTGTGCACGGCCCCTGCGATATCGTGGCGCATCCGGATGTATTGATGGAAAGGTTCCGATTGATTCAAATGGGGCGGGAAGAAAAGCCTGTTTCCATAGGTGTTCCATGGCCGGATGCCTACCTGACCACGCGGGGCGCCCGGTTTGTGTATCACAGGGGTTTCACTGAAATCGCGAAAAACATCTTCATCACGGGAGAGGTCCCCAGGAAAACGGCGTTCGAAACGGGAGATCCCAAGTTTCTCGTTCGCAAGAATGAAGAATGGGTTCCCGATGCCTTTCTGGACGACTATTCCCTGGTGCTCAAAACGCCCCAGGGTTTGGTGATCCTGCTGGGGTGTGCTCATGCGGGGTTGATCAACATTTTGGAACATGCCGTCTCGCAAACGGGAGATGACCGGGTTTATGCCATACTGGGAGGCACGCACTTGGGCTTTTCCGCGGAATCGCAGTTGGAAGAGACCATACGGGCTCTGAAACAATACAATGTCGGACTCCTCGCCACCAGCCACTGCACGGGGCAGCGCCCCATTGCCCGGCTCGCAGCGGAATTCGGGGAGCGATTTGCCTTCGGGAATGTGGGGTTCGTTCTCAGCTGATGGGATTCAAGGTAAAGGAAAACATCGACGGGCAAATGCCGGCAGAAAATTTCGAATGGTGTGCCCGATATGTTTTGGTTAGATTTCAATGCATTGAATTTGTTTTATTCCTATGGGTCTTCATCAGCCCAATAAAACGTTCGGAGGCTGATTGCCTCAAACCATCAGTTTCTGGAATAAGTTTTTCAGAGAGGGTTCCAGCGGGGCGGGGGGAGAGGGCCATGCCAGGTTTTCCGCCTCTTCCCAGTGGCTGCGAATGACATGGACGTGAGGGCCCTGGGGCGCCCAGACTGCCGGGTCGGTAGGGCCGAACAGGACCACGCAAGGAATTCCTGTGGCGGCGGCCAGGTGGCTCACTCCGGAATCGTTCCCCGCATAGAATCGGGATTCTGCCAGAAAGGCGCTGAGACGGGGAAGGGAAAGATCCTTCAACAGGTGGATTCCAAAGGCTTGAGCCGCCTTTGCGAAATCCATGAGATAGTCGTCTGCGGGGCCGAGAGACAGAAGGATGGGGCCGTCGTACTTTTTTCGAAGCCATTCCAGTAGAGACCACCAGTTGCGAAGGGGCCATATCTTTTTCTTCCCTCCACTGCCCGGATGAATGATGATCGGTTTTTGGCGGGGTTTCCATCCGAGGGATGCCAGGAACTCCAAGGCAGCCGACCGTTCGTCGGCCGACGGGTCTATTCGCGCCCTCATATCTTCTACCTGCCACCCCCTGCATACCAATTGGTCTTTCAGGAATTGCGATACGGACCTGGCCTCCGGAGCTTGGGGAAACGATTGTATCCATTGAACCGGAAAAGTCAGACGGTGTGACAATCTCTCCGCCAAAATACGGTTGCTCTCCTGCCCGAAAATAAAGATCGTGTGGGCATCTTGCAGGAAAGGGGGGATGCGGGCGTCCTGCCACAGTTCTTCGTGATGGAAGGGGACGAGTTCCGGTCCGTGGCAGGAATGGACGGCGTGAACCCAGGGTCTCGACCCAATGAGTTCCACATGCTCCTTTTTGGACCAGAAGTCCATGTAAACGTCGGGTTGGCAGTGGCAGAGGCCTTCCAAAACGGGATAGGCCAACAGGAAATCTCCAAGTGCGCCCTGGTGGAGAATGACCAGGCGGCGGGGTTCCGATGGGGAAGGCGGCCGCTGTGCAGCTTTTTTCTTTAAGGACTTTGGCATGGGAAGGTCAGAAGGCGAAGAAGCGACCATGACCGGCGCCTTTATGGAATACTCGCCATTTTGCGGGCCAACACAACGAGAGCATCACTCTTCCCTGCTGCTTTTTTGAGCCAGTTTCTTCTCGGACCACCGTTTGAGAAAAGATGACGCTTTGGAAACCAGAGGGGATGGCGGGGGAGGATCCTGGATCAAACCCTGCTTGCGCAATGCGTGCTGCAAACAGGGCTTGAGCGCTTCACACCGGAGGCAATCTACTCGAGGCTGCATGATGCCGTCTTCATCTCTCGGGCACACCACATCCGCATCTCCGAAACATGCGGGAAGGTCGCTGCGCTGTGATCTCTCGGCATCCATGGGGGCTTCAGTTGCATTCATGAATTTTCGCTTACCTATCAAGGGGTGAATCCAGCCTTCCAATGAAGGTTGCATAGACGCAGGAAGGGCGCGAAACAGCGCCCCCTCGAGAACGCACCGAGGGAAAAGAGTTTCCTCACTTGAGCGTATATGACTCCAGGCAGGTATTCTTCCTTAACTTACCTCGATTTACCTACTCGAGGATTTCAAGAACGGCCCGCTTCCGGAGCTTTGTCGCGGCCGCATTGACGAGGGTCCGCAATGCGTGGGCATTACGGCCTTCCTTTCCGATGATTTTTCCTAAATCCGCCTTGGCCGCTCTCAATTCTATCACGGAAATTTGCTGGCCGGATATTTCTTTCACTATAACTTCTTCAGGATATTCTGCCAGGGCTCGAGCAATCACTTCCACTAATTCTTTGATCTGGATGTCTTCTTCCATATGTCTTCCCCGTTCCATCGATTAAGTCGTGATTCCTAGGACGATCATTGAGTCATACAGGTTTAACGGATCTTGCTCTTCAGCGTTGGTTGCCACATCGAATGAGAAGCCGCTGTGTCAGCGCTAAAACATCAAGCCGCCAGGAGTATCGAAAAGCCGTGACGAAAAGGGAGGCCGTGGAACGGAAGGCCTTTCCTCGTTCGGAGTCTCTCAGCGAAGAATGAAGTCAGTGCTTGCGGCAGGGAAACGAAGCCTTCTTTTTCCCCGCCTCGGAGACATTACGAAAAAGCATGAAGTGTGTCAAGCTTAAAATGTTAGAAAAAATAATATGTTGCAAGGTGAGAGGCATCCTCTCGCAATGCCAAAAAAGACTTTTCTTTTCTCAATCTATTAGCTAACTTATATTTCAATCCCTGCTGAATTATTTGACATCGATTCAGGCCTGGACGGGTTGCCGGAAGCAAAAAATGTTTTCCCCCGTCTTTCACTTGGCGGGCGTGAACGGATATTCTTGAAGGGCGTAAAGCTCTGCGTTCCTGCAAGGAGTTCAACGCACTGCCCTGAAAATGAAGCTTATTACCTTACAAAGCTATGGTCTAAAGGCTATAGTCTGATCTGAACCGAAAAGAAACGAGGAACGCATGCCGTCTTCTTTGCCTTCCTGGCTGCAACCCATTCCCCTGGTGGAAACTCTTCGGCTGGAATTGGCTCCGCCTCACTTGAATGACAACGCAGGCGATCTTGACCGCCTGGTTCGCGCCTTGAAACAGGAAGGGGTCACCCCCATTCATGTCAGCCCTCTGAGAATCGATCACCTGGTGCGGGAGATTCGAAACGCCCGGTTCAATGTTGCCGCGGTTGTGGGATATGCCTCCTGTCATTGGGAATTGCTCGATGTTTTCCCCCTCTCTTACGAAGAGCCCATTTTGGCCTTTGCCGTGGATTTGGGAACCTCCAGCCTGGCCTTTTACCTGCTGGATCTGACCTGGCGGGAAATTATTGCACAAAAATCTATTCCAAATCCTCAGATTCCTCATGGGGAGGACATTCTCACACGCATCCTTTTTGCACGGGACGAAAAAAACCGGCAGACGCTCCAAAAGTTGCTCCTCGACAGCTTCAACCATACCATGCACGAAATGCTGGAACAAAACGGGTTCCATGCCGAACAGGTCTTTGCCATGGCGGTGGCGGGCAATACGACCATGAGCCATTTTTTCCTGGGTCTCGACCCGACCCATATTTGCCGGGAACCATACATTCCCGCCGTGAACCGATTCCCCTTCGTACATGCCCGCGAACTGGGACTTTCCATGCATCCGGAAGGGTTGATCTATGTTTTTCCGAACGTTGGATCTTATTTCGGGGGGGACCTCGTCGCAGGGATTCTGGCCGCCGGTTTTCATCGTTCCGAGGAATTGAGCCTTCTTGTGGATGTGGGAACCAATGCCGAAGTGGTCCTGGGCAACCGGGACTGGTTGATCGCCTGTGCGGGGGCGGCAGGGCCGGCTCTGGAAGGCGGTGTCATGGAGCGGGGGATGATGGCAGCTCCGGGAGCCATCGACCGGGTGAGGATCGATCCCCTTTCTCTTGAACCTTCTTACCATGTCCTGGGAGACGAGAAACCTGTGGGAATCTGTGGCTCGGGGGTCATCGATGCCGTAGCGGAGATGTTCAGGGTGGGGATTCTCACCATACAGGGGAAAATCGATACCAGCATCGAATCCCCCCGCATCCTGAAGACCCCCGATGGTCCGGCTTATGTGCTGGCAACCGGTGAGGAAACGGCCGATTCTCGAGATCTTCTCATCACGGAGATAGATGTGGGGATTTTCCTCAAATCCAAAGCCGCCATGTATACGATTCTCACGGTGATCCTGAACAAGGTGGGGCTGAGCTTCAAAGATATCAAAAGGTTTTACATGGCGGGAACTTTCGGGAACTACATCGATCCGGCCATGGCCATTCGCATTGGAATGATCCCGGATCTGCCGCTGGAGACGTACCGTGGACTTGGAAATACGGCGGGTCGGGGCGCAGCCATGGTGCTCCTCGATCGATCCCTGCTTAACGAGTTGGAAAATGTATGTGACCGGATCACCTACATAGAGCTCAACGTAAATATGGAGCTTATGAATGAATTTCGCGGGGCCCTCTTTTTGCCCCATACGGACCCCAGGCTTTTTCCTTCAGTGGAAATTCCAGAGAGATCCCGGGGGTAGGTTGTTTCGATATGAATTCAAAAAACTCTTTTGCCAATAGATTCGACCCCTCAAAAAAGGGAAAACCGGGTACTTTGTCCAACGGGCTTCACGTGGTGCGTTTCCTTGTGATTCTTTTTGTCGCCTTGAACGTGCTGCTTCTCTATGGAATCTTCTTTTCGTCTCAAGGGATTCTGGGATATCGGCAGCAGACTGCTCAAGTTGCCGAACTTGAGAAAAAGATTGCCGAACTGAAGAGGAAAAATCACAAACTGTTCAATAAAATCCAGAGCTTCAAGAAAGACCCCCAGGCCCAGGAAAGGCTGGTTCGGCAGCAGTTGGGGTGGGCAAAGGAAAACGAGTTGATGATTGAATTCGTGACCCCTGAAAAAGCGGATGCCCAATGAAAATCCATGATGAAAATAAAAGATTTCTCAATCCGCGGATCAATCCCGCCTGATTCTCATCACACCGGTGTGGATCGTTCCGGTCGTGTGAACGGCAAAAAACTCCTTGACGCTAATTGATTGAATATGTTAGCAGACGAAGTTCACATGAAGCAAGCTCCTTGCTCCAATCCGTGGGTCGGAAGGGGCTTCATATCCACAAGGAGGATGATTTAGATGAGAAAGTACGAAACGTTTTTTATCATGGATCCGGATTTGCCGGATGAGGTAACCGCCGTAGTGGACGATAAGCTCAAGAATATCGTCGGATCGTCCGGCGGAATGGTTTTGAGCTATGTTCCGTGGGGTAAGAAAAAGTTGGCCTACCCTGTAAAGAGGCGTTCGAGAGGCCTTTATGTTCTCATGGAATATGCAGGCGGTCCTGAGCTGGTTGCGGAGCTCGAACGCAACATGCGTTTGGATGAGAGGGTTCTCAAATTCATTACCGTGAAGTTGGAAGATCGCTTCGATCCGGAAAAGGCGGAACCTCGCGAAGCTGTGACCCCTCCCCCCTTTGGTGAAGAAGAGGATGTCGAAAGCTCCGGCCCGGGCATTCTTGATGATGAAGAAGGGCTCGGTGAAGGGTTTGAAGGGGACGAAGAAATCGAGGATGAGGAAGAATAGAGAGTCCCGGCGCATCCGAGCGCTGAATTCTCTTGGAAATTTCTAGAATATAAAAGGGAGAGATATCATGGCCTTTCGACGTAAACGACGTACATTCCATCGGCGTAAGGTATGTCGCTTTTGTGTGGATGCCGAACTGAAGATAGATTACAAAGATGCCAAGACCCTGCGTTATTTCGTCACAGAGCGGGGGAAGATCGTTCCTCGCAGAATTTCCGGCAACTGTGCAAAACATCAGCGGAAAATGACATTGGCCGTTAAGCGGGCGCGGCAGATCGCTCTGTTGCCCTACACGACAATTCATACCGTCTAAAATAGAGGGGCAAGGGGTATGTGCCCCCTCTCTCGATAGAGTCTTATGGGCCTTAGTGATAAAAAACCGGCGCCCTGGCGAAATCCTCTAGTGGGAAGAGAGCTTGCCCTGGGTCTTGTGGCAACGCTTCTCTTCTTCATGTCCATGCTGATGATTCCCCTGGGTGGAGCTTTTTTCGGCATTTTCACTCCCCTGCCCACCCTGCTGTTCTATTACCGATGGGGAAGTCCCCTGGGGTATTGGGTTCCGGGGGGCGCTGCGGCGGCTGGTTCCCTTCTGTTGAGCTATCTGGGCATGGTTCCGACCATCCCCTTTTTTTTGGGGCTGCTGGGGCTGGGATTTTTGTTGGGCCTTGGGATGAGGGAGCATTGGACCGTTGAAAAGACGATCGGAAGCTCCAGCCTGTTCCTCTTCTCCCTGGGAGCCATAGCCGCGGGGCTGATCTCGACGGGAATCGAGGGAGGGTTGGTCCTGCATATGGAGAAGTCCCTCGAGCAAACCATTTCTGCCGTTTTTCAGCAGTATGGTGCC
Organism: Desulforhabdus amnigena; assembly: GCF_027925305.1. Taxonomy (NCBI): domain Bacteria; kingdom Pseudomonadati; phylum Thermodesulfobacteriota; class Syntrophobacteria; order Syntrophobacterales; family Syntrophobacteraceae; genus Desulforhabdus; species Desulforhabdus amnigena. Next base: position 2,853,485 of record NZ_BSDR01000001.1, on the reverse strand, counting down.
CCTTCTCCAGAAAAAAGCCTGCTGGAACAATCGCTTTTGGAGTTTGTGCCCACGGCGGTAAGGCTTATGCCCGGAGCGGCTTTTTCCAGCATTCTCATTGTGTCCTGGCTGAATGTATTGGTGGTCATGCGTTACTGCAGTCTCCATCAAATGCCTTTGCCTTCGTGGGGAAAATGGACCCTGTGGAAAGCTCCGGAAATCCTGGTCTGGGGGGTTATCGCCGGCGGATTTGCGCTTCTTCTGCCCTTTGAGTTCCTCCGTACGCCGGCGATGAATGTGCTCGTGGTCCTTGGGACCATTTATCTTTTTCAGGGGCTTGCCGTCGCCGCTTTTTATTTTGAGCGATGGAAGCTGCCGCGGGTGCTGCGGGCCATACTCTATGGCTTTTTTTTATTACAGATGTCTGCAACGCTTGGAGCGATCTTTTTGGGGTTCATCGATGTATGGATCGATTTTCGAAGGTTCGCCCGAAAGCCTTCATCTACCCCCTGAGGGTGCTGTCGCTCCGGCGTTCGAAAGTTTTCCTCATCCTTCCCGATCCTATGAAGGGAAGGGTTACTGAATAGTTTGAATCGAGTATATTTAAGGAGACGGTCATGAAAGTGATTCTGACAGAAAATATCTTGTCGCTGGGTCAAATCGGACAGGTGGTGAATGTCGCCCCCGGATATGCCCGCAACTACCTGTATCCGAAAGGATTGGCGCTGGAAGCCACGGGCAGGAACGTGCGCGAACTGGAACATCAGAAGCGTATGCTGGCCAAGAAGCGCGAACAGGTTCGCCAGGAGATGCTTTCCCTGGCCGAGAAGCTGAATCAGGTCAAAATCGTGCTTCAGCGTAAAGTGGTTGAAGAAGACAAGCTCTACGGTTCGGTGAGTGCCGTTGATCTTATCTCCATTCTGGAAGAAAAGGGTTTCGATCTCTCCCGCAAAAGCGTTCAGCTGGATCAGCCCATCAAGCAATTGGGAGAATTCTCGGTTCCCGTGCGCATCGATGCCGATGTGACGGCTCATGTGAGCGTGGTGGTCGAGAAGGAAGAATAACACGGTGGACAGTATTACCGAAGAGCTCAAAAAAATTCCCCCTCAGCAGATTGAAGCAGAGCAGTCTCTTTTAGGGGGAATTTTAATTGATAACGAAGGGCTGTCGTCTGCCTTGGAGATTCTGAGTGGCGATGAGTTCTATCGGGATACGCACCGGATCATTTTTCAGGCCATTCAGGAGCTTTTCGAGCGCAACGAACCCATCGACCTGGTCACGGTCGTCTCTTTGCTTGCAGAGAAACAACAGCTCGACTCTGTGGGAGGGGCCCCTTACCTCGCGTCTCTCGTGGAGACGGTCCCTTCCGCGAGCAACGTGGGTGTCTACGCCAGGATTATCAATGAAAAGGCGCTGCTGCGCCGCCTGATCCAGGCCGCCAATCAGATCAGCTCCCTCTGCTATGGCGGCGGCAAAAATGTCGAGGAAATCCTCGACCATGCGGAAGCGGCCATCTTTGCCATTACCGAGAACCGCATCCGCAACAATTACGCTTCCCTCAAGGATATCGTAAAAAAGAGCATCGAGGCCATCGAACGATTTCAGGAATATCGGGACATGGTCACGGGGGTTCCGAGTCACTTCACGGATCTTGACAAGCTCACCGCCGGTTTTCAACCTTCCGATCTGATCATTATTGCCGCCCGCCCCAGTATGGGGAAATGCCTTGCTTTCGATTCGGAAATCGTTCTGGCGGATGGTAGTTTGGCTACTATTGAAGAGACTTATCGACAGAAGCATGCTGAACTCCTGACTTTGAACAAAGATTGGAAGTTTGAAATCACCCGGGCATCGGCTTTTGTCGACGACGGTATCAAACCGGTTTACCGGGTTACTACCCGGTTGGGAAGAGTTGTAGAGAGCACAATAACGCATCCTTTCCTGACGATCAGCGGGTGGCAAAGGCTTTCGGAACTAAAACCGGGGGATAGGGTTGCTGTTCCACGCAAGATAGATGTCTTCGGGACGGAGACCCTTCGTGAGTGTGAAGTGAAATTGCTGGCGTACCTGATAGGTGATGGCTGTTTAACGAAGTGTTCGCCGGAATTTACCAATTCCAATCCGGTATTGCAGCAGGATTTTTTAGAGGCTGTAGCCGAGTACGGCGGAATCCGGAGCAGGATGACGGATTCACGAGGTACCCGTACACCTTCGTTTCGTATTGGCAGTGATCCTGACTTTATCGTTACCCATCGGAGCGCTTTCGGTGGTCACCTACGGGCCTGCATTGATTCCAATATGCAATCATCCAGGCAAGTGGCCGAGGTTCTTAATGTAAGTCCGTCCTCGGTTTCTCTTTGGACTCATGGGAATTGTGTGCCCGAGCAGGAGACATTTGACCGCCTATGCACAGTCTTGCAGGTCAAACCGAAAGAACTTGCTCCCCATGGGCTTGCCGCAATCAGCAAGAATGCTCAAAATCCCCTTGTGCTCCGCCTCAAGGAATTGGGGCTGTGGGGAAAGAATGCGCAAAACAAGACTGTTCCAGGTGTCGTTTTTCGGCTCACCCGTCAACAGATAGCCCTGTTCTTGAACAGGCTTTTTGCAACCGACGGATGGGCGACGGTCCTTGCCGATGGTCAGTCACAGTTGGGCTATTGCACTACGAGCGAGAAGCTTGCCCGCCAGGTGCAGCATCTTCTGCTGCGATTCGGAATCATCGCTGCGCTGAAAAGGCGCTCCGTCAAATACGGGGATAGACGCCGTTGCGCCTGGCAGCTTGATATAACCGATGCTGAGTCCATTACAGCCTTTATCGATGAAATCGGAATCTTAGGCAAAGAGGATTCGACATCCGCCGTACTGGATGCTCTTGCCGGGAGGCGTTATCAGACCAATTGTGATCTTATTCCGGTAGAGGTGTGGCAGTGGCTGGCAGAGGCAAAGGGCGATGAATCATGGGCATCGCTGGCAAGGCGAGCTGGTATCAAAGGGCACACCAACATCCATGCGGGCGCCCGCGCATTATCACGGCAAAGGCTGTCGATGCTGGCGACTGCGCTGAAAGATGCCCTGCTCCAGAACCTGGCGAACAGTGAGGTATACTGGGATGAGATCGTTTCCATCGAGGCAGTCGGAAGCAAGCAGGTCTATGACCTGACGATCCCTCAAACGCACAACTTTGTCGCCAATGACATCTGTGTCCACAATACCGCTTTCGCTCTGAACCTCGCCCGCAACGCCGCTTTGCAGAGTGGGATTCCCGTGGGGGTCTTCTCCCTTGAGATGAGCAAGGAGCAGTTGGCGATGCGACTCCTTTGCGCCGAAGCCCGTGTGGATTCCCATAAAATCCGCACGGGATTTCTCAGTCAGCAGGAATGTGCCAAGATGCTCTCCGCGGCAGGCGCTTTCATGGAAACCCCCATTTACATCGATGACACCCCTGCCATTTCCACCCTCGAACTGCGCGCCAAGGCACGGAGAATGAAAGCCGACAGGGGCCTGGGAATGGTGATCGTGGACTACCTGCAGCTCATGCGGGGCAAGGAGAGTTCGGAGCGCCGTGAACAGGAAATTTCCGATATTTCCCGATCTTTGAAAGGGTTGGCCAAAGAGCTCAATATACCCGTGATCGCCCTCTCGCAGCTCAATCGAAAGGTGGAAGAGCGGAGCAACAAGCGCCCGATGCTGAGCGACCTGAGGGAGTGTGTTACAGGCGACACGCTGGTGTTGCTCGAAGATGGCCGTCGAGTGGCGATTCAAGAACTTGTCGGGACGGAGCCGGCGGTGCTCGCAGTGTCCGACGATCAGCGGATCAGTCTTGCCCGGAGTGATCGGGTCTGGTCTGTCGGGATGAAGCCGGTGTTTCGTGTCTCGCTTGCAAGTGGGCGTACACTGCGTGCAACAGCCCGGCATCGAATCCTTGCCGGGAGTGGATGGACGAAAGTCGGTGACCTCCAGACAGGTGACCGTGTGGCACTTGCCCGGAGTATTCCCGAACCTGCGAAGCCCCTCAAGTGGCGGGAAGCGGAAATCATCCTCCTCGCACATCTGATTGGAGACGGTAGCTACGTCAGTCACCAGCCGTTACGTTATACGACCGCATCCGAAGAGAATAGCCGAGCCGTAATGGAATCAGCGACTATGGCTTTCGATGTACGGGTCACCAGGCATGCCGGACGCGGTAACTGGCATCAACTCGTGATCAGCGGCAACGGCAATCGCTGGCATCCGGCGGGTGTAAACCTCTGGCTGCGGGAGCTCGGAATCTATGGCCAGCGGTCACATGAAAAGCAACTGCCGCAAACGCTATTCCGACTCGGCAACGGGCAGATCTCGTTATTCCTGCAACATCTCTGGGCGACGGATGGCTGTATTTCGACACGCCCGGCCGGAACAAAGGGATCTGCACGTGTTTATTTCAGCACGTCGAGCGAACGCCTTGCGGGCGATGTGGCGAGCCTGCTGCTGCGTTTCGAGATCGTGGCGCGCATCCGCATGGTACCACACCCAAGGTGCCGTCCGACCTATACGGTCGACGTCTCGGGCGCCGAGCAGCAGATGCGTTTTCTTGAGCGCATCGGGGCGTTTGGGCCTCGCTGTGAGCCGGCCGAACAGTTACGCAGAACCCTTGAGACGACACATCCAAACCCAAACGTAGATACCCTGCCGCATGAAGTGTTTGCCGAGGTCAAGGCGGCCATGGGGGTACGCGGTATCTCGCAAAGGGCCATGGCCGCACTTCGCAGAACCTCTTACGGAGGCAGCTCGCACTTCCGCTTTGCACCTTCCCGGACTGTCATGGCTGAATATGCCGACTTGCTTGGAAGCGACCGTCTCAAGACCCTTGCACAATCCGATCTTTTCTGGGATTACGTTGTCGCCGTCGAGCCCGATGGTGAAGAGGAAGTGTTCGACCTGACCGTGCCCGGCCCGGCATCCTGGCTCGCAGATGGCATCGTGAGCCATAATTCGGGGGCAATAGAACAGGATGCGGACCTCATTGCCTTCATCTACCGCGATGAGGTCTACAATCCGAACACCGCAGACAAGGGTGTGGCCGAAATCCTCATCGGCAAACAGCGAAACGGCCCCACGGGCGAGGTCAAGCTGGCCTTCATCAATTCCTATACCCGCTTTGAGAACCTGGCATATGGCACATAGCCTCCAAGTCCATGATTCGTGGCTGGTGGTTCATCGTGAAGGTTTTCAGCAGATACTCTTTCCCGTTATTTTACCTTGCAGACCGTCATCGACATGAGCCACCTTCTATTTGCAGAGGCCGAATGGGGCAGATTGCCGCATACCGGCTAGACCATTCGCCAAAGACTTGCTCTTAATCTTCAGACCCTCTGGCCATGAGCCCGGAGCTGCCGGTTTTCAGCTGCGAGCCATGAGCCGTAAACCATGAGCTTCCTATGACAACAAATAATCAGTACTGGGATGAATCCTCCGAAGCCATTTCCCGATCCGATCTCGAAGCACTGCAGCTCGATCGCTTGAAACTCACCCTGCAACATGCATCTCTTTCTCATTTCTATAAAAAGAAATTCAGTGAGGAAGGGGTGGATATATCTTCGATAAAGAGCGTTCGGGATATCCGGAAGCTGCCCTTCACCACCAAGCAGGATTTGCGGGATGAATATCCTTACGGCTTCCTGTGCGTGCCCAAAGAGCGGCTCGTGCGGCTGCATGTTTCTTCGGGTACGACGGGGCAGGCGACAGCCATTTTTTATACCCGGGCCGACCTGGAAACATGGGCCGACTTGCTTGCCCGCTGCATGTACATGGCGGGGGCCCGCCCCGGGGATACGTTCCAAAACCTCACGGGATACGGGCTTTTCACGGGGGGGTTGGGGTTTCACTACGGAGCGGAACGGCTGGGGATGTTGACCATTCCGGCGGGAGCGGGCAACAGCAAGCGGCAGATTCAGCTCATGAAGGATTTTTCCACCAATGTGATACACATCATTCCCAGCTACGCTTTGCTCCTTATGCCCATCATGAGCGAAATGGGAATCGATCCCAGGCGGGATTTGAAGCTTCGAATCGCCTGTGTGGGAGCGGAACCCTATTCCGAAGAAGTCCGCAGGCGTATAGAGGACTTTTATGGCATCCGTGTTTATAATAGCTATGGACTTTCAGAAATGAACGGCCCGGGAGTGGCCTTCGAATGCCCTCATCAATCCGGCATGCATATCTGGGAAGATGCTTATCTGGTGGAGGTCATCCATCCTAAAACCCTGGAGCCGGTTCCTGACGGGGAATATGGAGAGCTGGTTCTGACCACTTTGAAGCGGGAAGGTATGCCTGTCATCCGTTACCGCACCAAGGACCTCACCCGCATTATCCCGGGGGAATGCGAATGCGGGCGGGTGCACAAACGTTTGGACCGCATGCAGGGGCGATCGGACGATATGTTTATCCTGAAGGGGGTCAACATCTTTCCGGTTCAGGTGGAACAGGTGCTCATGAACATTCCCGAAGTGGGCAATAATTATGTCATTGTCTTGAGGCAGGAAAACAATATCGACAACATGATTGTCCGGGTCGAGGTCAACGACAAGATATTTGTGGAAGATATGAGGCAGTTGCAGCGGATTCAAAAGAAAATCACTCATGACCTGAAGGGCGAACTGCTCGTGACTCCGCAGGTCGAACTGGTGGAGCCCAACAGTCTGCCCAGGGCGGAAGGGAAAGCGGTTCGCCTCATCGATGAACGCAAATTTTAGCCAGGAGGGATGACTTATCTCGAAACTCTTCGGCAATATTTCCGGTTTGAAAAGCAGCGCCCGCCAGCGCATCGAAAGGCTTTACAGGCGCAAGGTCCCTTCCAGGCAGGTCATATCGCCCGATCTTTCGCGGGATCTCGCCCGGCTTTCCTTTGAATGCGGGCGGCAACTGGGCCTTCTTCTGAGGCGCGACGGAACGGTGGACATGGTGCTGGTGGGTGGTCCCCGTTCCCTCTATATTCCCGACCTTCCCAAGAGCCGCGGAGGGCGAGGGCGCCTGCGGGGCCTGCGCCTGGTGCATACGCATCTCCTGGGGGAACCCATCTCGCAGGACGACCTGATGGACCTGGTCTTTCTGCGCCTCGACTGTATGGCATCCATCAGGGTGGATCAGCACGGAGGAGCCACAGACCTGGAAGTGGCTCATATCATGCCCGGCGGTGTGCAAGACCGGCCAGGTTGGGAAGTGCTTCCGTTGATCCCCTGCTATGAATCCGATGCCCTGGATTTTCAGGAACTGGTTCAATCCCTGGAAGAAGAGCTGGATCGCAACCGATTGGCGATTCCAGCGGACGTTCGGGCGGATCGGGCGATTCTGGTGAGTGTGACGAGCGCGGACAGGGAAACGGCCAGGACCTCCATGGATGAACTGGTGGAACTGGCTCACGCCAGCGGCATCACGGCGGCGGACGTCATCATTCAGCGTCAGCGCGAGATCAATCCCAAGTATTTGATTGGTAAAGGAAAGCTTAGCGAAATCGTCCTGAGGGCCCTCCAGTGCGGAGTGGACCTCTTGATCTTCGACCAGGATCTCAACCCTTCGCAGGTGCGCTCTCTCACGGACACAACGGAGCTTCGCGTCATCGACCGGACCCAGCTCATTTTGGATATCTTTGCACAGCGGGCTCAGAGCCGCGAAGGAAAAATCCAGGTGGAGATGGCTCAGCTCAAGTACCTGCTGCCGCGTCTCGGCATGAAGGACGACGCCCTTTCCCGGCTGACCGGCGGGATTGGGGCGCGGGGGCCCGGTGAAACAAAGCTGGAAATCAACCGCCGGCGCATCAAGGATCGCATCTCCCATCTGGAAGAGCAGTTGAGGATGGTGAGAAAAAACCGCACGCAGCGCCGCTCCAGGCGGTTGCGCAAGGAAACGCCCATCATTTCCATCGTGGGCTACACCAACGCAGGCAAGTCCACTCTTCTGAACACCCTCACGCAGAGCGGCGTTTTCGTGGAGGACAAGCTGTTTGCGACGCTGGACCCCACCAGCAGGCGGCTTCGCTTTCCACGCGATTTTGAGGTCATCATCACCGATACGGTGGGCTTCATAAGGGATCTGCCCAAAGACCTCATGGATGCTTTCGCCGCGACCCTCGAGGAGCTGGATGATGCGGACCTGCTCCTGCACGTGGTTGATATCAGCAATGACCGGTTCGAGGAACAGATGGCCGCGGTGGATCGCATCCTGGCCCAGCTGGAGTTGACCGAAAAGCCGGTCATCCTGGTGTTCAACAAAATGGACCGCGTCGATCCCGAGTTCCTGGAGCGCCAGCTGAGACGCTACGGTGGAGTGGCCATCTCGGCGCTTTCCACTCAAACTCTGGAGCCCCTGATTCTGAAGATGCAGGAAAAGGTCGAAGTTCTCATGGAGGAGGGGTATTTCTCCGCCTCTTCAAATGCTTCAGAGGCGGATGATGAAACGGGAGCGGAAGAGACGGCGGGGGATTGGAACGAAGAAGGGCTGGAACCGGACCACGAGGATCCGGAAAATCCGAACTGAGCCGCACCGGTTTTGCTATTCGGTCGTCGAAGGCAGGGTCATCAATATTTCCCTGGCCTTTTCCACGTCCGCTCGAATCTGGGCGGACAATTCCTGAAGATCGGTGAAACATTTTTCGTCCCGCAGGCGTTCGAGGAAGCGCACTGTGATGGGAGCTCCGTAGATGTCCTGGTTGAAGTCGAGAATGTGCACTTCCAGGGTAAAGGGAGTATCCCCGAAGGTGGGATTGTAGCCGAGGTTTGCGGCCCCTCCATAGATCTTTCCGTCTACCAGGGCTTTTACGACGTAAACGCCGGGGCGGGGAGGCGCCTGGCAGGACATTTTGATGTTCGCCGTGGGAAAACCCAGGAGGCGTCCCCCCCTCTGACGCCCTGTGATCACGGTACCTGAAATTTCATAAACATGCCCCAGGAGCCTGTTGGCCTCCTTGATCTCCCCCTCTTTGATGAGCTGCCGGATCGCTGTGCTGCTCACGACGGTTTCCGCCATCCGGATGCCCGAGAGGGTCTTCACCTCGAAGCCGTATTCCTCGCCCATCTTTTGGAGCAGCTCGATATCTCCCTGGCGGTTGCGCCCGAACCGGTAATCGTAGCCCACGACCACAGCCTTGACTCCGATTTTATCCACCAGAATCTTCTTGACGAAATCGTGAGCCGATATCTTTGCGAATTCCTTGTCAAAAGGGATGACTATCGTCACGTCGATGCCGCAAGCGGCGATGAGTTCCAGTTTCTGTTCATGGGGAGTGATGCATGCCGGCCCCTTTCCAGGGAAAAGAACCTCCAAGGGATGTGGGTTGAAGGTCATTACAACGGACTCGCCGTCGATCTCCCGAGCCCAATCCTTGACCTGCTGGAAAAGGACCTGATGACCGTAATGCACTCCGTCGAAATTGCCGATAGTGATCACTGGATTTTTCAACGATCTTTTAATATTATCTGTACCCACGATGATTTCCATAAAGAGCTTTTCGACCTCCGGCAATAGGGAAAATAGATCTTGACAGTTAAAAAAAATTAGAATACTTTACGCAAATCTTGATTGCAACGGTTTTATTTGCCGAAGTGGCGGAACTGGTAGACGCGCTAGGTTCAGGGTCTAGTGGGCGTACGCCTGTCGGGGTTCGAGTCCCCGCTTCGGCACCAAGAAAATTCAAGGGGTTGGGCTCCAATGGCCTAACCCCTTTTTTGTTGGGTAACGTTTTGGGTAAGTCGGGGTGAAAAACAAACACCTCAAAGCGGGCTGGGATAACCGCTATCTGGCTAATGTCTTGCTCGGAAAGTAAAAGTCATGCGATTGCCCTGAGTAGAGGACCTGTTCACGTATGTTTTCTGCTAGATGTGCTGGAAGCATGGGTAGTACCGGTTTCGAGTTTCAGGTTTCAAGTTCCTGGCTCTGGTTGGGGCTGAAATACAAAGTGTCCTAAACAAACAAGTCTTTTGCAGCCAGTTCCAGTCCGATGGCATCAATAGAGAAAACTTCGTCTCCCTCATATGAATCTACAACCCCAATCCGACCTTGAGAGAATGTATACTTGTCGACGAGCTCGTTTTCCGGGTCCACCAGGAAATATTCCAAGACCCCGAATTTGCGATAGAGCTTCATTTTCTTGTTGCGGTCCTTCTTCCCGGTGGTTGGAGACGTCACTTCGAATACCACATCCGGCGCGCCGAACAGTCCCTCCTTTCGGATCTTCGATTGATCACACACAATGAACACATCTGGTTGCACCACGTTATCCTCAGCCAGGATAACATCCGCTGGCGCAATATATACACGGCAAAAATGTTTATTTGTGTCCAGGTAGTCACGCAGAAGGTGGCCTATGTTAAGCACAATCTCTTGATGTCTCATCGATGGAGCAGGAGTCATATCATAGATCTGTCCATCGATGATTTCACAGCGTAAATCATCTGGAAAACCCTTGTAATCTTCATAGGTGTATGAACCCTGATTCGTTAAGGGATGGGTAGCCATCTTTTATCCTCCTCATTTTGCATATTGAGGGTTGAGCGCCGCGTTGTGGCACGGTCAGGAGACCGTGCCACAACAGTGAACTACTTCGGGATCGCCGACTACTACCGGCCGATCCCCGGGATCGACCACTGGATCAGACGTCGCGTGCGTATGTGTTACTGGAAGCAGTGGCGCCGGCCCCGCACGAAAATGCAGGAGCTTCTCAGGCTCGGCACCTCGCTTTCAGCGTCCATTCCTGTGGCAATGAACCGTAAGGGGACCCTGACACCTGGCTCGCACCCTCGCTACCCAGACCGGCATGACCAACAAGTGGCTCAAGGCTCAGGGGCTTCTGTCTGTCAAAGAACTGTGGGTCAACATCCACTACCCGGCTCAGGCTCAGTAGTTTCTGTGAACCGCCCGGTATCTCTAAAGTTCTTGGCCCCCAGAAGGATGTAGAAAATTTTGCATTCATCTCTGACGATTTTTTTCTCATTATGTTTGTCAAAACAACACCATCATTTAATGAAAGATTTTCAGGTTTCATGTTTTGAACCTTCTCTTTGTATTCATCGACTTTCTGGAGAGCTTTAACAACAAACTGATTTACTGCAGCGAAATAACGTGGATAGAGTAAGGATAGTAGACCTGAGGCACCTGCAACTCCTAGCCCTCTAATCTTACAAGCCACTTTCAGTGAATTAAAAATAATGGTTATTCCGATTTGGATGATCCTTCAATGGTGATCATTGAAACACTCTGGAGATGTTGAGAGACAAGGTACTCCGTATGCCTGGCGAATCAGATCGGTTCAACAAGTTCTCCACATGGGAGCTTTGGCGGCAGGATGACAACGGAGCCGGTGTACTGGTGGCTGAGTATGCAGAACAGAATTTTGCACTCAAAGCCCTGGCGCAATAGGAGTCTCACCACCACAAGGAAACGTACTGGATCGTGGAAAATAAATCTAGTGGACTGACTCGTGAACCGAAATGATTACCTGAATAATGAGACGATGCCTATGATGCCAACGGGAGCGACACAAAAAAATCCACGGTGGACTCGATTTCTTCCTTCCTGAGATTCTTTCGTAACTCTTCTACTACTCCCTCACCGATCTTCGCCTCCAGGGCATAGGTGAGCCTCACCAATCGATCAGCGGATCTCGATGGCTTTTCGTGTTCGTTTTCCCATCTGGAGACGGTGACCCTATCCACTCCGAGCAATTGAGCGAATTCGTTGATTTTCAAATAGAGATTCTTGCGGAGGAATCGGATCTCGGCGCCGTTAAGACTTGTGGGTTTGAGCAGGATGCTTTGACCGATCAGTCGCATGAGTTCAGTTGAATGAGGAATGGAAACGACTTTTTCGCCGCAATCGGCACATGTCCCGATTTCAACATTGGTCAGGTGAACATTTTCCAGTCCACTTTCAAGAAAATGGTGGTGTGATTTCTCGAAAAGAAAATGTTCACTCCCGCATGTTGGGCATTTCCCTGAACGATCCAATATCGTCTCCTCAAAAGATGGTCACTACCAAGACTGCACGGACGCTCACGATGACGGTTACGGCAACGGCTGAATCACCATCAATGCTGTTGCCCTCTACCCGGTACTTGTATTGATCGTGTACTATCATACTCGGGCTGGTCTTTTACCTCCCCATTCAGCAGCACCGAAAGGAGATCCTGAAAGCTGAACTGCCTTTCCACCATCCTCTTTCGGCAATGACCGGTTGTTTGTATATCACCGAACCTTGCAATCTCACGCACGAGCCTGGTGGCTTCCGACCTGGTAAACGACTCACCCAAATGATAATCCTCAGAAATGGAAGTGGTCAACAGAAATGTAACATAATGTTACATCAATTTTCAGTTCGGCAGTGTACCACATTCCAAATCCACTTGACTACTTTCCCTGGGCTTTCCCCGAACAGGAGAAACTTTTCTGCTTTTTCCCGAATTTTTGTGGACTCCAACCAGATAGAAAGGAAGACTATTTTGTTGTACTTGTTGGCTCTCAGTTGTATTTTCCGGTGGAGTGGAAAACTCGGTTTCTGGTTCGAACCCCGTAATCGTGGTTCAGCGCTGGTTGAAAAATTCATCGTTGAATATCACGGCAATATACCCTCGGATTTCGAAGCCGGAAGCGAAACAGAATTTGAGGGATAGGGGGATGATCTGAACGGCGCTGGATCGGACAAAAGCGGGGGAGAAGTTGGTCAAGATTTGGTCGAGAAACACCCAAAAATACCCCTCTTTTTCCTCATTTTTCCCAATGTATCCCGGAAACGAAAATATTGTGCATGATATTAAAATATTTAGTTTTTATGTTTCCCGGTGCATCCCTATTTGCTCTTTGTCAATCGATTCAGGGTCTAGTGGGCGTACGCCTGTCGGGGTTCGAGTCCCCGCTTCGGCACCAAGAAAATTCAAGGGGTTGGGCTCCAATGGCCTAACCTCTTTTTTGTTGGGTAACGTTTTGGGTAACATTGCTTTGGTTGCAAGCCGTTCCGACCTCAAGAGGTGAAAAACACTTCCTTTTTGCGCTTCTCCTCAGCTAAAGATTTGCTTTTCAGGAGAGCTATATTGAGTGGCGTCGTCAGAGTATTAAAAGGTCACAGCGACTTACCCCTGCGGCAAGAGTAGTGTGAGGGCTTGGGGAAGCCCCCGGCTATCCGATCAGGCAGCAGATTCCTCCGAAGAATATGGTTGTATAAGGACTTCTGCTGGGATGCCCAGGCCAGTGTGAAGCTTCCTTATCATATAGATGGTGAGTGGCCGCTTTCGGTTAAGAACCTCGGAGACCCGGGCACGGCTACCGATATATGGCTCAAGGTCACGGCGGGAAAGGCCACGGCTCTCCATGTAGTAGAGAACAGCTTCAATTGGATCTGGAGGAGGAATATGGTGATGCTTCTCTTCGTATGCTTCGATAAGGGTAGTGAGCACCTCCAGTCGATCCCCTTCCGGTGTGTTGGGGCCGGCATCAAATAGACGATCTACTTCCTCCAATGCTGCTTCGTAATCAGCTTCTGTTTTGATAGGCTTAATTTCCATACGTTGAGACTCCGCTTAGACAGTGGCGGCATCGATCCTGTCGTACTCTTCATGAGTACCAACAAATCGGATGTAGACGATACCAAACTGATACTGAATGGCTACAACCACTCGGTAAGTATTGCCTTTGATGTTGAAGACTACCCGGTTGTCAGCCACAAAGCTGGCATTCCGGTAAATACTCTTGATATCTGAGGGAGATCTCCAGTCAGCCTGCTTCACATCGGCATACCAACCCTGAAGAGGTTGCCCTGCATCTGGGTGCCGTTCCCAAAACTCCTTGAGTGTTCTCCGGGAGATGATTCGCATAATTAAAAAATAGCATGATCCCGTATTGGGATCAAGAACCTTCTTCGCTGATGGCTCGCACATTCAATATTCCCAGCCGCCGGAAACTGCAATCAGGCTGCCGGTCATGCTTTCCGGGCTGTCGTTGATGAGCCGTCTCACCGTTTTGGCGATTTCTTGCGGACGCACGGGCCGCCCGAGTGGGATCTGCTCAGCCATGGCCTTGCGCTCGGCTTCCGTAGCCACGCTTTCCTCCACCAATCCGGGACACATCGCATTGACCCGCACGCCTGTCGGGGTTCGAGTCCCCGCTTCGGCACCAGAAAATTCAAAGGGGAAAAGCTGCGTATTCCCCTTCCTCTACAGGCCACTTTCACGAGCAGTACAACATCAATATTTCTGAAACCCTGAACAAGGTTTTTGGTGATGGGAGCCCAACCGGCATTTGTTCCATTATTCTTGTTCGTTGACTTCAGCAGAGTTCCCGGCTCTTTTGATGTCGATTGTGAGCCCCTTGCCGGCGAGGAGTGAAAGCAATTCCTGCTTGGATGGACCGTAGCCGGTATTCAGATCCAAGTCCAAGTTCTGCAGGCATCTGCTGAATTCTTCCCACATTGCCCGTTTGGGATGATCCTTGGCCACATATCTTTCTTTGAAATACAGGATCTCCTGGCGGTCCGGGGATCGATGGTCAAAAACCTCGATGAACTGCCGCCTGAGATTCACTTTCACTCGCTCCTGGAGTTCTGGAAGCGGTTTGCCGTCGAAGTCATCATACTTCAGGAGGGATACTTTGCCCGATCGTTTGTGAATCTTGAAGATGTCCACATCTCCCAGGTCTCCGTACAGCACTTCTGCGCATCCGACATAGATCCGTAAGACGGGATGGAGCCTCCGTGAGTTGTGCGGGAGCTCAGAGCGGATTTCTCAATCGCTTCTTTTGGCTTTCCTGCAAAGAAGAGCGGCACCGGCGCCAGCCGCATGATCGATCCATTTCCGGCAGAGTGCGGATGAGTGGATCGGAATACCAGCGGTTGGAGAACCCGAGAATGCTTTCTTCCGTGGGCATCACATCGATCTTGACTCCTTCGACCAGCCAACGGCAAACAGGCTCGTCCTTGCCCATTGCCTGAGTAAACCCAAGGTTGCGGAGTCTTTCTTCAAGCCTGTAATATTCCATTCGGGATGCGATCTTGACGATCACGTCCACATCCAGAGTCGGCCGCACCTGTGGATAGGCCGGGTCAGTGATGAGAAAGGACGTGGTAGCACCTCCCAGGAAGGCAACCTCATCCCGCAGGCTACCGAGCCTTCTCGCAACGGTGATAACCATCTCCAGGCTGGTCATATATTCTGCAACCTCTTTTGAATTTCCCTGACAGCCAGATCTCTTTCCCTTGCACGTCCGCCTCGAACGGCATCAACGAGCGCGAGCAGTTCATAGAATTTTTGATCACCTGCGGCAGCTCTTGGAGCAGACTTGTGCAAAGGGGAGAATTCAATGCCTCGGGTGCTCCCCTCAGGGTCCGGCCAAACCGGAGGCAGATCATCCGAGAAGGAGATCATCTGGTTGAGGGGTGGTGCAGCATAGCTGGTGGGCATACCGCGTGTGGGGCCGCCACGGTCGGGTGGATAGGCGTACTTCACGCCGTGGATGAGATACTCCTCCAGGGCTTTTTTGATCGGCATTCTTCTCAGATCATCATAGAGACGAGCGGTCAAGGCGTGCTTGATGGCTGCATGCACTTCCGAAAGGCTCATAAAAAGCGACTCTGAAAGGCAGGCATAGGTCCAGCGGGACTCTCCAAGAGCCACCAGCTTCATCAAAACGTAGATGTCGTGCGGTTTCAGAATCATAGATTTTCTACATTCGCGAAATGCGAAAATGGCAAGAAAATAAATGGTTGACAACATCAACTATTCGACTGCCCACAGGCATCGATGCAGCGAATCTCAGCGTGGCGCTGATCGCGCTACTCGTCAGATGCATCATCACCCCAAGCCATGAGAAGAAAGTACACTTGCTGGTATCGAATCCAACTCGCTTCAGTCCTTCCTCAAGGGTCTGGTTCTCAAAGTCTACGGGCGAAAAGGTGAGTGTTTGCGGGAGGGATGCCTGTTTCCTTGAGACGTTCGCGCTTCCAGGATTGGGTAGCAGGATGATCTATCTCAAGGACATGCAAGACATCATGTGGAGAGCAGGGCTGAGGCACCGATTGGCACGATTTGGTCATCGTTGCCTTGAATGATCAGCGTCGGCACATCTGTTTTTTTTTAGATCTTCAGTAAAGTCAGTTTCAGAGAAGGCCTTGATACAGTATTTAATGCTAGATTTTTGATTGCTTGCCGCTAAAAGAAGAATGCTTAGTATGTCTTTATGATGAAGTAAGGTGAGAGGTTGAAGCTCTCTCCTGACCAACGTTAGGGGGAGCTTTTAAGGTGGAATCGAAGGTGTGTCGACCACAAGGAGGCAACCGTGGGCCACTCGATATTCATCACCCAAAAATATGACTGCACGCTCACCAAGGACGTATGTTGCGAACCGTTCAAAAGGCCTGTTTTATTAAGTCAGGCCTATAAAAAATTATCAGCAGTCAAGGCCGGATCGGGCCTTGTTTATCAGGAGACATACGATGAAATCAAGCGAGAACGGGGGAGCAAGCTTCCGCCTGCTAACTCCAGAAAATTCTGTGCTTCTTTTGATTGATCACCAGCCGCAAATGGCTTTTGCAACCCGCTCCATCGACGGTCAAACGCTAGTGAACAATGTGACCGGACTTGCAAAATCCGCAAAGCTTTTCAATGTACCCACCATATTGACAACGATTGCAGCAGAGAGCTTTAGCGGGCCGCTTTTTGCGCCCCTGCAAGCGGTTTTCCCGAATATCAAGCCCATTGACAGAACCACCATGAACGCATGGGAGGACAAAAGGGTGGTCGATGCTGTTGCAAGGACCGGCCGTAAGAAGCTTGTCATGGCCGCTCTGTGGACGGAAGTTTGTCTGGCAACGGCGGCCCTGTCGGCCAAGGATGACGATCTGGAAGTTTACATCGTGATCGATGCTTCAGGTGGAGTTACAACCGAGGCTCATGAGGCCGCTGTCAAACGGATGATCCAGGCTGGGATTGTCCCGCTGACATGGCTCCAGGTGCTTCTCGAATGGCAGCGCGATTGGGCTCGAACGAAAACCTACGATGCCGTGCTGGCAGTCGCAAGGGAACACGGTGGGGCCTATGGCGTGGGGATTGACTACGCGAAAGCCATGCTGGGCGAGCATGCCGGCGAGGCGAAGAAAGCCGCATGACTCGAGTTCAGAGATCCCGGGCGGGCATTTACAGCTCTCGGCCCGGGATTTTGGTAATCGCCGCCTGGCGCCTCTATTCGTTTCCTGTTGAAAAAGAGGCGCACACCGCGGCGAGGAAAAGGGAGAAGACCATGATAGCAGATCTAATTCTCCTGAATGGTCGTATTACCACACTCAGCAAAGATACCCCGCAGGCTTCCGCCCTTGCAATAAAAGATGGACGTATTCTGAAGGTTGGGACGGATGCCGAGGTGATGGCCGTAAAGGGGAAAACCACTCAAGTTATTGATGTTAATGATCGAACAGTGATTCCCGGTTTGAATGATTCTCACATCCACGTGATCCGCGAAGGGCTGAACTACAATATGGAGCTGCGTTGGGACGGCGTTCCCTCTTTGGCGGACGCCCTGGCGATGCTCCACGACCAGGCCCGGCGTACTCCGCCGCCTCAGTGGGTGCGGGTCATCGGGGGATGGTCGGAGTTTCAATTCTCGGAAAGACGCATGCCTACTTTGAGAGAAATCAATGAGGCAGCCCCCGAAACGCCGGTTTTTGTCCTTCATCTTTATGACAGGGCTTTTCTCAACGGTGCGGCCCTGCGTGCCCTCGGCTATACTCGGGATACTCCCGACTTCCCCGGCGGCGAAATCCAGCGGGACCGCAAGGGCAACCCCACGGGACTCCTTGTTGCCCGTCCCAATGCCCTGCTTCTGTACGCAAGCCTCGCAAAGGGTCCGAAACTCTCTTACGACGATCAGCTCAATTCCTCTCGTCATTTCATGCGCGAGCTCAATCGCTTTGGGGTCACCAGCGTGATCGACGCGGGCGGCGGCTTTCAAAACTACCCTGACGACTATGCTGTCATCAAGGAGCTGGCCCGAAGGGATGAACTCACGGTTCGATTTTCCTACAACCTGTTTACTCAACGACCGAAAGAGGAGTTCGGCGATTTCAACAAATGGGTCTCTATGACTCATCCGGGCGAGGGGGACGACTTTTTTCGTGTGAACGGAGCGGGCGAGATGCTCGTTTTTTCAGGTGCTGATTTCGAGGATTTTCTGGAACCTCGACCCGACCTTCCGCCCACTATGGAAGAGGATCTCGAATCAGTGGTGCGTCTGTTGGTGGAAAACAAGTGGCCGTTTAGACTCCATGCAACTTATGACCAATCAATCAGTCGCTTCTTAAATGTCTTTGAGAAAATCAACCGGGAAGCCCCTTTCGATGGCTTGCGCTGGTTTCTTGATCACGCTGAAACCATAAGCGAACCCAACATGGAACGAGTGATGGCACTCGGGGGTGGGATTGCCATTCAAAACCGTATGGCCTACCAGGGGGAGCACTTCATTGAGCGTTACGGAGCGAAGGCAGCGGAGCACACGCCTCCCGTTGCACGGATGCTGGAGATGGGAATTTCGGTCGGTGCGGGAACAGATGCGACAAGGGTTGCAAGCTATAATCCATGGCTCAGTCTTTATTGGCTTGTAACCGGCCGTACTGCCGGGGGCACCAGGCTGTATCCTGCATCCAACCTCCTTGACCGTACCGCAGCGCTCCGCCTTTACACCATTGGAAGTGCATGGTTTTCCGGGGAAGAAACGAAGAAAGGGGCGATTGAGGAAGGTAAATTGGCCGACCTTTCTGTGCTCACAGAAGACTATTTCTCCATTGCCGAAGAGCGGATCAAACATTTGGAATCGGTTCTGACGATACTGAATGGCAAGGTTGTTTACGGATCGGAGGAATTCGCTCACCTTGCGCCGCCTCCGCTCCCGGTGAGTCCTGATTGGTCGCCCGTGAAAGTCTATAGAGGCTATCACCGAGCTGGCAGAGAATATGAACATGCCGCTTGAGCTCGCCAGGTGCGGACAGACACGAGTGCGTCAGAGAGATAAAGCCGACGGATGAGGAATGGGAGTTTGCCTGGGACTATTTGAGAAGGATGGCGGTGATAACAGGCCCGGAAAGAAATGGGTTCCCGGCCCGGTTCAGATTGCTATCCTGGGATAGATCCACCCGGCTACAGCGACCAGGAGCACGGCGGTGGACGTCAAAATACCCATATCCATCGTTATGCCGAAAACGCTCATCCCGCCGGCCAGCGCTACCGGATTCCAGTCTATATCCGCGAATCCGGCTTCGCCTTCTACCAGCCGGAATACCGGCGGAAGGGCACTTTCATGTTCTGAAATCGTGATTATCTGTTGAATAAGCTGTTGCCTGTCTCGACCATTGTTGAACGGGTCGACGATGCGATTGCCGCTCGGAGCTACAAGAACGTCGTGCTCGTCCTCAACGGGAAAATGATCAACAAGCGCTTCTATAAGTGCAGCCCCATACAAACAAGTGTACAAAATCGGTGGAGGCTATCTATCGTCATTGCGACGAAAGTCGGAATCCAGGTCAATTGAGCTTTTCTGGATCCCGGCTTTCGTCGGAGTGACGGCAAGTGCATTTTGTTCACCTTTCAATGTGGAGCTGTAATAAGAGGGATGAATGGATCGTGTGCTTCGACCACATGATTGAACGCGATGAGTCCTTCCGCATTTACCGTATGAAGACGGAAGAAAGATTTGGACAACCACGGCATGAGCCGTAATTCGTCGATCCGCCTGAGGGATGAGGAGACTGCGTATGAGGAGTCGTTTTCCTTTGCATTCAAAATTCAAGGAGGGGCTGGAGTTCTGGACCACGGGGATTTGGCGAATGGAAACCGGGAATTTGCCCTTCTTCAAAAGGATCTTCATCGAGGGATTGAAAATCCTGAACTTGACCCTGCAGGGACTGTTCAAGGAAAGTATCCACCTCCGCGCCGCAAGCCTCACCTTCTACTCGCTTCTTTCCATTGTCCCGCTACTGGCCATGATTTTCGGGGTGGCTAAAGGATTCGGTCTGGAAAAAGTAATGGAAAGAGCACTCCTGACAAGGGTCCATGGCCAGGAGGAAGTCTTCACTCTGATGATCGGGTTTGCCCGCAACCTTTTGCAAAGCACCCAGGGAAGCGTCATCGCTGGGGTAGGGGTAATCGTCCTTTTCTGGTCGGTCATACAGATCTTCGGGAGCATCGAAAAGAGCTTCAATGAAATCTGGGAGATCGACAAAGAGAGGCCCCTTTTGCGAAAAGCTACCGACTACCTGTCTCTCTCTCTCCTGTGCGCCATACTGGGTACCATATCGAGCGCCGCCACGGTCATGATCACCAGTGGGGCCCAATCCCTCGTGAGCCGGGTCAAGATGCTGGAAACCGTGAGTCCGGCTATCTTCCTGGCTCTCAACTTCCTGCCGGTTACGGCGCTTTGGGTCCTCTTCACCCTCATTTACGCCGCCATTCCCAACACGCAGGTTAAGCCCGTCCCGGCCATCCTTGCCGGAGTCGTTGCAGGAACGGCTTTCCAGCTCTTTCAGCAGCTCTATATCGAGTTCCAGATCGGCGTGGCCAAGTACAACGCCATCTACGGCAGCTTCGCCGCCCTGCCCCTGTTTCTGGTCTGGCTGCAGGTCAGTTGGCTCATCGTCCTCGTGGGGGCCCGCCTCTCCTTTGCCGCTCAGCACGTCGACCGCTTTCAGCACCAATGGCGAGCCGGTCCCCTGAGCCCGAGGTTTGAAAGGCTCCTCGCTCTTCTCGTATCGGTCCTTGTGGTGAAGCGTTTCTGTTCTGCGGAGGGTGCATTGGCGGCCAAAGAGATCGCCACCCGGCTGAAAATACCCGTTCCCGTGGTGGAAGGGCTCCTGAATAAACTCGTTGACTGCGGAGTGTTATCCCTGGTGGGATGGGGCACCGAAGAAGAACATCGCTACCAACCGGCGGTCGATCCCGCCAGACTGACCATCACCTTCGTCATTTCCCGCCTGGATGAACTCGGTTTCGAAGATCTCCCCGTCGTCGGCACCGAGGGCTATTCCGAATTGTGCCGCTTGACAGAGCAGCTGCTGGAACCCCTGGCGTCATCTCCGGCAAACGTTCTTCTAAAGAATATCTATGCTTGAAGGCATTATTTCTCAGGCGGCGAAGCTTCCAGCCAAGGTGTTTGGTTCAATCCATTTTCTACGGGACTTTCCCATGGGGCCGGTCTTTGGGGGCTTTGGCGGCATCCAGGGCGATTCTCAGTTCCCAGTCAAATGTATCCGCATATTCCTTGTGCCCTGGAGCGAAAAACTCGGCAAAGAGATCCTTTCCCTCTTTGAGGGATTCGATGAATCTATCGATGAACTCCAGTCGTTGTGCCCGCCAGTCTTTGAAGAGAAATCCGTACCGGTACATGTTTATATACTGAGCGGCGGAACTGTCCCAACTGTAGTCAATGGTCATGGCCCTAGTGATGAGTTCCCTGTGCCATGCGGGATGATTCCGGTAATTGTCCATGGCGGTTTTGATCTCGCCGAAGAAGGCGATGGCTTCTCCCATTGGATCGGATATGTCAAGCCATTCGTACAGATAGCCGCAATGTTTCACTTTGGTCAAGCCGCCCGTGGCCCTTGCTATGACAATATTGCCGACAAGACTTGCTTCATAATCCACCAGCCCGCAGGGTTCAAAGCGGGACGGAATGAGACAGAAATCGCCGCCTGCCAGAATGAGCTTGGAGAGGGGGCCATTGAAGCTGTTGTTGAAATAGACCCGGTCCGGGTACCATGCCGCCAGACGCATGAACTCGGATTCATCCGCCAGCCCCTTGGGATCTCCCGGGGTGGCCGATGCGAGAACCACAAATTTGGCCTGGTCGTCATAAGCCAGAGTCCGTTCAACGATGGTGGCCACGAGGCCCAGGTGTTTCTGCTCCACCAGGCGGCCCACGGCCGTAAGGAGGATCGGATCGCCAGACGGTTCACAGCCGAATGCTTCGAGGTGGAGCAGCCGCTTCAGTTCGGCTTTTACATCCAGGCTGCCCGGATCAAAGTGGTGGTCGCGCGCCAGCATTTCCTTTTGGGTAACGGCATTCCTGAAAATTGGGTTCTCCGGACCACGTTTTGACTGTACCGCCCGCAAATATTCAGCCTTCAATTCTGGAAGAGAGTCGGAACGGTTCCTGTCGCTCATGCCGTTGGTGATGCCGGCGATGGGAATTTTTTCGAAAAGATCGAGATGACGATTGGGGACAAACACTTCTCCCGGAGGGCTTCCCTTTTGTGAATAAGCCTTTTTCCAGAGATCGGTGTGGTTTTGCCGCAGTTCGGCGGCGTATCCCCATGTGCCGGCCGCATCTCCGCTCACCGTAGTGATCCTGCCTCCTGCCTGATGCACTTTCAGCATGCAGGCCTTCATGAGGTTGAGGTTGTCGAAGAAGTCGAAATACTTGTGAAAAAGCTTTTCACCGGGAAGATTGATCCGGTCCAGTGATGCGTAGCCTCCTCCCACGAGGGGAATGATGCCCTGATAGGTGGCGTTGTGTATGGTGAAATGAAAGGGAACATCCCGCAAGTATTCATCTCCGAGGTAAAAGGGAATCAGCCCCACGTGATAATCATGCAGGTGTATGGTATCGAATTTTTCCCTCCGGATGTAACCCGCCATGGCCTGGCTTACGGATGCATAAAGGCGCAGGGCCATCTGCGGATCGTCGGGGTAGATGGCGGTTGAGTTGGTCCAACCCAGCTGCCAGTCATCCCAGAAATAGACAACTTTCTGCCCATCCGGGAAGACATGGGTGTAGATATCGAAGTCGAAGGTTGTTCCCAGAATTGAAACCGGCACAGGTGGATGGGATTTTTCCAACAGCTTCTTGTCGTAATGGGCAAAGCAGGGAGAGAGGATTTCGATTTCCAGGTCGATTCCCTGCCTGGCGGCGGCCTTTACCAATGCCGGGGGCAGTTCTTCTATGATGACCCCAAGGCCGCCCATTTTGACTCCCAGTCCCGATTCGACCCGCCCAATTTCCCAGGCTGCTATGGCAATTCGCAGTTTCTTCTTTTTCTTTGGCATGACTTTGCTCTCATATGTTTTGGTGGGTACTCATTTGTAATTTGCCCCAATTCGAAAATCCGGTTCGTTTCACATAACGGAATATCCAGAAAACTCTAAGAGGCTGTCTGAAAATTCCTCTGCCTGGGAGCCGAACCTGCTTCGATTCCCCCCTTGAGGGGGGCCTGGGGGGTGTCAAGATTTGGTGAACCGGAAAAACACCCCCCAAGCCCCCCCCCTCAAGGGGGGAATTTTAAGACAGCCTCCAAGGGAGTTGACAGATTCCAATATCCCTTTATTCACCACGGAGGCACGGAGGGCACGGAGAAGATTCTGGAATTCTTATGGAATTTCTCTGCGATCTTTGTGCCTCCGTGGTAAATGGGGATTTCAAGAGCGACTCACTCCCTAATATCATGTTCATGCGCCGCCATGGAAGACGGCGCTACCCATATTGGATCACCAAAATGATTCATATCGTTCCGGTGGACTCCAAGCCTGGATTTCCACCCGTTGATTTTCGGATTTTGCATGAACCGTGAGCCTTTTTTTATATAAATTGCAATGAAACCCCTCAAGAACTAAAATAAGCGCCTGAAAGCATTTCTATTTTCTCCTTTACCTTCTCCACAAGCCAATCCGGCCTCATCAGTCTTGCCTCCTCGCCGAAAGAAAGCAGCCAGGAGATGACCTCCGGCACCGAGGTGGCGTCAAAGGTCAGGACGATCTTTTCATCGTCGACAGGCCTGATCTGCTGGTTGGGGCTCCACATCCTCTCCGCAACGTAGCGCGCGGCGAAGCCCCTGAATTCCACCTCGACTTCAAATGCATCATCCTTGATGATGCCGAAGTTTTTGTTGAAGACCTCTTCGAAATCGTAATCGTTGGGATATTCGAACTGCCTGTCGGTTGGCTCGACTTCCACGATGCGGTGAATCGCCAGCAAGGGATCGTAATCTGGCTTGGTGTAAGGGCTGGATGGTTTTCTGGCCAGCCGGGCGTGCAGGTAGATGGTATCCCGGTGGGAAAAGATCTTGAGGGGTTTGATGTAAAACGTTTTGGGGGACGCAGCCATCGTCGATTTATACGTGATTTTGCAGATCCTTTTCTTCTCCATGGCCTCGATGAGCGTGCGCATGGAGGCCTGATGGGGCGTGTAGTCGATGCTGCCGGGCTTGAAGGATGCAAAATGATCCAATGAGGCGGCTTTCTCCCCGGGAAGCAGAGCCTGGCTTTTTACCAGGGCACGGGTGCTCTCTTCAAAGAGGCTCCGGCCCAGCAGGTGCTCGGCAAATGCCCGGCACATGAAAAGGGTGCTCATCTCCATGTCCGTCATGCTCAGGGGGGGAGGTGCTCCGCCCGGCCGTCTGATCCGAAAGTGCTTCCGGTTGCCGTTCATGACTTCTTCTACCTCCACGCCGTAAGATTTCCGCATGTCGTCTATCAGCCGCAGGATCGTCTGCTTAGAACAGGAGAAAAGCTTTGAGAGCTCGGTCAGGGAGTAGCTCTCCCCCGAAAACAAGAGCTTTGCAAAGAGGCTGATGAGTTTTTGGCCGTAACTCCTGTAAATATCGATTTTTTCAGGCATGGGGACCCTCCTTGGAAAAAGATGTACCGTTCCGCGATATGGAATGTTTGCATGCTATCATGCCTCATCTTGAAACGAAAGGAGGAAGATCATGAGACACAGGAGGATGCATTGGGGGCCGGCGTTCGGCTCCAGCCTGGATGCTGACGAACGATTCGTGGTGAAGCAATGTGCCGCCCATTTGCAGTGTCACCCAGTTCAGGCCTTTCAGCAGGCGTCAGCTCATCCAACTTTGGCAAAACATACTACGGCGGAACAAGGCGAGACGCTATCTCGGCAGGGCCGCCATTATCCTGTTCTATGAGCGCTGCTCGGACCACTCACTTCCGGCCTACTGCCGGAGGATGGGGCGCAAGCCCTTCGCCGTATAACGGATCTTTGCCCGGGTGGCTTCAAGGCGGTCCGGGACAGGTTCGCCTTTTTCCCAAGGACCGAACTCAGCCACGCCATGCTCGTGGAATCTCTGGTTGATGAATTGATGAAGTGAGACTGAAGAAATTTCATACGGGAAGGAAGCTGGTCGGCTTCCGAAAAGGGAGGAAAGAAGATGAAAATCATTGTTGCTTTGATCCTTTTGCTCTTGCTGGCGCCGCGGGTTTCCTACTGCGACCAGGCCATCATATGCAGGGACAGGAATGGATTCAAAACCGGGTCGGCGACGATCACGGACGATGGCTCCATCATCTATCGCGATAAGAACGGCTTCAAGACGGGATCGGCCAAAATGAAAAACGGAAAGACCACCTTCTATGACAAGAACGGCCGCAAGACCGGCGAATGCAGCGGTTATCTGCCTGTCATGCCCGGTTGCAATTCAACTGTGAAGCGGCTGCAACCTTGACTCCTGATGAGAGATGAGAGTGGTTTCAATCGTTTACAGTATTTTGTACGGTTTTCTCGGTTTTTTCCAGCAATTCTCATTTTGGATGTCTCTCATGATGTTGGCATTTCCGACATTCCCCTTGATCCCCCTTCACTTGATCCCCCTTCAAAGGGGGATTTTATCCTAAAAATTCCCCCCTTGAGGGGGGTAGGGGGGTGTAGGTTTTTCAAGATGAAAATTGTTGGGTTTCTTCTGATCTCTGTGTCGCGTTTCATTTCATTCAACGCGGCCTACTGTAGGTTGCGTTGAATGAAATGAAACGCAACTTCCGGAACTGATTTTGAATAACTCCTGATGTATTCGGCTGATAGCGACTATATCGCCAACTTCCCGCTCTTCCCTGAAAGATCAGAAAGAAATTTTTTCAGAGGGGTGATGGTAAGTCCCAGGATGCTCTCACCCCCCGCTGATACGATCTCCTGCAAAGGTGACGGAAGTGCCAGATGGTTTACCGGAAAGGATGAAGAAAAATGAAAGAGATATCGGCAGTGGCTGTATTAACCACTCTCATTTTCCTGTTCACGGCTTTCGCCGGGGCCTTGAATCCAAAATGGCTGCGCCAACCGACGCGCGGCAGAGCTCTTGGCATCTATCTCGGACTTGCGGTGTTCTCGCTCATCATCGCTGTCAGTGCCGTACCCGAGAAAGTGGACGGCTCCAGTCCCGAAAAGGTTTCCCTGAGTGCAGCATCGGAGCGGGGACCATCCAGGGTGGCTGCATCCACGGAGGAGCAGCCGGCATCCAGAGAGTACCTGGCCCTGTTTTCTTTGATCTCGGCCTTTGAGCCACTCACCGATCTGCAGCAGGAAGAGTGGAACCTGAAACATCAGTGGGCATACTGGGTCCAGGGGGAAGGCATTGTTACGGAAGTGAGCAAAACCGGGGTGTTTTCGGAAATAAAGGATACTGCCTATGAGGTCACCGTTGAGCTTCCAGGCGGGGATCGCGCCGTACTCTTCTATCCCCCGGAGCAAAAGGAGTTCGTCCTTCGGTTTGATGCCGGCTCAGCGCTGACGTTCCAGGGCCGGCTCAAGAAAATACAGGACTGGGGATTCTGGCGAAGTGGATACGTGAAGGTGGAATGAATGTGAATGAACTTCTTTCGACTCAAAACAAATCCAGGATGAAGGAGACAACATGAAGAAGGCAGGAGGAATCGTGGCGATGGTGGCGGGCATATTCGGCATTATGGCGGCGGGTGTGACGCTGTTTGTAGGAGGAGTGGGAGGGGCATTTCAGGCGGAAGGAGCCACAACCGTGGTCGGGCTTGGCTGGGGTGGAGTCCTGTTTTCCTTCCTGGTGGTTGTGTTCGGAGCAGTCGCCATGGGAGCCAAAGGCCGGATCCCGGGCTGCCTGCTCATCGCCTCGGCGCTCCTGGGAGTGGTGTTCGGCGGCACCCTGGTGGCCATCTTCATGGCTCTGGCGCTCATGGGTGGTATCTTGACGGTGGTTCAAGGGGGAAGTCAGGTTGTGACGGGCTGATACATGGCAGGGGAAGCCGGGCTTCCTCTTAACAAATGAGCTTTTCCATGTTCCCGCTGGTTCCCAAGTTGACTCTTGGGAACCAGCGAATGCTTGCAAAATTAGGAATGATGTTTTACTTGGACAAGAGAATCTATATTAACAGTTTAGATTTGTGAAAACTTGCCGACCTGACCCGGACAGCTTTCAGCTCTCTATCAAAACAATTATATCCCGGCCCATCTTATGCTTATTGTGCAGGAGGCGATAGCACCTTGATAATCCGTGTGCCCAGATTTCTTCCCGCTTCCCTGACC
Source organism: Desulforhabdus amnigena (assembly GCF_027925305.1). Taxonomy (NCBI): domain Bacteria; kingdom Pseudomonadati; phylum Thermodesulfobacteriota; class Syntrophobacteria; order Syntrophobacterales; family Syntrophobacteraceae; genus Desulforhabdus; species Desulforhabdus amnigena. The sequence goes on along the minus strand of NZ_BSDR01000001.1, from coordinate 2,826,240 downwards.
GCCTCCAAATTCGCATCCATAGGCAAAGGCCATTCGATCCCGATTGCCCCATCGTCTTCAAATTGATGCGCTTCGGGAAATTGCTTAATGAGCGGCTCCCATACTTCGTCTTTGAGTGCCTGAAGCCAAATAGGACAGCCCATTTTCATTTCTTGGCCGAGCTGCCAAAATCCGACCCAGAGATGGTTGGCTTTCTTATGCGGTTTACGTACCTGGAACCCAATGACCACCTCAGGAATCCCTTCCTCATTGGTTTCACCTTCTCCCCAAGTGATCGTATTGGTCTTTAAGACATCATGATTTTCAATCGCTTCGTAAACTTCATCGAGGAAAATGAGAAGTTGAAAAGTTGAACGGCACCACTCAGGGCTAAAAGTGTCCTGCATTTGAGACTCCTCCATCATGATGGTTATGTGTGCAGTCTTCACTGAAGGACAACCGCCACGTAGCTATTGCCTTTGTTACAATTTACACGGTTGTCTTGGCTACTTATAAGTGAACGAGATACCTAAATGTTCAGTTTTGAATATAGTAAAATTATAATATATTACAATGAAAATTCTCAATAGCTAAGGTAGGTCAATGAAAATACCTAGATTTTATTTTCACCTCCTCAACAAGCCAAACCGGACTCAGTAATTTTGCCTCCTCGCCGAAAGAAAGCAGCCAGGAGATGACCTCGGGCACTGAGGTGGCTTCGAAGGTCAGGACGATCTTTCCATCGTCAATTGGTCTAATCTTCTGGTCGGGGTTCCACACCCTTTCTGCTACATAACGCGCCGCGAAGCCGGTAAATTCCGCTTCGACCTTGAAGGCTTCATCTTTGATGATGCCGAAGTTCTGGTTGAATACCTCCTTGAAGTCGTAATCCCTGGGGAATTCGAACATCCGGTCCGTGATTTCCACCTTCTTCAGCCTGTGAATCGTCAGGAGGGGATCGAAAGCGGGCTCTTTCCACGCCTTGGAGGGTTCGCGGGCGAGCCGGGCATGCAGATAGATCGTTTCACGGTGGGAAAAAATCTTGAGAGGCTTGATGTGAAAGATTTTCGCTCCACTGGCCATGATGGATTTGTAGGTGATCCGGCATATCTTTTTCCGTTCCATGGCTTCGATGAGATTGCGAATGCTCTCCTGGTGGGGTGTATAGTCGATGCTGCCGGGTTTGAACGAAGCGAAAAGATCGGAAGAAAGGCCCTGTTTTCCGGGAAGAAGTGCCAGGCTCTTTTCCAGCGCCCGCGTGGATTCCTGGTACACTTCCCGCCCCAGCAGGTGTTCGGCGAAGGCCCGGCACATCTGAAGCGCGCTCAGTTCCGTCTCTGTCAGATTCACCAGGGGCAGGTTTCCCCCCAGCCGTTTGATGTGGAAATATTTGCGGTTTCCCTGGAAGGACTCTTCCACCTCTACCCCGTAGCTTCGCCGTATGTCTTCTATGAGGCGTGAAATCGTCTGCTTGGAACAGGCAAAATGCGTTGCAAGCTCACTCAGGGAATAGTTCCTTCCCGTAAAAAGGAGTTTTGCAAAAAGGCTGATCACCTTTTGCCCATAGCTTCTATAACTATCTATTTTATCAGGCATATTCCCTCTCTGTTTTTTAAAAATATCATTCCGCTATATGGAACGGCGCCATGCTACCATGCATCTACTCAAAACGAAAGGGAGGGAGACATGACGCCGAGAATCCGAAAGCATTTTGCCCCGTTATCAGCCTTTGAAATGGATGAAAATGAACGGTTCCTTCTGAGCCGATGCGCCGTCTATCTTCACCGGCATCTGGATCAAACCGCTTCCCTGGATGGCAAATCCCTGGAAGCGGTCTGCTGGGTGCTGGGAGAAGAGAGGAAAGAGCTCGGAACGGAATTGCTCGCGCACCTTCGCGGTGCTCTCTGCAAGGAACTGCAGGAGGAGCTGAGCGAAGCCGACCTGGAAGGGGAAGATTACGCCGACATCCTCATCCGCTACCTTCGAAGATCCCCCAAGCGGGCAGTAAAAAGCTTCGGTCTGCGGGTGAAAGAGCTTTTGGCGGCAAGAACGGAAAACATGGATGAGGAAAGTGCCTCTCCCATCGAGGAGAACCTCGCCCTCTTTCAGGAGATGTTCAACCTGAGCCCTGCAGAAATGGAATTCACGGTGTTCCTTTTTATCCTTTCTACTCACGAGATTTTCGAGGATTTTTTCGTGAACCGTCTGGGGTGCAACAAATTCACGGGACGCAAGCACTTGAGCGCCGTCTTGAATCTCTCCGTGACCGAGCTCAATGAAGTCCTGATGGGCACCCTGCAAAAAATCGACGCCTTCGAGATGGATAGCGTCGATCTGAGGCTCCAGGAAGATTACCTCAAGCTCATCTGGAACCCTTCAGCTCCCCAGGTTTTGGAGCGTCTCTTTTCCAAAGTTCCCGAGGATACCCTTCCCCTGGAACACCATTTCAACCTGGAAAAAGAAGCGAATTTCGTTTTGAAGCTGCTCGAGGAAAAGCGGGAAACCTCCACACACATCCTTCTCTACGGCGCCCCGGGAACCGGCAAGACTTCTTTTGCGCGGGGTGTGGCTCAAAAACTGGGAGTTCCGGCGTACGAGATCGTCCAGGACCAGGAGAACAGCTCCGGCAATCGGCGGGGAGCCATTGTGGCCTGCCTGAACATGACCAACAGCGGTCCTGGGTCACTCATCATCGTGGACGAAGCGGACAATGTCCTCGGCACCCGTTTTTCATGGTTCATGCGCGGAGAAACCCAGGACAAGGGATGGCTCAACCATCTGCTGGAAGAACCGGGGGTCCGGATGATCTGGATCGTTAACGACATCGAGCACATCGAAGCATCGGTGCGGCGCCGTTTCGCCTTCAGCATCCGTTTCACCCCCCTGGGTCGACGCAGCCGCGTTCAGCTCTGGGAGAACGTGTTGAAGCGATACGGAGCAAGCAATCGGGTGAGCTCCTCGGAGATTCTGGATTTTGCCTCTAGGTATGAAGCCGGTGCCGGAGCCATTGACCTGGCCGTGAGAAAAGCCATGGAAACGAAGCCACCGTCGAAAAAAGCGTTCCGGGAAACCGTGAGCGCCCTTTTGCAGGCTCACGGCACGCTCCTCAATTCCGGAGTGAAACCGCAGATTAAGGATAAAATCGAAAAGAACTACTCCCTGGAAGGCTTGAATGTCGAAGGCGACCTTTCATCCCTGGTGCAACAGCTGGAGCGTTTCGATCAGCACCTGCGCCACAGCGGGCAAAGCGGCAATGTGAGCATGAACCTGCTCTTTCACGGGCCTCCGGGGAGCGGAAAGAGTGAACTGGCCCGCTTCCTGGCGGACCACCTGGACCGGGAAATCCTCTGCAAGCGGCTCAGCGATCTTAGAAGCCCCTACGTGGGAGAATCGGAAAGGAACCTGAGCGCCGCCTTTGCCGAGGCCGAAACCAGGGAAGCGTTGTTCATCCTCGATGAGGCGGATTCTCTCCTTTTCAGCCGGGAGCGCGCCCGCCATTCCTGGGAGATCAGCTTTACCAATGAATTTCTCACACAGATGGAGCGGTTCCGGGGGATCTTGATCTGCACGACCAACCGCCTGATGGACCTGGATGAAGCCTCCCTGCGCCGCTTCAGCTACAAGGTAGGGTTCGCGCCGTTGAAGCCCGAGGGAAACATCATTTTTTATAAGCGTTTGCTCGGACCGCTCTCTCCTGGACCACTGCCGGAGAGCGCGACGCAAGCCCTTCTCCGCATGACGGATCTTTGCCCAGGGGACTTCAAGGCGGTCCGCGACAAGTTTGCCTTTTACCCAAGGACCGAACTCAATCACGATATGCTCGTGGAAGCCCTTGCGGGTGAGGAGAAACTCAAAAAACTGCACCAGGGAAAGAAGCCGGTCGGCTTCTAAAAAAGGAGAAAAGGTGACAGAGACAAAAACGGGTTCAAGACCGGGTCGGCGACGATCACAGACGATGGCTCCATCATCTATCGTGATAAGAACGGCTTCAAGGCGGGATCGGCCAAAATGAAAAACGGAAAGATCACCTTACCATAAAGGAGGAACGGGCACATGGTCGAACGGGACACGGGAATCGGTGGAGCGGATGAAGCACCCAGGCCGAGCCAATTCGAGATAAAGCAGCGTATCGATGGCGCGTGGAGGTCGCTCATGGAGGTGTTGAAGGAAAGCCCGGAAAGAGCGATCAGTGAATTCATCGAGTATTCGAAATCTGCAAACATACGCCGCTTTAGCCTTCTCAATCAGTTTTTTCTCTACGCTCAAAGCTGGGGGAAAGCTCGCTTCGTTCTCACCAAGCGGGCGTGGGAGCGGCTTGGAAGGACGGTCAAGGCGGGGGAGAAGCCTTACCGGGTGTTTGTGCTCCTGCCCATTTCCGCGGGGTACAGCAGGAGACGAGGTCCTGGTCGGCGCTGTTACACAGGGGCGGAACATGGCCGTTGCTCAGGCTATGTCTGCATGGAGCACGCAGAATACGACATCTCATAAACGGAGGGCGGAACGAAAAATTTTCCCTCTGGAGCATTGCCGCTTTGACGGCGTTTTCGATCCGTTTTATAAATTGCAAGGGCATAATGCACTCTGGATGTTGCCCTCCCGATGCAAAAAGAGAATAACCAGATCTCCAGAAGGCAAAACACCTTATGATCTATATCGATTTGATACTCAATCTGACTTTGCTGGTGACACTCAGCACTGTCTCCGGCTTTCTCGAAAAGCGCTGGGCCGGCCATACCCGCCTGGGCGTGGTGTTGCAGGGCGTCCTTTTCGGAGGCGCCGCCGTGATCGGAATGCTGCGGCCTCTGAGTCTCGGCCCCGGCCTGATCTTTGACGGTCGTTCCATCATGGTCAGCCTTTGCGCATTGTTTTTCGGACCCTGGGCTGCAGCCATGGCCGTCGTGATGACGGCAGCCTGTCGCCTGTGGCTGGGAGGCGCGGGTGCGGTTACCGGATTGCTGGTGATCCTTTCATCGGCGGGGATCGGCCTCTTGGCCCACTTCCGGCTCAAACCGACGGTCTATCCTCCATCCGCACAGAGACTCTACCTGTTTGGCCTTGTGGTTCACCTGACCATGCTCGCCTTCATGTTCACGCTGCCCGGAAACGTTGCAGCGCATGTGATCATGCGTATTGGTCCGCCCGTGATGCTGTTGTATCCCCTGGCGACGATTCTTGCCGGCAAGATTCTGTCTGATCAGGTATCGGCTGTGCACGCCATGGCGGACCTGCAGCAAACAAAGCAGAATCTGACCATTACTCTGCAATCCATCGGCGACGGAGTCATCTCCACGAATCTGAAAGGGGAGATCGTGTTCATGAATCCTGTGGCCGAAGCGCTCACCGGCTGGTCCCAGACCGAGGCCCGCGGTAAGCCGTTTGCCGAGATCTTTCGTATCGTTAACGAAGAGACGCGGAAAAAGGCGGAAGATCCGTTGGGAAAAGTGTTGAGGAGCGGCAAGGTGGTGGGTCTGGCCAACCATACCCTGCTCATCGCTAAAGACGGGATCGAACGGCCTATCGCCGATTCGGCAGCGCCCATCAGCGATGCCCAGGGAGAAATCACCGGCGTGGTGTTGGTATTTCGCGACCAAAGCGAGCAACGCCTGGTGCAACGGCTCATGAAGGTACGGCTCACCTTGCAGGAGTATGCGACAACCCATACTCTGGATGCATTTCTGACCAAAGCCCTGGATGAAACCAGCGCCATAGTCGATAGCCCCATCGGGTTCTACCATTTCGTGGAGGCAGACCAGAACACCCTTTCCCTGCAACATTGGTCCACCCGCACGCTCAAGGAGTACTGCCGGGCCAAAGGCGGAGGGATGTATTCCAGCATCGACCGGGCCGGCATTTGGGGGGAGTGCGTTCGCCGGCAAAAACCGGTCGTGCATAACGGCTACGCATCGCTTCCGCACAAAAAAGGGCTGCCCGAAGGCCACGTCGAAGTGGTTCGCGAACTGGTCGTCCCCGTCATGCGCGAAGGCAAGGTAGTCGCTATTCTGGGAGTCGGCAACAAATCTGCGGACTATACCGAAAAGGACGTGGAGATTGTCTCTTACCTGGCCGACATGAGCTGGCATATCGTCGAGCGAAAACTTGCCGAGGAGGCACTGCGGGAGAGTGAGGCGCTGTTTAGAAACCTCTTCGAACACCATGCCGCCGTCAAATTGATCATCGATCCCGATACGGGAAACATCATCGATGCCAACCAATCGGCCGAAGAGTACTAGGTTCTGTTGACATTTCACCTCAACCAGATGAGAGCTGCGACAAAGCCAAGAAAGCCCAAGAAGCTTCTGTCGAGCTTGTCGAATCTGGAGAAGATGCGTCTAAAATGTTTGATCTTGCCCATAAAGCACTCGATCAGATGTCGTTCGCGGTAGCGGCATTGGTCGTACTTACGGGGCTCTTTGCGATTGGACCGGGGTGGAATCACAGCAGTAGCTCCAGAATGGGTGATCGCCTGGACGAAGGCATCCGAATCATAGCCCTTGTCTCCCAATGCATGAGCGAAGGTGAAGCCCTCGATAAGAGCCGGTCCCTGTTCGATGTCACTCTTCTGACCGGGAGTGAGAATGAACCTCAGGGGATTTCCCAACCCATCTACCGCTACGTGGATCTTGGTGGAAAAACCTCCCCGGCTGCGCCCGAGAGCCTGTGTCTCTTGTCCACCGGATCTTTTGAGGGCTCCCGCAGCACAGGGATGGGCACGAACAATGGTGCTGTCAAACATGAAGTTCTCCATATCGGGATCATCTATGAAGTGCTCGTGCATTCTGGAGAAGATACCCTTGTTACACCAGCGGGCGAATCGTTTATAGACACTGTTCCAGTTACCGAATTTCTCCGGGAGCAGTCTCCACTGAGCACCACTTCGTGTAATCCAAAGGAGTGCTTCAATGAAAAGACGGCAAACACCTTCTTCTCCTACGTAAACATCCACACAGGAACGAAGGAATTGGAGGATCTTCAACCATGTTTCATCTTGTAGTAGTGCTGTTGACATCTGTTAATTAGAACCCAAATGTCAACAGAACCTACGGATGGCCGAGAGAACGGCTCAGGCAAATGAAGATTCAGGACATCAACGTGCTTTCGCCCATAGAGGTAAAGCAAGAGATGGAAAAAGCCAGGGATCAGAAGCGGGTTTACTTCGAGTTTTCTCACCGCAGATCCGATGGCTCCATTCGGGATGTCGAGGTTTATTCCAGCAAAATCAAAGTCAAAGGAAAGGAGCTGTTGCACTCCATTGTCCACGACGTCACCGAACGGAAACGGGTTGAAAGGATGCTGCAGGAGAGGGAGGCCAAATACCGGGATCTTTTTGAAAATGCACCCATCGGGATTTTCTCTACCACCTCGCGGGGGCAGGCTTTGTCGGTCAATACCGCTATGGCCCGGATACTGGGGTATCGTTCACCCCAGGAGGCTATAGAACGCTATCCCGATCTGCGGTCACAGCTTTATGTCAATCCCGGCTGGCGAGATCGTTTCCTGCAATTGCTGCAGGAAAAAGACTATGTGGAAAACTTTGAATACGAGGCGCGTAGAGCCGACGGCAAGACCGTTTGGCTGAGCATGAATGCCCGAATCGCCAAACGAAACGGGGACGGCTCTTTCATTATCAACGGCTTCGCAACGGACATCACCGTGCAACGCAGGTTGGAAGATCAATTCCACCACGCCCAGAAAATGGAATCGGTAGGACGGCTGGCCGGCGGGGTAGCTCATGACTACAACAACATGCTCAGCGTGATTCTAGGTTATGCGGAGCTGGCTCTGGCCCTGCTGAAACCATCCGAGCCGCTATACAACTATATCCAGGAAATCCTCAAGGCGGCCGAGCGTTCTACGAAGGTTACCCGGCAGTTGCTGGCCTTTGCCCGTAAGCAGACCATTTCGCCCAAGGTGATCGATTTGAACGAGACCGTTGAGGGGATGCTCAAAATGCTGCGGCGTCTCATTGGCGAGGATATCGACCTGGCCTGGCTGCCAAAAACGGATCTTTGGCCGGTCAAGATGGACCCGTCGCAGATTGATCAGCTTCTGGTCAATCTGTGTGTAAACGCTCGGGATGCCATCGCGGACGTGGGCAAGATCACTATCGAGACGCAAATGGTGACCCTTGACAAGGCTTACTACGACGACCACATGGAATTTGCCCCGGGGGATTTCGTCGTGCTGGCTGTCAGTGATAACGGTTGCGGTATGAACAAGGAGATACAGGACAAGCTTTTCGAGCCTTTTTTCACCACCAAGGCAGAGAGGCAGGGCACGGGACTTGGGCTGGCCACGGTCCACGGCATCGTCAAGCAGAACAAGGGGTTTGTCAACGTATACAGCGAACCGGGCAAAGGCACGACATTCAAAATCTACCTGCCGCGCCACGTAGACAATGTTGTTGATCCTCAGGAGGAGAGTTTGGCCGAAATCGCGATGGGGCATGGCGAGACCATCCTGATCGTAGAGGACGAGGTGGCGATTCTCAATCTGAGCAGGGCCATGCTCGAAAGGCTGGGCTATACATTGCTGACGGCAAGTACGGTGAACGAAGCCATGCGATTGGCCGAGGAACATTCCGGCGAGATTCACCTGCTCATCACGGACGTCATTATGCCCGAAATGAATGGTCGCGATTTGGCTGATCAGATGCACACCCTCTATCCAGATATCAAGATCCTTTTCATGTCCGGTTACACAGCCAATGTGATTGCCCACCACGGTGTTCTGGACGAGGAGGTGCGTTTCATTCAAAAGCCGTTTTCCATAGAGGAGCTTGCCGCCAAGGTGCGCGAGGCGTTGGAACCTCTTCCGCCGCATTAAAATTCCGTCTCTTGCCCTGGATATTCCCGCATGGAACAGTATGACCGGACATAGGGAGGATCAATATGAAAATCTGGCCTGGACAACCTTACCCCCTGGGAGCCACTTGGGATGGGTCGGGTGTGAATTTTGCCCTTTTTTCCGAAAATGCCACAAAAGTGGAACTTTGCATTTTCGAAGGCGGGCAAGGCCTCACCGAAACGCGAATCCTCATGACCGAGCAGACCGACCAGGTATGGCATGTTTACCTTCCCGAGGCGCGCCCCGGCTTGTTGTACGGCTATCGGGTGCATGGCCCTTATGTCCCTGAGCAGGGACAACGCTTCAATCCTTTCAAACTGCTCCTGGACCCCTATGCCAAGGCCATCAGCGGGATCATCGAGTGGAACGATTCCCATTTCAGCTATGAAATAGGACATCCCGATGAAGACCTTTCCATGGATCAGAGGGACAATGCCCCCTATATGCCCAAGTGCGTGGTGGTGGACCAGGCGTTCAGTTGGGGAAACGACGTTCCTCCACGTACCCCGTGGGACCGGACCATTATTTACGAAATGCACGTCAAAGGCTTCACCCGTCTTCATCCCAAGGTCGACGAGGCCCTGAGGGGCTCATACGAAGCCCTTGCCGGCGCGGAAGTGATGGACTACCTCCTCTCGCTTGGCATCACAGCCGTGGAACTCCTGCCCGTGCACCAGTTCATTCACGACCGGCACCTGGTGGAGCGGGGTCTCACCAACTACTGGGGTTACAACACCATCAATTTTTTCTCGCCCCACGCGGGTTACACATTCCACGGCGACCGTGGTCAACAGGTGGCCGAATTCAAAACCATGGTGAAGACATTTCACCGGGAGGGGATCGAAGTGATCCTGGATGTGGTCTACAACCACACGGGGGAGGGAAACCACCTGGGCCCCTCCCTGAGTTTTCGAGGCATAGACAATGCCGCCTACTACCGGCTGGCTCAGGATAACCCCCGTTATTACGTCGATTATACGGGGACGGGCAATTCCCTCAATATGCGCCACCCCCGCACGCTTCAGCTCATCATGGACAGCCTGCGCTACTGGGTCACCGAGATGCATGTGGATGGTTTCCGCTTCGACCTGGCATCCACCCTGGCAAGGGAACTCCACGCGGTGGACCGCCTCGGCGCTTTTTTCGACATCATCCATCAAGACCCTGTCATCTCTCAGGTGAAACTCATCGCCGAACCCTGGGACCTCGGCGAAGGGGGGTACCAGGTGGGCAATTTCCCCGTTCTCTGGACGGAATGGAATGGAGAGTACCGGGACACGGTTCGCCGTTACTGGAAGGGAGACGAGAGACAGCTGGGCCCGCTCGCTTACCGGCTGACCGGGAGCAGTGACCTGTACGAACGGACAGGCCGAAGACCCTATGCCAGCATCAATTTCATCACCTGCCACGACGGGTTCACTCTGCGCGACCTGGTGAGCTACAATGAAAAGCACAACGAAGCCAACGGAGAGGAAAACCGTGACGGCAGCGACAACAATCTGAGTTGGAACTGTGGAGTGGAAGGACCGACCGACGACCTTACCATAATCAAGCTGAGAGCCCGGCAGCAGAGGAATTTCCTTTCCACTTTGCTCTTTTCCCAGGGGGTCCCCATGATCTTTGCGGGAGATGAACGGGGGCACACCAAGCAGGGAAACAACAATACCTACTGCCAGGACAATGAGCTCACATGGCTCAGGTGGGACCTCGCCCCTTCGGAAAAGGCCCTGCTTGAATTTACGAAAAGGATCATTCGAATCCGGCGGGAACACCCGGTTTTTCGCAGAAGGAACTTTTTCCGGGGAAGAGCCATGGTCAATTCCAGTCTCAGGGACGTTACCTGGATTCGCCCGGACGGCAGGGAAATGAAGGAACAGGATTGGTACAACGTTTATGCCCGTTGTCTCGGCGTTCTTCTCACAGGGGATGCCATCGATGAACCGGACGAGCGCGGCAATCCCATCGTTGACGAGACCCTGCTTTTGCTTCTCAATGCTCACTACGAGCCCATGGCCTTCGTCCTTCCCCCGGTAGCCGAACGCACGGGACAGTGGGAATTGGTGCTCGATACGCGGACCACAACCGGAAGAAGGAGAAGGTATCCCCTCCTTGAACCGGGAGAATCCTATGAAATGGAATCCCGGTGTACTGCCCTGTTCCGTTTTTGTGAAGCGGTGTTTGATGAAGAGTGAAGTGTTTTTTTCGTTCTTTGCCTTCCTGCATTTACAAAAAACCCTGCCGGAAAGCTTTCGAGGAGGAGGCCAACCGGCAGGGAAGCCCTTCCCTCGACCATTTCACCTGTCAGAACATTTTCCCAAGGGAAGGGAAAGTCTCCCGGCAAAATGACGGTCGTGTCGTCCCAAAGCTCCTCCCCCGTTGGATATCGCCCTTCCTCCACCAGGTGCGAAGAGAACCGCGGCACCACGGTCAGCGCCCGGCAATTGCCCTTCTGGCGGGCATACGCGATCACATGTTCCCTGTACTTCCCCCTTGACTCGAGAGCAATATAATCTCCGCGTTCATAGAGCCTCCGGTTTCTCTTCCGCTCCCTCAGGGCCTTATAGACAAGGAAAAGTTTCACCTTTCCATCCGACGGATGGGAAAGAAGTTCTGCGACATAACCGGGCCGGCCTTCATTTTGTTTGATTTCCGCCAGGTATCCCCTGCGGCGGGCATAATCCACGGGCCGTCGATTGTCCGGGTCCACCAGGCTCAGTTCCCAGAGTTCTGTTCCCTGGTAGAAATCCGGTACTCCCGGAGCAGTGATCTTGACGAGGGTCTGGGAAAGGGAGTTGATGATGCCGAAGTGGGCTATTTTTTTCTGAAACGGCAGGAAATCCTGGAGAAACGGGTTATCCCCGGAGGGGGTCATGAGCCTGTCGATGAAGGCAAGGCAGGCATTTTCATAGTCTACATCCGTCTTGATCCACCCTGTGTGTTCTTTGGCCTCCCGTACCGCTTTTACGATGTAGTCCTTGAGTCTTGTCACAAAGCCGGGGAGTTCCGCTTCATCGAACGGAAAAGCGCCCACGAGGGTCTGATACAGAAAATACTCGTCATTGCGCGTGGGAGCCCTCTTGCCTTTGAGCCTCTTCTTATGACCACGATTCAACCTCCTCCACGCATTTACGCGTGCCGCCCATTCCCCGGGGATTTCGGAGAGCACGTTGATCCGGGCGCGAACGTCTTCCCCTCGCTTCGTGTCATGAGTGGATGTCGCGCTCAGGGCATGAGGCCAGCGTTTCATGCGATGGACATTGAAATCGTGGAATTCCTCCAGGGGGATCCCGAAAACTTGCGGTTCGCCTCCGACTTCGTTCAGGGAAATGAGCCGGTTGTACACATAGAGGGCGGTGTCTTCGAATCCCTTGGCCATAAGGGGACCCGAAAACTGCTGAAAACGCATGACGAAATGAAGCCAGGCGTTTTTTTCCTCCTTTTCCATATAGTCTTCGTATTGCAGCATCAGGAACTTGTAGACATAGTTCAGTTCGTGGAAAAGATCGGGATGTTGTTTTTTGGCCTTGTCAAAGGCTTCCTGAATGGAACGGCGGTCCGGTTCAGAAAAGGAATCGGCGCCGATGTAGGTTCGGTAGACCGGGAAATTGCGCAGCATTTCATAGAGTGCGCGCTTCAACCCGTACAGCGTGATATCGCAACCGGCGCGGTCCCTGCTTGAGATTCGCTTCATGAGATGCGCCAGGTTGTCCACGTCCCCCAGCATGAACCGTTCGATGATGGTTCCCTTTTTCTCGAGCAGAAGCTTTTCAAAGTGGATTTTATCCCTTATGAAAGCGGCATATATTTTATCGAAGGCTTTCTCGTGTTCTCTTTGACAGAAAAGCCCGTTCACCAGGTTCATGAATTCATAGCCGGTCGTTCCGGCTACGGGCCACTCGGGGGGGAGTTCTTCCTTCGATGCCAGGATCTTCTCCACGACGACATAGATTCCGCCCGATCCGGCTTTGAGCCTCCGGAGATATCTCAACGGGTCGTAGAGGCCGTCGATGTGGTCGATTCGAAGTCCGGTAAAAGCCTTCTCCCCGATCAGTTTGAAGATGAGAGAATGCAAATCTTCGAAGACCTTCCGCTCTTCCATTCTGATGGCGATCAATTCATTGACACAGAAAAAACGCCTGTAATTGATTTCCTCGGAGGCAACTTTCCAATAAGAGAGCCGGAAGAATTGGTCGCGGAGAAGGGATTCCAGTTCCCTGAAACCGCCCTCGCCCCCCTCATCGTTTATTTCTTGAACGTTTCCGTCTATGAACTCCCTGATACGGGGTTCCTCCCGGTACAGATCCCAAAGGGTGCGTTTGGCGAACCGGATTTGATTGTACCGTTCATCGGACCGGGCATGAGACGGAATCACCTTGAGCACATAGAGGATTCCGGAGAACCGGATGTAGTCCGGGTGCTCCTTCCCCATCGTCTGCTCCAGGAGATCGAGGTTCCGGCCGAGTATTTTTAGGTACGACCCGATATTGAGGCGAAACCTCAGGTCATAATAGGTAACTTCAAATCCTTCATTCCCAAAGGTTAGCTTGAGTTCTCCGGCCTCAAGGCATTCTCCGAAAGGTTTTCCGAGAAACGGCGCCAGAAGCCTTCCCTTCATGCTCTCGTAGGTGTGGTTCCAGTCGATATCGAAGCAGGAGAAGAACCTGGAGTTCTTTCCATTTTCGAAAATATCCATGAGCATTTCATTTGCGCTGTCAAAAGCCATGTGGTTCGGGACAATATCCTGGAGCCATCCCATTCCGCGATCTTTTACGGCGGTCAGGAGCAGATCCAGCTCCACTTCGTTTCCCAGTTCGGGATTGAGTTTTGTGGGATCGACGACATCGTAGCCGTGCATGCTGCCTTTGCGCGCCTTGAAAATAGGGGATGCGTAAAGATCGGAAATACCCAGTTCTTCAAGATAATTCAAGATATTCCCGGCATCCTGAAATCCGAATGCCGGATTGAACTGAATCCTGTATGTGGAAATGGGAATCCGCATGTCTTTGTCTTCCTCCCGTTTTCCCAGGAAACACTCCGCTGGAGGTATATGGTGGGTGTGGTGAAAACCAGCTTAAAATCAACCCTCACATCTGAACCACGGAGACACGGAGAGCACGGAGATTTCATTTGAAGGTTTTTCGCTGTGTCCTCCGTATCTCTGTGGTTAATGTGACAATGTCGCAGTAAGAATCCCACCTGCCCAGGATGAAAGAAAGGTTTCTTCATTTGCGAAAATCTGTGCAATCTGCGGATAATAACAGGATGAAAAGGTCCGATCAGGATTCCTCGGGGATTTTCCGGTACACCGCCAACCCATGGGGTCTCATGACAAGAACTTCGGGAGATCGGATTTTTTCAGGGAGCGATGTGCCGGGGCCTCTCCACTTTTCGTGGGAAGAATCCAGGATTTTCTGCCATTCCCCTTCAAAAGAAATTTCGGCAGCTTGAAGGGAAACCTCTTTTGAGTTGAAGCTGAAAAGGCAAACCACCTCGCTTCCCTCGCACCACCGCCGCACGTAAAGGATTTTCCCGTTTTCAAGGCCATGTACATCCAGTCGCCTTCGCGAAAGGGCTTTGAGAGCCGGAATTTCCCGCCTCAGGCGAATGAGTGTTTTGTAAAACTCGAGCAGGACCTTGTGATGCCCTTCCGCTCGCTTTTCCCAGTTGAGCCTGGACCTTAGAAAAGTCTCTTCCCCCGCGGGATCGGGTGGTTCCCCCTTACACAGGAAATCCTTGAATTCCTCTTTGCGACCCTTTCGAACGGCGGCCATGAGGTCTGCATCGCCATGATCGACAAAGTAGAGAAACGGAGCTTCCTCTCCGTACTCCTGCCCCATGAAGAGCAGGGGTACGGCAGGAGCGAGGATCAAGGCTCCTGCGATCACTTTCTCCGCTTCGAAAGAAATCAGGGTCGAAAGCCTTTCACCCAGCATCCGGTTGCCCACCTGGTCGTGATTTTGCGAGGCCACGATGAACTGCTCCGCAGGCCGGTCCACCGCGGAATTTCCGTGCCGCCTTTTCCTGAACCTTGAGTACTGACCGCTGTAGACGAATCCCTCCCTCATGGAATGAACCAGCTGTTCGACTTTTCCGAAGTCGGCATAATAACCGCGACGCTCGCCAGTGAGGAGCGTGTGCAAGCTGTGGTGAAAATCATCAGACCACTGTGCGTCCAGCCCGTATCCCCATTCTGGTCGAGGTCTTATCAGTTTGGCGTCGTTGAGGTCGCTTTCCGCAATGAGGTAGCGCTTCCTTCCGTTCCGGACCGAGAAGGCTTCCACTCTTTCCGCCAGTTCCTGCAGGAAGGGCAGGGCGCTCATGTCCGTGATGGCATGCACCGCATCGAGCCGCAATGCATCGATATGAAAGTATTGGAACCAGTAGATCGCGTTCTGGATAAAGTAGTTTCGGACCTCATCGCTGTGAGCGTCGTCGAAGTTTATGGCTTCGCCCCAGGGCGTCCTGTACTTGGGTGTGAAGTAGGGGCCGAAATCACGAAGGTAATTTCCTTCCGGGCCGAGATGGTTGTAGACGACGTCGAGGGTCACCCCAATGCGGTGCCGATGGCAGGCATTCACGAACCGCTTGAATCCTCCCGGCCCTCCGTAGGAGTTTTGAACGGCGAAAGGCTGGACGCCGTCGTACCCCCAGTTGCGTTCGCCCGGGAACTGGCCGACCGGCATGATTTCCAGGTGGTTTACTCCCAAGTCCTCGAGCTCCTTCAGGCGGGAAATGGCGGCGTCAAATGTCCCCTCGGGCGTAAAAGTTCCTACATGCAATTCGTAAAAGATGGCGTCGGAGAGAGGAATCCCTTTCCAGCTTTCGTCTTCCCACCCGAACTGCTGCTCTATGACCTGGGAGGGGCCGTGGACTCCCAGGGGTTGAAAGCGCGACGCCGGATCCGGACGTTCCCTTTCTCCATTCAGCCTGAAGCAATAAAGACTTCCGGGTTCGGTACCCTTCAGTTGAAGATCGAAATATCCCGAATCCCGCTCTTGCATGGGAATCAGACGTTCATGCGGAGACAGGATATGGAGATCCACTCTTTCGGCAAAAGGCGCCCAAAGACGGAAGCGGCAACGCCCCGCCCCCTCGTGGATCGCTCCAATGTCGACTTCGACATTCACGATTTTAACTCCCCCTTGGCGGAAAATATCAATGTCGCATGGACGCAAATTGTTGCGGTGCGCATCGGATGAAAAAACGCCGCAATCTGCGCCCCAGCAGGGCTTTCAAGAGCCCAAAGCCGAGCATATCCTGAAATCTGGGAGGAAATGTGAATTTTTCCATCGAGATCTTCCTCTGGCTGGAGTTGCTGGTGAATCGCTATTTGTCCTCAATGTCACACGAGGGGATCACAAGAGCGGCGCCAGAGCCTGACGGATGCGTTGTGCCTGAGCATCCGATACCAGGGCCCCTATGGCCGCCTGGTATCGGGGGTGTTCTACCCCGGAGAAAATGTACTGCCAGCGGTAAGCCTTCAGAACGCCCGATCTGAGGATCTCTATTTCCTCCGGGCGAAGTGAGACTCCGCCCGCTTTGAGAAAGTAATCCACATCGGACCCGCTTTGAAGCTGGAGAATGCCGTCGACATCGGCGACGATTCCGATCAATTCATCGACCGCCCGGTCCCTTTCGGCATCTGTGAGTTTCCTGTCTTCCCGGGGCCATTCCAGTTCATCCATGATGGCGTGAGTGGTCTCCTCCTTCCAGTGAAACAGGAATATGTCTTTATAAAGCTCTGAAAGGTTTTCGTCCGGTTCGATGGTTTGCTTGTAATGCTCCTGGGTAAAGAGTTCAATTTCGAGGATCAACCCGAGCACTGCCCAGGTCGAATTTTTCAAAACCGCGGCAGCCACTTGATTCGGGTCCGGAAGAAAACGGTACCCGGCCGGCATCCTGGAGGACATCATGGGTTCGATGCGCCGAAACAGTTCCTGGTGTTTCAGTTCTTCATCGCAGAAGCGCACCAGGGCCTCGAGGGCAACCTGGTCGTCCAGCCAATGATCTCGGGTGATCTCCAGGATTTTGGCGGTGATGAATCGCTCTACAAAACCAAACATGTTGGCATAGGTCCGACCCTGAATTTGGCTGAGAAACCTCTTTTGTTCCTCGTTCAAAAAATCGAATCGATCGACTTTGGAAATGCCGTCGGGCAGGAATTTTTTTGAAAAATCAAACGGTCTTCCCCGGATCACGTCCTTGTCGATATCCCACCGGACCCGTTTTGAAATTTCGATACATTTTGCGTAATCATATTTTTGCATTTTGATTTCCTCCTCATGAAGTGATGTTCCCGAAGAAGAAAGCCTGCTCTGAGATACATCGGGGTTCCGGTTGAGAAGGACATCGAAAACGGGGTGGATTCCGAGTAGATACTGAAGCGATTTGAGCCTGGACAGCGAGTGGCAGGCCGGCACGGGAGCGATCATGCTATGGCATAGCTTCCGGTCGGGTGCGTTCATTTTGATTTGTCGGTCATTCAAGTGTCATCTATTTAATCATTCTGAAACAGGTTTGCCAGGGGAATTGAATCGTTTAAAGGGATGAGAACTTCCGCGCCATGGGAGCCGTTGTCTTGAATGCCCCATCTGCTTCGAGCCTGATGCCGCATTCCTCCGTGGATTCCTTGGTATTCGGTTGAATTTTCGGCCTGGCGAAGGTATCTATCATCATCGGGATGAGTTGTTTCCATGGACGGGAAGAAGCAATTCTGCGAACAAGGTTTTACAGAAATTTTGCTAATGCGTTGACAGCAGATGGGGAAGGATATGATGGATTTTATTTTGCTCTTTTTGGGGGCGACATTCATTTATGCTGGTGTGCTCATGGTGGTGCAAGATTTATACGCCGGTTTTGTGAGTGGAGGGATTGGCATTTGCATGAGCGCCCGTCCCCTCTTTCATATCTGGATTTGGGGAAAAGAATTGCTTGGAATCGGAAGAAGGGGAGGGCGGGTTCGTGGAAACACGAAGCTCCGAATTGTCAGACCTCCTCAGGAGGACGATGAACGCAGGCCCCCGACGGTCCATTGAATGGACGATACGGGAGTTGACGGATTCCAATATTCGGTTATTCATCACTGAGACACGGAGGGAACGGAGAAGGTTTTGGAATTCTTATTGAATTTCTATGCGATCTCTGGTCTCTACTAATGGAGAGGACGATGGGACAGGGTTTATCGACGGAAAAGATGAGATTGCTCTTGGAATTGAAAGATTCTTTGACTCATTTGATGTGCGGTGGGATTCAGGATGATTCGAGCAGGAACGCCATGGAAGCCATGGTGAAAAAATACATCGAAGAAGAAGCCGTAAATTTCACCGAGCGCGAACTGGTGGTCAATTTCAGTACGGTGGAAGAGTCCTTCAAGCTCTTTTTCGGGTATCTGCTGGCCAAGGGCATGGTCGAGGTGGCTGAAAAATAGGTCTCTCACATGAATGGCAGGTTTTTTGCTCAACAGTTCAGCCTGAGATCGTGATCGGTAAAATCTTCCTTTAGGAAATTTCCCCTTCGAGGATGATGAAGGGGGATGTTTTCCGACTCCCAGGCGAAGAAAAAAAGCGCAAAAAATAGGTGGATTGATGAAACCTGAAAAAATATCCAACGCGGTTCCCTTGAACGATGCAGCTGCGAGGGATCTGGAGCGTACGGGAAAAAGAAGCGAAGACTTCGGAGTCCTTCTGGAAAGGAAGTTGGAGGAGAGGACCGGGCCGGGGCCTTTTCTCGAGAGCTTGCCTCATGGCGGGTCCTCATCGATCTTCTTTCCAAGCGAGCGTGCTTACTGGGTGGGTTCGAACCGGGTTCTTGCGGCCTATCAAGAGAATTCCCTTCCATGCCCGTCCAATCGAATACACGGCGTTTCGGTATCCCGGGAAGAGCTTTCGGATAGCCCTTTCGGAGCGAATGCTTCCACTCTTGCGGGAGAGAAAACTGTCAACGAACCCACCGCAGAGGTTTCCTCCACATCCGAACCGGATGCCGGCTTTTCCCGGGTAATCAGTGGGATGAAAGGTTTTTTCAGCCGGCTTTTTTCCCCAAGGAAGAGCGCTGCGTCGCCTGAAACGGCATCCATTGCTTTTTCGGAAGCGGAACCCGGGGGCCGGGAGGCCGCTCCGAAACCTGCGTTTGAATCCCTGGAGCATTTGTTTCAAAGCATCGGAACGCTGTTTGGGTTCCGTTCACGGTGCCGCCACGATTCTGAAAAACAGGAAAACCCGTTTGAAAATGCCTTTGCGGATAATTCGAGAACCGGGAAAGCCCCGGCTGGGAAAGGTGGTGCAAAGCGTGTCGCCACCCGGCAGAATTTGCCCATTCCAGACAATAGGGGTGCGGATTTATCCTTTGGTTTGAAACACGATTCCAAGAAGCATCTTTTGAGACCATCCGGGCGGAATGTCTCCAGCCCCACCGTATCAAGCAACGCAGGCAAAGGGGTCTTATCCATGGGGGGAGAAGGGGATAAAGGCCCTTCCGTTTCCGAACCCAAAAAGGGAATAGCGGAAAGCATGAGGCTCGAAATTCCGCCGAAGATCCTGGAAGTCATTCATGACACAGCCCATAAGTATGATTTGCCTGCCAACCTCGTTGCAGCCCTCATTAAAGTGGAATCCAATTTCAACCCCCGTGCCGTCTCGAAGGATGGCGCTCGAGGCTTGATGCAGTTGATGCCTGATACCGCAAAAAAGATGGAAGTGAAGAACCGTTTCGATATACGGCAGAATGTCGATGGGGGATGCCGTTATTTGAAAGATCTGCTGGAACGTTTCGATGGAAAGCTGGAGCTCGCTGTGGCTGCGTACAATGCGGGCCCCAGGGCGGTTGAGAAGCATAAAGGAATTCCTCCTTACAGGCAGACGCAGCGCTACGTAAGGAAGGTCATGGCCTATTGCTGAAAAGACCCCGTTTTCTAAAAAGCAGAGGACTGTCTCTCGATTATCTTTTGCTTCACATCGATCAGTTTCAGTTGACCGTTTACACGTTGAAGCTTCCAAATATTCTCCGTCTTTCCCATGGATGATTTCTTGTCGTTTTGGACGGAAAAAGCGGTGGTGAATTTCGCGACCCTGATGTCGGGCTGATCCAGAACGATCATTACCACGTCTCCATCGAGAGAGGTGCTTATCTTGTCCCAGTTTTTGAAGTAATACCCCAGGTCCCGCCTGATGTAATCCCTGTCGACAACACCCCGGTCATAGTAATCCACCTTGTCGGCGTAGAAGGGCATTACCGCAGACAGGTCTTTCTTTTCATTCAATTCCAAGAGGCGGCGTACGAATGCGGTGACTTCGTCCCGGCTGATTGTCTGGGACTGTTCCGGCATTCGGGGTTCCTTTTTTTCTTGGAAAACGGTTTGTTTTGAAGATGCCTGCGGTGCAGCGGGTTCAGCGACTTTCGGGGCTGTTTGCTCCCCGGACGGGTTCTTTACCGGTTTTTCCGGAGCACCACCGGCGAATTCTGGCGATACACGCCGTGGTTCTTTGGGACTGGACGCAATAGGTTTTTCATCTGCGGGGACAATTCCAACGAGCAAAGGGTGTTTGTCCTGGCTGAGGTCTCCCTTGGAAGAGTATGTGATGACCGCCTTTTTGTTGAGCAACCGGTCGGCTGTCTTCATGAGGGATTCTTTTTTCCGTTTTTCCATGTGTGTATCAAAATAAAAAATGAGATTGGGCGCATAGACCGAATACTGGTCGACATGGATCAAGGTGGTCTCAATTTCGTGCACATTTGCGGCCGGTGCGGATTCATCTGCAAAGGAATTCCCCATCCATGAGAAAACCCCTGCCAGAACAAGCAATGCGGCAAGGAATAGTATCTTGTGGCTCTTGCTCAATGACTTACGTTTCATTTTTTCCCTCGTTCATGACCTTCAATCGGTTCTGTTTCACGAAAACTATTCGAGACCGTGATTGAAAAGCCGGTCTCATAGATGGTTCCCCTTTACATGCAGGGGAGTGATCCATTTCAGGACGAATAATAAATAATAACGCAATATAGAATAAAAAAGGGCCTCTCTAATAGAGAGACCCTTTTTTATTTCTGGGGTGTTTTGTTCGTTTTCATGGTCGGGACGAGAGGATTTGAACCTCCGCCCTCTTGCACCCCAAGCAAGCGCGCTAACCAGTCTGCGCCACGTCCCGACAACGTGGATGCATAACTAGCACCTATCTGGAAAACTGTCAAGATGCATTCTTTTCGGCAATCTTTATTTTGAAAAATGCATATCCTTTCATTTCTCCCTGTTGAGGGATTCGACGGCGGAAAAGGCAGCGCCCGGGTTCAGCGCATGGGGCGAGCCGCATTGTTTTCACGGATGCCCAGGGCCTTCATTTTGCGGTACAAATGGCTGCGCTCTATCCCTATCTGGACGGCCGTCGAAGAAATATTCCAGGCGTGCTCTTCCAGCTTTCGAAGAAGGTATTCCTTTTCAAAGGAACATCGGGCTTCTTTGAGGGTGGAATACTGGAAATGGTCGTGCTGACGAAGCGGTTTTGAAAGCTGCGCCAGAAAGTCCTGCGGCATATCCTTCGGCCGGATCACCTGCCCCGGCGTCATAATGATCAGACGTTCTATGAAGTTTCTCAATTCCCTCACATTTCCCGGCCAGGAATATTGCTGCAGCAGTGTGATGACCTCCGAAGCGATTTGTTTGCGCCCCATGGCGCTCTCGTTGGCCATTTCATCGACAAAGTCTTCCACCAGCAATGAGATGTCTTCAAGCCTTTCACGCAGAGGTGGCGCATGGATGGGAATGACATTGAGGCGATAGTAGAGGTCCTGGCGGAAGCGCCCCGCCTCTATCTCTTTGCGCAGATCCTTGTTGGTGGCTGCGACCAGTCGGACATCCACCTTGACGGGTCTGGTTCCACCTATGCGTTCAAAGACTTGTTCCTGAATGATTCTGAGGATTTTTGCCTGGGTCCGGAGGCTCATGTCTCCGATCTCGTCCAAAAACAGAGTGCCCCCATTGGCTGTGTCAAATTTACCACGCCTCCGTTCATGGGCCCCCGTGAAGGCTCCTCTTTCGTGGCCGAAGAGTTCGCTTTCGATGAGTTCTTCAGGGATTGCCGCGCAGTTGACCTCCGTCATGGGGCGATGGTTACGCAGGCTCCGGGCATGAATCATTCGGGCCACCAGTTCCTTGCCCGTCCCGTTTTCTCCCGTGATGAGCACCGTAGCGTTGGTGGGGGCAGCCTTAAGAATTTCCGCCCGCAGCTTTTCTATGGCGGGACTCTTTCCCGTGATATGGTTGCGCCCGGTGGCCTTTTGTCGCCAAATGCGATTTTCTTCGGCCAGCCTCTCGAATTCGAGAGCGTTTTGAATGGAAACCAGCATCCGTTCCAGGGAGAGCGGTTTCTCGACAAAATCGAATGCCCCCATGCGGGTCGCCTTGACGGCCGTTTCGATATTTCCGTGCCCTGAAATGATGATGACGGGAAGCTGAGGAAAGGAATGCTTCAGCTCCTGCAGAACCGTGAGTCCGTCCATGCCTGGCATCCAGACGTCCAGCAACACAAGATCGGGAAAGTCTTTTCGGACAGTTTCCAGGGATTCCTCCCCGGAAGTTGCCACACTTACCCTGTAGCCTTCGTCTTCGAGAATCCCCCGGAGGGATTGCAGAATACTGATTTCATCATCCACTATCAGGATCTTCGATTTCATGGCATTTCTCATTTTTTCCTTTCGCAAGGCCCCCTTCCGAGGCTGACACAGGGGGGAATTCATATTGGAAAAATGCTTCTCCTGAAAGCCGCTGTCTTAAAACGGCGCATCGAGGTCCATCGAATTCTGTCACCCAGGTAATTCAATGATGATGACCGTTCCTTGAGGGGTATTGTCACGCACTCTCACAAAGCCATTGTGGTCGGACACGATGCTCGACACAATGGCCAGTCCCAGTCCGGTTCCCTTTTCCTTGGTGGAATAATACGGTTCAAACATTCGAAGTTTGTCTTCCGGGGAGAGGCCGTGCCCCGTATCGGCGCATTCGAGACGCACGATTTTCAGGGCCGGGTCAAAAAAGAGCCGCAGGGTTATGGAGCCATTCTGTCCATCCAGGGCGTGCAGAGCGTTTTCCAGAAGATTGATCATCACTTGTTTGAACTGATTGCGGTCGAGATTGACCGGAGGGATCCTGTTCTTTTCTTCCAGTAGGAAGGAAACATTCGGATGGGTATGCCTGTAGAGGGCGATACCCTCTTCAACGATTTCCGATAAATTGCAAGGGACCGGCTGAACGCGGGGAAGCCTGGCGAATTTGGAAAATTCGTCCACGAGCTGCTTCATGCGGTCAACCTGCTCAATGATCGTTGCCGTGCATTCATCGAAGACCGGAGCTTGCTCATGAATCTGTTCCAGGTAGCGTCTTCGAAGCCGTTGTGCGCACAGGCGAATAGGGGTCAGAGGGTTCTTGATTTCATGAGCGATCCGGCGGGCGACTTCTCGCCATGCGGCCATGCGCTGTGCTTTTTCCAGGTCTGTCAGGTCGTCGAGGACCACTACAACCCCCATGTACCGATCCCGTTCGTCTCGCAAAACAGACACCTTGATGAGCAGGACCATGGGCCGGCTGCCCATCATCACCTGAACTTGCTGCTGAAAATTGATCTGCCGATTCTTGCGGTATTGGTCGAGGAAAGAATGAACGATCTCCATGTGCGCCGGCTGGAGAAATTCCGAATAGAGGCGTCCTCGGGTTTGGTCCGCCTGGAGCCCGAAAGTCGATTCGGCGGATTTGTTCATGGTCATGATCCTTCCCTCTGCATCCACGCTGACCACGCCAGCGGCAATGTCTTTGAGCACGATCTCCATGTAGCGCCGGCGGTCTTCCAGTTCCAGGTTGCTTTGCTGTAGCGCCTTACAGGCATTGGCCAACTGTTCCCGGCTTTCGCGCAGGTCGCCCACCATCTTATTGAAGGAAGTCATCAACATTCCGATTTCGTCCTGCCGTTCCGGTATGAGCCGGATGTTGAATTCACCCTCGGCAATGTGTTGAGTGGCGGAGACGAGGGCCTGGATGGGCGTCGTGATGTTCTTGGCCAGCGAAAATCCAAACCAGATGGCTGCGAAAATGACCAGGAGCGTGACGATGGAAAAGGTAATGAAGTGGGTTTGCTTGAGAGGAATGTGAAGCATTTTGAGTTGGAGATAGTCTTCATAGCCCTTGGTGATGGCGCCCAATTTTTCCGTAATGCTGGGAGGCAGAGTGCGAAGCAGGATCAGACTGCCCCCGGCCTCGAGCCCGGAAAGGTCCCCCGGGGGAAGTTCAATCCGAGTGACCAACCCTTCGGCCCCGTCCTCCAGAGTGATGGTTTCCACTTCCGAAGGAGCGGTGATTCTTCTTGAAATGGAATGATTCAACAGCTCAGGATTGTTCCGCGACAATGGCCCGCTTTGGACCTGCCGGAGCATTTTCCCCTGGGAATCCGCTAGAAAAATTCCATCCAGGTGGTATCGGCCGAGAAGCGCTGCCGCTGGTTTTTCTTCTTCGATATCCGGCGAAAGGGGAGATTTGAGCCATTCCTCTCGAAGTGTCAGGCTGTCGAAGATAAGGTCTTTTTTTTCCTGTTCCAGGTAATCTTTGGCCAGGGCCACCGACTGCTCCAGGGATTGCTCCACCTGATGGCTGAACCAGTAGTCCAGGCTGGAGAAAATGAATTGTGTGGCCAGCCAGAAGAGAGGCAGTGTGGGAATGAAGGTGAGTCCCACGAAGGCGATAACGAGGCGCGTTCGCAGTTTGTGGCCGAGAATGTTGCGCTTTCGTTCGAAGATCAGTTTGACGATGTTGCGCAGCACCAGGTAGGCGAGAAGGAGCAACAGGATGACATTCAGGTTGATGAGTCCAAAGAGGAAGATATTGCCGAAGAGGGGGAGTTCGGGCTGAAGCTGAAAGAACCACCCTTCCAGGAATCCGAAAAAGATGATGAGAATAAAAACGAAAGTCACCCAAAATCGCTCTTGCTTGCGGCGTTTGATTTTGGACGATGTGGGGGATGAGGTCATGGCTTTGACTTAAGGTGAAAAAGTGATTTTTTGCCAATCGGTTTCAAAGTCCCACAGCGAGACAAAGAAAAAAATATAGCGGAAAAAGAGGGGAAGGTGAACTTTCGAGAGCTCGGCCTTCATCCGGAGCTGGTAGGTTTGACCTTCCTGCAATCGCCACAGGGGGATCAGGGGAAGATCTTCCACGGAGCTCATCCATTCTTTGGCTTCTTCAAGGTCTTTTGTGGTGCGCAAACGATCTGGATGTTCCTGGAGTTCGACGCGGTATTCATTCTCGAGCCGGTCATACTTGATCGTTCGCTCGAGAACGATGTTCAAATACTGTGATCGCAGGAAGGGAATTCCAGGCTTTTCCAGAATCAAGCGTATGCGAAAAGTGGTGGGAACGCCGTTACCGATGGCTTCTTCCATTTTGGGAGTGAAACAGTTTTCAATTTTGAAGCTCACTTCCAGATTCTTTCTCTGCATAGTGACGGCAATGTCCACGATATCGGCTTTATTCTTGGCCATGGCGGGTCCCGCTAGAAAGCCGATATAAAGGGCGCACAGACAGCATGAAAGGGATAAGGGCGTTTTTTTTGCCATGATTTAAAAAGCTTGCATTATGGGATTTGAATTCGGCGTGGGGAGAATTCTAGCCAATGGAGGAACGGATGACAAGGAGTTTCTGATCCCGCTCTTTCCAAACGGAGGGGAAGCGGCTGGTTTGATGAAAATCGGGCTGGATCCGCAGATTACGCAGACCAGATAAATCCTTCCGCGGCAGCGAACACACCCCTTCACTTCCCTCCTCGAAGGGGACTAAAGGGGGTGTTCCAAAGTCCACAAGAGATTTCCGGATAGGTTCTGAGCGCGACATTTGTCACATCAACCACAGAGATACAGAGGGCACAGAGAAAAACCTTCCCAATGAAATCTCTGTGTTCTCCGTGTCTCCGTGGTTCAGATGAAATCCGACAATGTCAAGTTAGAGAGGTTTGACCACCTGCTGCAAGGGATCCAGGAAGGTCGGAATTGCAGCGGATGGAAAAAAACAAGTGGGAATGGCTGCGGGGGTCAGGACTGTGAAATATCCGGGCTTGGTCATGAGCTGCTTCAGAAAGCGATTGTGCAGGGCATGCCCCGCCTTATGCACCTCAAAATTGCCGACCATGCGCATTCCCGTCAGAGCCAGATCGCCCACAAAATCCAGGATCTTGTGCCGAACACATTCGTTGGAATAGCGGAAGCCGTCCCGATTCAGAATCCTGTAGTCGTCGAAAACGACGGCATTGTCAAGAGAACCCCCTTGAGCCAGCCCCATGCTTTGAAGCTTTTGGACGTCCTTGAGGAAGCCGAAAGTTCTGGCCCTGGCGATGTCCTTGCGGAAGGTGTCGGTATCGAAGTCCCAGGAATACTCCTGGCGGCCCACCAGGCGATGAGGGAAATCGATGGTGTAGCGGACACGGAGATGCTCCGAAGGGACTGCCTTTATATAGGAATCCCCTTCCTGCACGTAAAACGGCCTCTCGATTTTGAGATACTGGCAGGGAACCCCCTGCTCCCTCGTTCCGGCTTCCTGGACGAGGTCAAGATAATGAGCGGCACTGCCGTCGAATATGGGAACTTCCGGTCCGTCCAGCTCAACCAGCACATTATCTACGCCACTTCCCAGCAATGCGGCCATCAGATGTTCAACAGTGGAAACCGTGACGCCGTTGAACCCGATGCGGGTAGCCAGCATGGTATCCACTACATGGTGATAGTGTGCGATGATGGTCGGGGAACCGGACATGTCCACTCTGCGAAATCTGACCCCGTAGTTTGCAGGCGCAGGTTTCAATTTCATGGAAACCTTTGCGCCGGAATGCAAACCTATCCCCTTACACCGCACCTCGCGTTCGGTAGTGCGTTGTCTGCAAAATTTATAATTCACGCCCCTTTTCCTCCTCGGTCAGGCAGGTGAAGCACTGATTGTGCCAACAGCTGTGTTTTTAGAAACTCTTTTTCTTTTTGCCGGAAGCAGCTGTTTTTCAAAGCTCTTTTACAGAAATTTCATTGGAAGGTCAAGCCGCAGATGGTATGAAATGCTCCGGTAAGTGTTGTATAAAAGAAACAAAAAATCGGGATGTGTATTTTTTTTGCAACAATCCGGACGAAAATTTTGATGACGGGGATTGCGACATTGATCTTGAGTGCCTGATATGGAATATTGGACCGATGTACTCCGTAAACAGACGATGAAAGTGAAAATGGAATGTGGGATTCAGTACCACTTGATGAAAATTGCAAGAGCAACGGGAGTTATAACCCATGAAAACAGAGCAGTTTCCATTGGAGATGCAGCCTTATCTGGTGCCGACACCCAGTGGAAAATACATCTACGAGTGTTCCGGGTGTAAAGGAGAATATGGAATCGAGAAGCTTCTCTATACGTGTCCCGAATGTAAAAGTGTTCTAATGATAAAAGACAGGGAATGGGAACGCCTCAAGGCCATCCCCGGTTCCATGTGGAGAAAGATTTTCGACTATCGAAGCATGTCGACCCTTCCCGCACTTCGAGGTATCTATCGCTACCATGAACTGATCGGTTCCATGATGCCCCTCGATTCCATCATTTGCCTCGGCGAAGGACATACTCCCGTTGTGGCCGCCAACCAACGCCTGGTGCAATGGGTGGGGATTCCTTTTCATTATAAAAACGACGGACAAAACCCCAGCGCCTCTTTTAAAGACAGGGGAATGGCAAGCGCCTTCAGTTATCTCAATTATCTGATTCGAAATCGCGGCATGTCGGATGTCCTGGCCATCTGCGCCTCGACGGGGGATACCTCCGCCGCCGCCGCTCTTTATGCCTCCTATCTTGTAGATGGAGTGAAGTCTGCGGTGCTTTTGCCTCATGGAAAGGTGACCCCCCAGCAATTGGGGCAACCTCTGGGAAGTGGAGCGAAGGTCATAGAAATTCCGGGTGTTTTTGACGACTGCATGAAGATTGTCGAATACCTCTCTGAAAATTTTTCCGTTGCTCTCATGAATTCCAAGAATGCCTGGCGCATTCTGGGGCAGGAATCCTACAGCTACGAAATCGCCCAGGCGTTCGATTACGAAGTGGGCAACCTGGTCGTGGTGGTTCCCATTGGGAATGCCGGCAACATAACGGCTGTTTTACAAGGGTTTCTGAAGCTCTTTGACCTGGGAATCATTGCTTCGCTCCCAACCATCATTGGGGTTCAATCGGAACACGCCAATCCCGTCTACCTCTATTATCTCGAGGCGCAGCCCCAAAAGCGGCAATTCCGTCCGGTGACGGTCCGCCCCAGTGTGGCCCAGGCCGCCATGATAGGAAATCCCGTATCCATGCCGCGGGTGGTGAAGCTCGTGGAGCAGTACCGGGAGCTGGCCGGGGAGGATGCAGTC
The DNA here is from genome assembly GCF_027925305.1 of Desulforhabdus amnigena. Taxonomy (NCBI): domain Bacteria; kingdom Pseudomonadati; phylum Thermodesulfobacteriota; class Syntrophobacteria; order Syntrophobacterales; family Syntrophobacteraceae; genus Desulforhabdus; species Desulforhabdus amnigena. Next base: position 2,798,016 of record NZ_BSDR01000001.1, on the reverse strand, counting down.
CAGGTATTGGAAGTGAGCGAACAGGAAATCATGGATGCCATGCTCATGGCCAACCGCAATGGCCATATCTCCTGTACTCAGGGAGGGGAATGCCTGGCGGGAATTCGTAAAGCGGTTCAGGGAAAGATCATTTCGGATGATCGTATCGCCGTCCTGGATGCTACGGCGCATGCTCTCAAATTTGCAGTATTCCAGGAAAAATATTTTTCAGACCGTTTCGAGCCGGAATTTGAGGTGGTTCCCAAAAAAGAACTGCAAAATGCCCCGGTGCTGGTCTCTCCTCCCGAGAGCGTACCGAGTCCAGGGCAGGGAAAACCCCTGGATCCAGAGGAATTCAAAACTTTTGTGGAATATACGGCCAAATCCGTGGCGGATCTCCTGGGGTTGAAAATCCGCTAGCAGAAGGATCGCCTGCTGAGAGGAAGCCCGTCTTTGGCATGTCTCAGGGAAAGGATGAAAATCAGGATGACGAGTGTTCTACCTTACAAAGGAATTCTTCCGACGATAGGAGAGGGGGTGTTTATCGCTCCCGGCGCATGGGTGATCGGTGACGTGGTGATCGGTGAGCGCAGCAGCATCTGGTTCAATACGGTCGTGCGGGGGGACGTCCATTATATCCGTCTTGGCTCGGAAACCAATATTCAGGATAATTGCACCCTTCATGTCACTGGAGGGAAATTCCCCCTGGAAGTGGGGAATCGCGTCACCGTGGGGCATGGAGTGATCCTGCACGGAAGTGTCGTGGACGACGATTGTCTGATCGGTATGGGGGCCATTATTCTGGATGGCTGTAAAATAGGAAAGGGATGCATCATAGCCGCCGGTTCCGTACTTCCCCCCGGCTTCGTGGCGCCCCCCGAATCCATCATCATGGGGTCTCCGGCCCAGGTGAAAAAGAAGGTGTCCGAGGCTCAGCGGGAACTCCACAGGGGAAGCGTTTTACACTACCTGGAACTGACTCAGGATTACCTCAACCCCAAGAATCCCGATGAACATACAAGAATCAAAGGGTTTCTCGGGTAGAATCACTGCCAGTCACTTTTGGCGTTGATGTAAAGGGTGGTTTCTTCCGTGAGAGGGAGTGTCGCTTTGAGAACTCCCCTCTGGATGAGCTCTTTCGCACCCTTGGCTAGATCCTCCTCGGCGCCATTCCAGAGGGGCCTTGCGACCTTCAGGCTGAGGGACTGACCCCGGTCGGAAAGGGCGCTGAGGAGGATATAAAGAGACGTTGCTTCAACACTGGCCTTCAAATCGAAAATAGCTCGGTCCATCCTTTTGACCTTTCATGATATGGAAATTCTTATGCGCCTTCCTCGATTCTCTTGTCGTTTGATCCATCATCGGTTGCCAGCGTAACAGAGACGAATCGGAGTGTCAATCGGGCTGCATTCGGATCCGGAAAAGAAGATCTTACATCTGCTCTTCCGGATCCGGTTAAATCATTGCTTTGCTGCGGGGGTATCCGTGCTTGTCGGGGAAGTTGTCGTCTGCCACGGGCAATTCTGTGCGTTTCTGTAATGCTTCCTGGCCCTTTGGCCGCAGCGGTTTCCTTGACCCGCCTGCATCACCTGGCCCGTACGGGGACAGACCCAGGTACCCTGTTGCTGAGAGGGAGCCGGAGTATTCTGTTGTGCAGAACAAACCATGGGCAGGCTCAAAGATGCCGTCAATGCAAGTACTCCTAGCAGGTAAAACAATTTCTTCTTCATGATTTTTCTCCTTTGTCTGATGTGTCATCGATTGAATTATCGAGTAAACTTCCACGGTTTTTTGCTTTGTATTCCCGCTTGTAGGTATACTTAGGCAGAAAGCATGCCAGTGAGAAGCTTGCTGGTTGTAACTTATTATGATTAATAATAATATTTGTTTCTTTGGCTTCCGTTTTTTGTTGAATTTTGCTTTCTTGATCCCTGTAGATGGATAAAAATTACTCAGATGGTGCATTTATTTAGAGGTCCTGGATAAAATTTATCCATTCTGCACAAGAGGATCCGGGAATAATGCTGAAGGGATTGGCGGATTCCGATATCCCGTTATTCACCACAGAGACACGGAGGGCACGGAGAATATTTTGGAATTCCTATGGAATTCCTCCTGAAAAGGGGAGGGAAAAGAGTGCAGAAATTGAATCGGGATGAGGGGATGGCTTGAAGGGGTACTCAATGAAAGAGGACACTTCGGACGCGCCCTCTTTCAGGCCTGCTGGCTGTTTTCTGAGGCTTTCTTGAAATATCGACGTTTCTTGGATCGACGCGTTGGCCGGGGTTTCAGGAAATCCACTCGTATGTATTCGTGTTTATTGACGAAAGATACGAAGACCTTCTCCATGTTGAGCTCCTTTTGCACCACGGCTCTTATCACTTCAAGGTCAGAATATTTGCTGATGCCATACTCTTGATAATCTTCAGTCTTTATATAAAGAGACATCGGGCTGCCTTTCTCTGCTCAAGATGGAGGTTGAGAACTTCAAGCGCCTTTCACAAACCCGAACCGGTTTATTCAAGGGGAGGTTTATGCCGCAGAGCGCACTCATGCCGACTAAAAAACCCGTTTCATGGCCTCAATTCGACATTGTCACATTCAGAGCCTATCCCCTAAAACACTGGCCTCAACCCCGCTCGTGCTGAGTATCGAAGTACGAACGGAGGAAGCTTTTGGATAAGCTTTAAATAGATATTAACACGCGCTTTGGGATTGTCAAAATATAATAGAGTGCGCGTCGCTGGCTGAAGATGCTAAAATGTTTGTTGTATTTCGGCAGAAGTCCGGCAGCCTGCGCGATGATGAAAGGTTGGCGGATACACACATATTTGGAAGGAAAGATGACTGAAATCATACAGGGAACGGTTGAGCGGGTCACCTACTGCAATGAAGAGAACGGGTATTCCGTGATCAAAGTCCGGATGCCGATGCGCAAGGATCTGGTGTCGGTGGTGGGAAACTTCGTTTCGGTCAATCCCGGTGAAGTGCTGCGAATGGAAGGGGATTGGAGCTTCCATGCCCGGTTTGGTGAACAGTTCAAGGTGGAACGCTACGAAACCGCCGCTCCGGCCACAGTGGAAGGCATCCGTAAATATCTTGGGTCCGGCTTGATCAAGGGTATCGGGCCTGTCATGGCCAAACGAATAGTAAACCGTTTTGGGGACCGGACGCTGGAGGTGATCGATGCGGAGCCGCAAAAACTGGCAGAGGTGGAAGGGATAGGCTCCTACCGCCTGGAGCAGATACGAAAGGCGTGGGAGGATCAAAAAGACATTCGGGACCTCATGGTTTTCCTGCGCAGTCACGGAGTCAGTGCGGCTTTTGCCGCGCGGATCTTCAAGCACTACGGCAAATCGTCCCTGGAAAAAGTTCAGGAAAATCCCTATCGCCTGGCCATGGATGTATCCGGAATAGGATTCATAACGGCCGATAAGGTCGCTCGGAACCTGGGTTTTTCCGTGGATTCCCCCCTGCGGGCGGAAGCAGGCATTCTCTATGTGCTTCAGGAGGCGACTGATGAGGGACATGTGTGTGTCCCGTCATTGTGGCTTATGGAAAAATCCCGAGAACTTCTGGAAATTCCTTCCCCCGTTCTGGAAGAAGCCGTCCTCCGTCTTGTGTCCGAAGGCCGGTTGGTGAAAGAAAATATCCCACGGGGACTCAGCCCGTCTTTTGAATCCGATGCAGCCATTTACCTTCGTGGATACCACATCGCTGAATGCCAGATCGCTCAGCGCCTTCTCTACCTTCAGGCTTTTAAGCCTTTGCAGCGCAAAGTCGACCCCGAGGCCGCCATTGACTGGCTGCGTGATAAGCTGCCCTTCAAACTGGCGCCGTTGCAGGAAGAAGCCGTAAAGAAAGCTCTGACGGAAAAAGTCGTAGTGATCACTGGGGGACCCGGAACGGGAAAAACCACGCTCATTCAGGCTATCCTGGCCATTTACCGGAAACTTGGCGGGCACGTTTGCCTTGCAGCTCCTACGGGGCGGGCGGCCAAGAGGCTGAACGAGTCCACCCGCTATCCAGCCGGCACGCTGCACAGGCTTCTTGAATTCAGTCCTCAGCTGGGAGGTTTTCAGCGAAACGAACAGAAGCCCCTTTCCGCCGACCTGATCATCGTGGATGAGAGCTCCATGTTGGATACGCTTCTCATGCATTACCTGCTCAAGGCGGTTCCAAGCGATGCCACCCTCGTTCTGGTGGGCGATGTGGATCAGCTTCCCTCTGTGGGCCCCGGGAATGTTCTCCGGGACATCATCGCCTCCGAAAGATTTCCCGTCGTGAGACTCACGGAAATCTTTCGGCAGGCTCAAAAGAGCAGCATCGTGACGAATGCCCACCTCATACAGCAGGGGAAGTTTCCGCGACTTCAAAGGGATTCGGAGGACCTCCAGGATTTCTATTTCATCGAAAAGGAAGATCCCGAAGAAGTCTCCAGGATTATTTTGAAGTTGTGTAAGGAGCGTATTCCCGCCCGTTTCGGTCTGGACCCCGTCGAGAGTGTCCAGGTGCTGAGCCCCATGCACAAGGGAATCATCGGAGCGCAGCGTTTGAACACTGTCTTGCAGGAGGCGTTGAATCCCCAGAAGATTTCCATCGAGAGGGGGGGGAGGATCTTTCGCCTCCACGACAAGGTGATGCAGATTCGCAATAACTACGACAAGGATGTCTTCAATGGCGACCTGGGACGGATTCAGAAAATCGACATGGAAAACCAGGAAGTGCAGGTGGAAATCGACGGACGGTCCGTTCCCTACGACTTCTCGGAACTGGACGAACTGGTGCTGGCCTACGCCGTGAGCGTCCACAAGGCTCAGGGAAGCGAATATCCCGCAGTGGTCTTTCCCCTCCTGACACAGCATTATCTCATGCTGCAGCGCAACTTGCTCTATACCGCCATCACGCGGGCCAGGAAACTCGTTGTCATTGTCGGGAGCAAGAAAGCTCTGGCAATCGCGGTTCGCAACAACAAGATGCAGCAGCGCTACACCCTCCTCAGGGAACGGATCATGGGGGGCGGATCTCTTACATCGAATGGGCCGCCGGCCTGTGCCTCGGACTCGGGTTCGGACGAAACAGCCAAGATTTGAGCCCTTGCCACTTGATTAATCCTGGTGGATAGGTAATGTTGTTCGTTATGCCAAACAAAGCCGTTTGGTTCGGTTTTAAAAAGTAACTTGCCGACAGGCCTCTGTCTGACAATCATTGGAATGTCCCACCATGAAAAGGATCGATCCATGTTCCAGCCTCCCACTGATTCCTACCATCGCAGGATAGATTACCTCAGGCTTTCCATCACGGACCGCTGCAACCTGCGTTGTCTCTACTGCATGCCCGCGGGAGGGATCCCGAAGCTGGATCACGATGGAATTCTGAGGTACGAAGAAATCATGCGCATCGCGCGCATCGCCGTGCACATGGGAATTTCAAAGATCCGCATCACGGGGGGCGAGCCCCTGGTACGAAAAGACGTCCTCTATCTTTGTGAGAATGTCGCGAAGATACCCGGGCTGAAGAGCCTGAGCCTCACCACCAACGGTGTGCTGCTTTCGCAATTTGCCGACAGCCTTTTCCGGGTGGGCATCAAACGCATCAATATCAGCCTGGATACGTTGAATCCCGCCAAGTTTGAAATGATCACGCGGCGGAACCTTTTTCACGAGGTCTGGGAGGGCATCGAAGCGGCCCAAAAGGCTGGATTTGCTCCTATCAAACTGAACACGGTAGTGATGCGGGGAGTGAATGACGATGAAATCGAAGACTTGGCCCGTTTGACTTTCCGCTATCCTTTTCACGTGCGATTCATAGAGTTCATGCCCTTTCGCCCCGATGAACAGTGCCGGAAGTTTCTTTCATCGGACGAAATTCTCGACCGCCTGTCGAAGGTCGCTCCCCTTCTTCCCGCTCAAAGCATCAACAGCAACGGCCCGGCCTTGCATTACCGGTTTCCGGGAGCACTGGGGAAAGTGGGAATCATCAGCCCCATCAGCCATCATTTTTGCTCCAGCTGCAATCGGCTGCGGGTGACGTCCGACGGAAAGCTCCGTACCTGCCTCTTCGCATCCGAGGAAACGGACCTGCTCTCTCTTCTCCGCCAGGGGGCGTTGGACGAGGACATCATCCAGCACATGCGTCAGGCTATTGCTCGAAAGCCTGAAAGGCACGCTCTCGGAGATGTCCTCCGCAAATGCATCAGCCGTCCCATGTTCTCCATAGGCGGATAGAAAATAGGGAGAAAGCCCCTCTGCCCGGCAACGATCAAACCGTCAGGTCCATAGCGAGTTTTGCCGCACCCACCAGGGCCGCATCATCCTGCAATGAGCTCCTGAGAATCACCATTTCTTCGGGCGAGAGGAAGCTGGAGTGATTTGCAAGGCTTTCGCGCAGGGGACCGACGAAAAGGTCCCATGATGCGCTGACCCCTCCTCCTATGATGGCGTGACGGATCCCCAGGGCAGTGAAAAGATTGGCAATAGCCAGCCCCAAAGCCCATCCCATGCGGTTGAAGAGTTTCAGGGCGGTGGGGTCTTCCTGTAGTGCACACTCGTAAATGACTTTTGGATTCAGCGCATTCCGTTGCCATTTTTCGAAGAGTGGGCCGTTGCTCAATGCCCCCTGTTCTACGGCTTCTTCGACTCCCTGCATGAGGGCCCTGCCGGATGCGTGGGCTTCCAGGCAGCCTCGCAATCCGCAGTTACAGAGCGGCCCCCCGGGCTGTACGATGATATGGCCGAGTTCTGCTGCAAATCCCAGGTGATCCCCCTCCCACAGGCGGCCTTCCAGAATCAGGCATCCTCCCACCCCTGTCCCCAGCGTGAGACCGACCCAGTTGTCGAGAGCGTGCCCCGCACCGATCCAGTTTTCTCCGATGCCGAAAACGTTGGCATCGTTTTCCATGACTACGGGAATACTCAGCCCCTCTTCCAGTTCGATCCCCAGAGGATAGTTCCGCATACAGGGAATATTGGGAGAGAAAACGACCAGGCCTTCCTTAGCATTGATTTTACCGGCTACGCCCATGCCGATACCCACAACATTTCCTCCCCATTCCGGGGATTTTTGCACCAGCGACCGGCATGTCTCCACGAGTCGTTTGCTGGCATTTTCGGCTCCCGCTGCATTATCGGTAGGGATCTTGTTCAATTGCAGGATTTTGCCCTGCTTGTCTATCAAGGCCGCCCGCATATTGGTGCCGCCTATATCTATGCCGATGAACATCCTTTTTTTCATGGAGACTCCCCTCCTCATATGATGTTACAAAACAATGTTGAAAGACTTTGGGTGCGGCTCTTTTGAGGCGGCGTATGGATTCTCACCCTCTTCGATCCCGCGAAGGTTCAGTTCCCCTGAGATTTGAGGTTTGGCGGCAGAAAACTTTCCGGCAGGTAAAAGACATAGGATTGGGAGAGAATGTCGAATTGTGCATCTGTTTCCGATTCGATCTCGTTGTAGAGAGCTTTGAGGGATTCCGCATTGGCGATTTTATGGCGAAGGAGATTAGGGTTGTGCAGTTCCGTATGCAGGGGGAGGAGAAAGTGCACCACATTTCCTCGCCACACAACGTTGAGCGCTTCACGTTCTTCCAGGATGGTTTTGTAGAAACGCCTCAGAAGGTCCGTGCGGAGGATGGGAGATGAGGCGCCCGTCACGCACTCCATCATGCCCGCCAGGCGATAGACGCGGCGCATCATCACTTCATCGTCTCGGTAGCGAAAGAGGCCCAGAACCGTGTAGTGGTAGCCTCCATCCAATGTAAAGTGATTCGGAACGAATGCGATATGCCTGTGTCCATGGGCGCGGAAAGCTTCCAGCCTGTGGGCTTCATATCGGGTTGATTCCGCCCGTGTACACATCAAGGCGTACCCACCGTGCCAGTCTCCGCGGCGAAATTCCAGTGGGCGGGCGGTGATGAGATTACCCTCTTTGGGAGCTTTACGAGTCAGATCGATGACTTCACCCATGGCCATATTCCGTCGTATGGAAAAGTTGAGCGAAAAAAAGTGGGGAGCCTGGAAGATACATATCAGGCCTTACCCCACGAAATCAGATGAACGAGCATTCTCGAAATAATCTAAGTTAAGTGTTTAAGAATGTTATAAAAATCTTAAAGAGCGGAATCAGGTTTCCAGGTAAGGGGTAGGGTCTTCGACATAATCCACGACCACCTTGAAGCCCGCCTCCTTGAGGACTTGTACGGCACTTTGAAAGTTGGTCTGATTGACGCGCAAAATCAGCTGCCAGTAGTCCGCATGACCGCGCAGGGGAACAAACAACACGCTGCGGATATTGATGTGCGCTTCCGCCATATGCTTGCCGACTTCGGCCAGAACGCCGATGCGGTCTTTGACCAGCAGGGAGAGTCTTTTGCTGTCATCGCTCATGCCCAGGGCAGTCAGGAGGATTTCCGTCAGATCGCTTGTGGTGATGAGTCCGACGAGCCTGTCATCCTTTACGATGGGCAGGGCACCGATTTTGTTGTCGAACATGATGCGCGCAGCACGCTCGATGGTCATGTCGGGTGTTCCCGTGATGACATCTTTGGTCATGACATTTGCTGCAGTGAGTTTTTGCAGCACGTAAGTGAGTTCATGAACACTCAGGGTCGTAGCCGGTGAGGCCCATGCCTGTTTCAAGTCCCGGTCCGTCACGATTCCCAGAAGGTGCGCCTTTCCATCCGTGACTGGAAGATGAGAAATCCTGTGCGTGGTCATCATCTCTCGTGCTTTGAATATGGATGTGTCGGGCGATATGGTGATCAGGTTCGTTTTCATGCTCCAGCCAACATACATTGTCCCCTCCTCATTTTTTTGTTTCAATCATAATTGCGCGTATATAGAATATGGAAACAAAGATTGAAGTGTCAATGTCAAAGTGATTTGCCCCGGCGAAAAGGAGCGAAAAGGTGGCCGAGCACGAAGGAACCGGACGTCAGCAACTTTTTACCAAGCTTTCCAGGGCCATCGAAGAATGGGAAAATTCGCCCTACTATCTCCAGGATGACGAACTGTTTGATTTGGAAGGATTCCTGGTCGATGAAAATGCGGAGGATGTGAAGGTTGAGCTGGAGGAAATCTATGGAACCCCCCTGAACCGGAAGTTCTGGTCTTCGTTTCTCGCTTATCAACGGCTCAAACGGGCCCGCGAAGAAATCAAGGCCCAGGACGCCCTTCAGGAAGAGAAGCGCAAGCGGTACCTGGAAGCGCTGGAAGAAGAAAAGAAAGCCGGCCAGAACAGGCTGAAAGAGTGGTTCCATCAACAGAGGCGGCATCGGATTCGAGTGATCAAGGGTGGACGAAAGGACGACCCCTCCGAGTCTTAGAGGGTGGATCGTCCTTCTGCTTTTCGTAACCGTTCACTACAGAGGACCCAAAGAGCGCAGAGGATAAGGAAAGCTCAGGAACCGGGTGCTTTTTTTCCCTTTCTGCGATATCTGCGCAATGCTGAGGGCGGTGAATGGTTGCTGCTGTCCAGGATGATGGCTTGCAGGGGATGGAGGCATCTTCCGCCCGCAGGGATGGCCTTACATGTTTTGCAGCGGGTCCATTGGAGTCCCTGAGGGGTCAGTTGATGAAGACCTGCCGAAAGAAGTCGACGTGTTCGATGACGCTGCCTGCTCCACGGGCTACGGCGGTGAGAGGGTCATCGGAAATGTTGACTTTGAGGCTGGTGCTTTCGTGCAGCAGCTGATCGAGTCCCCGGATGAGGGCTCCACCACCGGCCAGCCAGAACCCTCTTTCATGAATATCCCCGGCCAGATCGGGAGGTGTTTTCTCCAGGGCCCTCTTTACGGCTTCCACTATGGTCATGATGGGTTCTTTGATGGCTTCGCGGATTTCTTCATCGGTTATGGTGAAGGTCTTGGGGATGCCTGTGAGAATTTCTTTACCCGTTATATCCATGGTTTCGGGTTGAGGTAGAGGGGCGGCCGTGCCGATTTTCATCTTTATATTTTCCGCCAGAACTTCACTGATCACCATCTGGCGTTCCCGCTGAATATATCGCAATATGGCTTCGTTGGCTTCATCTCCGGCCACCCGCACCGACTCGCTGTACGCCACTGCAAACATGGAAATGACCGCCACTTCGGTTGTTCCTCCACCGATATCCACGATCATATTGCCGAAGGGTTGATCAATGGGCAGTCCAGCGCCGATGGCCGCCGCCATGGGTTCTTCGACGAGATGAATGTGGCGGGCGCCCGCCTGTTCCGCCGCCTCAATGACGGCGCGCTTTTCCACAGAAGTGATCCCCGTTGGAACGGCTACTACCAGCCTTGGGCGAATGAACTGTCTTCGGTTCAGGACTTTGGAGAGAAAGTACTTGATCATCACACTGGTGACTTCAAAATCCGCGATGACCCCGTCTTTGAGAGGACGGATGGTTACGATGCGCTGTCCATGACGACCGATGATATTGCGCGCATCGTGCCCGACGGCGATGACCTGGTGAGTATCTTGATTGATGGCCACTACGGAGGGTTCATTGAGAACCACACCTTTCCCGCGCAAGTAAATCAGAGTGTTGGCAGTACCGAGATCCATCGCGAGATCTTTGGAAAAATATGCAAGTAGTCGATTAAACATGTGTGACCCTTTTTTCTGCCGTTCCATTCACGAGTTGCCTTATGACCGCAAAGTCTATAGGCAATGTGTCATCCGGTCAAATATTTTATTATGAGGAGATGTTTTCAATACCGGGATTCAAGCTTGCAAGAAGACGTTGATAAATCAGGGACCATAATTGTTCACTGTTGGAGCCATCCTGGGGAAAGCCCACCCAGGCGATATGGGGGCGTATGCGGGTTCCTCGGAGCTTCCCCGAAAAAAACTGCTGTCCGAAATCCATCAAGCGGGAAATAGGACGCTTGGCTTCCTGGACCGTCATTTCCGGAAAGAGAAAAGCGAATCGATTTTCCGCGATTTGCCCCACGAGAATGTTGGGTGCGAGTTCACCGCAAAGCCCTACGGCCAGTTCCATCTGCCACTGACGCACCTGTTTGGGTGGAAATGTCGTGAAAAGGTTTTGCCAGGGTTCGAACTGAAAGAGAGCCAGAGTAAACGGATTGCTTTTTTGCATGGAACTGGTGACCGCGGAATCCAGTCTGGTTTCGAAAGCCAGGACATTCAAGACGCCCGTGGAAAGGTCGTAAGTTTGGAGCTGTCTGCATTCTTCTTTGAAATAATATTGCTCCAGCAGCAATTGAAAGAAATGCAGCATATGTGTTATAGCCTTCCGGCAATCTGCGCTCCACTCTATGGTTTCTCTGGAGAGAAATGCCAGTACGACGGTCTGTCCCAGAGACATGGGGGCGGGAAGTCCCCATAGGGTTCCATGGTGGGGAAGACCTTCTCCTGAGGAAAAGAGAAAATGCTCCGGGGCATGAGGGTTCAACCGGGAAATCAGGAGAGGTTTCCGTGTCTGGAATATGTGTCCGATCAGTCCTTGCTTCAGCAGAAAATGCTGATGGATGAAATTGCGCGGGACATTGGATGTGACAGCGAATAAGTGGTATCGATCTTCTCCCCGTTCCTGCAGCGCCAGAAAGCCGTATTCGGTCCCGAGAAGCTGCGAGCATTCATTGATGACCATCTGGCAATAGTCTTCAAAGGCTGCTCCCTTGAATGCCGCCTGATCCATACGCTGCCAGAATTCGGCAATGCGCGAATATTCTATCTGCTGTGCGACTCTTTCCTGCTGAACCAGCAACTCCTGAAGAACGGCAGCAAATTCCAGAATCCATTTCTGCTGCTTATCGTTGAAGCCCCACCCGTATTTGGTGTCCACGTAGAGCACTCCCGCACCATCACCCACGGGGACGGCGAGGAGCCCCTTGATGTGTCCCTCTCCCTCACGATAAAAGGGCAATGTCGTAGAGATGGACTGTGTTGACTCCTGCAGTTTATCGATACGAATTCTCTGGTTCGCCTTCTGCACTTGGGAAATGATGCCGCTTTGATCCAGGGGAAGGCTAAGGCCCGGAGAAAGATACCTGCTCAGAGTTTCGACGGCTACCAGGTTGAGGAGACGTTTTTGAGGATCGACGACAAAAAAAGCGGTAGTGTAGGCCTCTAAAATGTTGCTGAGAAGACTGACAAGAGACTGGTAAGGACTGAAACGCATATGGACTCGCCCTTTTAACTATCCTATCTTGATGCTGTAAGACATGGGAGATGTTTGGGGATTGACCCCTTCTAACGATTCAATGAAATTGCATACTGGAACCATCTAAATCTGTCAACAGATTAGAAGAATGAAAAGTAAAGTGAGAACTCAATGAGTAGAATAACGATCTTGCCGGATACCCTCTGCAATCAGATTGCTGCGGGGGAAGTGGTGGAAAGACCCGCCGCCGTCGTCAAGGAACTGGTGGAAAACAGTATCGATGCCGGAAGCCGGAAGATATCTTTGAACCTCCTTCAGGGAGGGCGAAAGGAGATCCGGGTGGTGGACAACGGCGTGGGGATGGACCCCGACGATGCTCTGCTGGCCCTGGAACGCCACGCTACCAGCAAAATCAAGACACTGGATGATTTGCAGGCCATCCATTCACTGGGGTTTCGCGGAGAAGCCCTCCCCAGCATCGCTGCGGTCAGCCGCTTTGAACTCACCACACGGGAAGCCGACGCCCTGTCCGGGAGGCTCATTCGAGTGGAAAGCGGCATTTTGAGGGATATTCGCGAGACGGGGTGCCCACCCGGAACGATGATCACGGTGAGAGACCTCTTCTACAATATTCCCGCCCGCCGCAAATTCCTGAGATCCGTGGAGACGGAAATGGCTCATATCGGGGACCAGTTCCTCCGCCTCGCCATGGCTCACCCGGAGATCCATTTTCAGCTCACTCACCAGGAGCGGCTTCAATACGATTTTCCTAGGGCCGGGGATTTGATCCAGAGAGCCGGACAGGTCCTAGGGTTCGATAAGATCAAAAAGCTGAAACCCTTCTCGGTGCAAACCCCATCCATTCGCCTCGAAGGGCTTGTGAGCCCTCCGGATGTTCAGCGGGCCAGCGGTCATTCCCTGTTTGTCTACGTGAATGGAAGGCCCGTTTGGGATCGCACGGTCAACCGGGCCATCCTGGGGGCTTATGATTCCATGCTCCCCAAGGGCAAGTTTCCCATGGTGGTTCTTTTCATGGAGATTCAGCCGGATCTTGTGGATGTCAATGTCCATCCCACCAAGAGGGAAGTGCGCTTTCGAAACCCCGGTGAGATTCTGGAAACCGTACGCAACGCTCTTCTGAAAGGGCTGCTGGATTCCGGACGCCGAGGTAGCCTTGACGCTCCGCAACGCCCTTTGAGTTCCCATGAGCAGCCGTTGCCCCAAAGGAGCTATTGCCTCAGGGAAACTCAAGTCTCTCTGGAAGATCTTCTGCTCAGGCAAATCGAACGGGAATCTTCATCCAGTCCCGTGCAGGTGAAGGCCTTTCCGGATATGGCTCCGCCTGCAGCACACATGCTTTCGCCATTGGAGGATTCCGAACCCGATGCTTTCCCCGAAGAATCCGCTTCCGGCGGGGAAATGTTTTTTTCCCGGCTGCCCGTTCTCGGACAACTGGCCAATTCCTATATCCTCCTGGAATCCTCCGACGGATTGATCCTGGTGGACCAGCACGCCGCTCATGAAAGGGTGATCTACGACCGGCTCTGTGCGGATGGACCTCAAGAGGCGGGCCAGCGGCTCATGCAATCCGTGGTCCTGGAGCTTCTTCCCAAAGAGGCCCTCATGCTGAAACGGTGGATTCCCTCCTTGAGGGAGATCGGTTTTGAAATCGAATCCTTCGGAGGCAACAGTTTCGTCATTCACACGGTTCCCGCCATTCTCAGCAATCATTCTCCGGATGTCCTCATTCGGGAACTGCTGGAAACGGCTCACGAGGATGAAGATGCGCCGCGATGGGACCTCCTTGCCGGTTTGGCCAAAACGGCCTCCTGTCACGGAGCCATACGCGCCGGCCAGAAACTCAGGACGGAAGAGATACACCATTTGCTGGAAACCCTTGACCGGACACGTATCTCTGCCACATGTCCCCACGGTCGTCCCCTCTGGTTCAAACTTACCCTTGACGAAATTGCCCGGCTTTTCCATCGAACATGAAAGTAGGTTGCAGAAAGAAAATCAGGAAAAAAACATGATTCAACACAGGGAATCCCTTCCCATCATTTTATTGGCCGGTCCTACGGCTGTGGGAAAAACGTTCCTTTCCATGGAACTTGCCAGGCGTCTGGGAACGGAAATCGTGAACGCCGATTCCATGCAGATCTACCGCTATATGAATATAGGAACGGCCAAACCGACCCGGGAGGAGCGGGCATTGGTGCCGCACCACCTTCTGGATGTCGTGGATCCGGATGAGGCTTTCGATGCCGCCCGGTACTTGGAACTGGCCGCTCCCGTTGTGGATGGCTTGCATGCCCGCGGCAAAATCCCCCTGGTTGTGGGGGGAACCGGGCTCTACCTGAAAATCCTCACTCGGGGTATCTGCCCTGCAACACCCGGAAATCCCGACATACGTGAGGCATTGAAACGGGAGGAGAAAGAGCGGGGACTTGCGGAGATGCATGCGGAGCTGCTTCGAGTGGACCCCGTTCTTGGACGGAAAATTCATCCCCATGACCGTCAGCGTGTTCTGCGCGCCCTGGAAGTTTATCGCATAACGGGAATTCCCCTTTCGAGCCGGCAGGAGCAGCATGGGTTTCAGGAAACCATCTATCCGAGCATTAAGGTTTTTTTGTACCGTGAACGCGATGAGATTTACAAACGCATCAACGAACGCGTCCTCATGATGATGGAAGAGGGATTCCTGGACGAAGTACGACATCTCATGGAGATGGGCTTCGGGCCCGAACTCAGGCCCATGCAGTCGCTCGGCTACAAACAACTGGTGCGGCATCTTCTGGGCGAAGGCACACTGGAGGAGGCCGTCGAACAGATTCAACGCGAGACCCGCCGTTACGCCAAACGGCAGATGACCTGGTTCCGGGGAGATCCGGAGTTCCGCTGGTTTCATGTTCACGATGTGGAAGAGATCATGGAATGGATTCAAAACGTTGTGGCGGGCATCTCCTGAAGTATGCCAAAATGTATTTTGGATGCTTTGCCTTGATTTTTGGGAATGTTTCCGGATAAGGTGAAAAAATCTGATGATTTAGGGAAAGAATACGCATAATCACGCCCGTACTACGACGGAGAGCCATGAACGAATATCTGCAATTCAAAGGAAAAATCCAGCAGCGAGTGGAGATGCTTGAAGGCGCCGTCCGCGAATTGGAGTTGTCGGGGTTGGCGAAAAGAGGCGTGCTTTCGCGCTGGTCGGAGTCTTTGGACCAGGTAAAAACTTCCCTGCAGGATTCCCTGGTGCGCATTGCGGTGGTAGGGGCTGTCAAATCGGGCAAGAGCACCCTTATCAATACGCTTCTTGGAAGGGATCTCTTGATGCGGGGAGCAGGAATCATCACGGCGTTCATTACCCGCATTCAGACCAACGGGCGGGTCGGCGGCTGGGTGGAGCTCAAACCATGGGCACAGATTCAAAAAGAGCTCAATGCAAGCCTTCGCATGTTCCCTCTGTACCAGGAAGAGATGTCGGAAAGCGACGCCCTGGACATTCGGTGCGCCGAGGACCGCGAGCGGCTCAAAGCTTTCCTTGACAGAGCTCAGATAGAGTGGCAGCAGAACCTTGGGCGGCTCGACCCCCATTTCATCCTGCTGAAGGGATATCTTGAAGGATACTTTCAGCTCAGGGACGAGATGGACGAGGATGTCCGCCGCCTCGTTTTGGATGAAGATTCCATAGGACGGCACCGGCATTATGTCGGGCGGGAAGGGCAGGCCGTTTACGTTCGGGACATGGAATTGCACTACCCTGTACCCTGGCTGGGGCAGAGGGTGGAAATCGCCGACTGCCAGGGGAGCGACTCTCCCAACTCTCTTCATTTCGAATTGCTTCAGCGGTATCTTTTGAAAAGCCAGTTCATTCTTTATGTGATCAGCAGCCGCACGGGGCTCAGGGAAGCCGATTTCAAGCTCCTGGATTTCATCAAAACCCTTCGCATGTTTCCTCAGACCTTTTTCATTTTGAATGTGGATCTCGATGCACACCCTCATGTGGAGGATTTGAACGCTCTTGTGAATCGGGTCCGAAGCGAGCTCTCCTGGGTGGTTCCCCGGCCGGCTCTTTTCGCCTTTTCGGGGCTCTATCACCTGATCGACCAGCTGCATGAAGAACTTCCCGAACGCGAGGGGCGCCGTCTCGAGTTCTGGAAGGAGGATGCGGCCCTTGCCCGCTGCACGGAAGGCGACTTTGCGGCTTTTCGCGAAGAGATGCGCCGAAGGATTGTCAGTCAGAGAACACGCATTCTACTGGGAAGCGGTCTGAGCCGCCTCAGCATGGTCGCCGCCGGCATACTGGATACGGCTCGAGCCCAAAAGCGATTCATTGATGAAAATCTGGGCAGCCTCAAAGAGTTCACCGGCCAGTTGAAAACGAAGCAGAAAGCGCTGCAGGGAACTCTGAGGACTCTCGAAAACGCCATTGCAGGGCTTCAGGATTCCGTCAAGCAGGAACTGGATCAGGCTGCGGATGGGTATTTTCACCTGAAAGAGGGGCTTCTGGTGGGGGAAACTCTGGATATGGTGGAACATTATCCCATCAGTGAAAAATATTATCGGGAACTGACCGATTACCGCCAATTTTTGCATAAACTTTATCACTTTTATCGCGAATTCAGGCAGTCCATTTCACGGTATTTGGTGGAAAAGGTGAATGTACGGGTGATTGAATTTGCTAAGGAGCAGGAAGCCTTCCTCCATGACAGGCTTTCCGAGTCTTCCCAATCCTTCTGGGCTTTGTTCGGGAGCGCTCTGGAAGACTACCGGCGTGAAATGGCTCAGTTCCAGATCGATCTGCGGGCTCCGGGGGACCTTCGCCACTGTCAATGGCCTTCCATGGAAATGATCATCCCTCCCACCTTCAGTCCCTTCATGGATCAGGAAGCCCTCGGGCCCGGTGTGCTCCTCATGAAGTTCGGACTGGGGTGCTTCACCCGCTTCCTCACGGGCATCAAGTCACGCATGGGAAAGCAAAGAGACCTTCTCCAATGGAGGCCTCAGGAAAGTGAAACCATTCAGGAAGCCGTCAGCCTGGTGAAGTCGGAAACCAAATCGGAACTCCTGCATGCGTTTCAAGAGTACCACAAGAGCTTCAAATTTCGATATCTCCACCGGCTTCTGGATGAGATGACCCGCTTTCTGCTGGAAGAATTTCGATTGCGGGCGGAAATGACGGAACTGGATTTTGTCGGTATTCTCAAGCAAAGCGAAGTGGAGGGAAAAGGACGGGCCGCCATGCGGGACCTTCTGATCCGGACGGTCGAGCTGACCGAGGGCATGGCGGCGGAACTGGATGAACTCAGGTGCCTGGTTCAGCTGGAATGGTTATCGAGTGAGGGGGAGGCCAGTCCGAAGGCACGGGAGCCGTCAGAACCAGTTCCGATTTCGTGATGGGGTGAGGGAGAGTCAGCCGGTAAGCGTGGAGATAAAGCCTTTTGGACGGAGGGCCTCCGTAGAGACGGTCCCCCAGAATGGGATGGCCTGCAGCTGCCAGATGGAGCCGTATTTGATGAGTGCGGCCCGTGAGAGGGCGGGCGCGAAGAAGCGTGTGATCCGCCTCCGCGTGGATGACTTGAAAAGCGGTTTCGGCATGTTTTCCGTGTCCCCTGGGGAAGACGCAGTATCGCCCCCCCTTCCGTCCGATATCCTCGTTTGAAATCCAGCGGGCTTCTGAAGGCTTTCCTTTTACCCACGCCAGATAGTCCTTCTCCACCTTGCGATGTTCAAAGGCTTCTCCCAAGCTGCGGTTGGCCGACCGGTCCAGGGCGAAGACCATGACGCCGCTCGTTTCCTGATCGAGGCGATGGTGGAGAGCGACATAGGGGCTCAAGGCATCTTTCCTTTCGAAATGGCGGAAGAGCGCGGCGAAGAGGTTGTTGTAGCCGTCGGCCGGAGTCTGCTGGCTGGGGACTCCCGGTTCCTTGTCGTAGGCCAGAAGATAGCGATCCCGATACAGGATGCGGCCAGGATCGATTTCATAAAAGCGGTGCACCCCGTTCCACGGCCAATAGAGGCGGATTTCCTCGTTTCCCTTGAGTCGCCGTGTGGGATTTCTTTCCTGTCGACCGTCGACCTGGACCGACCCGAAGTCGATGAGGTCCAGGGCTTCTTCATTGGATATGAGGGCTTCCCCCGCCAGGTGATCCACCAGAGGAACATTGCGGCATGCCATGTCCACATGCCAGTGAGTGAAATGGGGAAGGCCTGCGGAGGGAGGGGCGGGCCTTTTTCCGCCATCAGAAATTGTCATCGGCTGCGCTTCCTCCTGCATCGATGCCGCCTTTGGATTCTTCTTCCATGGCTTCTTCGACCATGGCGTCTACGTCCATATCTTCGCCCAGGTCGTCTCCCATTTCCCGCCCCATGGCCTTCATCCATTTGGCCATGCTTTTGGGATCGTTTTCATCCAGGCTTCCCAGCCGGGAGGGATCCGCCAGACGCTCCAGCCGGGTTTCTTCGGACATGCGTACTCTCACCCGGGATGGAATTCGGTGGATGCCCTCACTGCCGCAGAACTTACAGACTTCCTGAACGGGTTCGGAGACGCGAAAGGTGATGAATTCATTTTTCTTCCCGCAGTGCTTGCAACGGTATTCGTAGATGGGCATAAATCCTGACTCCTTGTTCCTGCAACGCATCCAATCGTTCGAATCCTTTTCCAGATCTTGATTTTATATTTTATTATCCCGATAAGGTTATGGAGACAAGCAAAACGTTCGGCAATTCTCATGCTGAAAAGCTCACACCTCCGACTGAAGCGGGAAGGTGTGTGGGACTGCGTTGAAGCAGGGCGCATCGAAAACCAATCATTGAGGATGAGGAGAATGTCTCAAATGGATTACCTGGTGAGGGTCATTTCCGAGGAAGCAAATGTAAGGGCTCTGGCCTGTGTCACGACCAATCTGGTGAATGAAGTCTGCCTGCGCCACGACACGTATCCTCTGGCCACTGTCGCTCTGGGGCGCGCCCTGGGAGGCGGGGCCCTGATGGGGGCTCTCCTGAAGACGGGGCAGACGGTGGCCCTCAAATTCGAAGGGAACGGCCCTCTCAAAAAAATCATCGTCGAAGCTGAAAGCAACGGGGTGGTCCGTGGCTATGTAGGGGAACCCAAAGCCGATCTTCCTTTAAAGGATGGGAAACTCGATGTGGCAAACGGCCTCGGACGGTCAGGCTTTCTCACGGTGACCAAAGATCTGAGGATGAAAGAACCTTATAAAGGAACGGTGCAGCTTTACACGAGCGAAATCGCCGAAGACCTTGCGTTTTACTTCATCGAATCGGAACAGATTCCATCGGCGGTGGGGTTGGGGGTCTACCTGGAACCGGATGGAAGAGTCTCTGCTGCGGGCGGTTTTCTGATTCAATCCCTTCCCCCTTCGAATGAAGAGATTGTGGATAAGCTGATCAAACAGATCGGCAAGCTGCCATCCATCACCGAACTTCTGCGGAGCGGGAAGACCCCTGAGGATTTGCTCGCGCTTCTTTTCGAGGGCATCCCCTACCATACGCTGGAAAAGCGCGCTATTGCCTTCCGATGCTCCTGCAGCAGGGAGAGGGTCGAAAGGGCGCTTTTTTCCCTGGGGAAGAAGGGGGTCGAATCCCTGCTTGCCGATCGGCAGAAGATCGAAGTTACCTGTGAGTTCTGCCGAGAGCACTATGTCTTCGATCCGGAGGACCTGACATGGATCCGTGGAGAAATGCAGTGATGCAACGTTGACTCCTTGACTCCTTTAACCTTATGCTTTTTTTTTGAAAAAAGTTGACAAGACCCTTTTTGCCTGCAACTATCACGAAAGAAAAGGCGTCAGAAAATCCAGGCCGGAAAGCTGATTGTTCCTAAGAGATGAGGAGGAGCCAATGGGGCAGGTTCTTATTTATGATACCACACTGCGCGACGGCATAAAATCACCGGGGACCATTTTAACGGTCGAAGAAAAGCTTCGAATTGCCAAGCAGCTTGCGCGTCTGCAGGTGGATGTTCTCGATATCGGATTTCCCGCAGCTTCGGAAGAACAGTACACGGTTGCGGAACGGATAGCCAAGGAGATAGAGGGACCGGTGCTGACGGTGCTGGCCCGGGCCACCAATTCGAGAGATTTCGATATTGCCTGGAGTGCCGTCAAAGATGCTCCGCGCGCGAGGATTCATACCTTTGTGCCCGCATCGCGGGAATACCGGGAACACTTCCTGAAAAAAAGCGCGGAACAGGCCCTTGAACTGGCTGTTGCCGCTGTCGAGAAAGCCAAAGGATTTACATCCGATGTGGAATTCTCGCTGGTGGACGCTTTTCGGGCGAATCCCGACGAGGTAGTGCGGTTGGTAAAGGCCGCCATTGAAGCCGGTGCCACTACGATCAATCTGGCCGATACCATCGGATGTGCCGTTCCTGCCGGTGTCAGTAATCTTTTCGGACGCCTGCGCAAAGAAGTGGAGCATTTCAACGAAGTCGTTTTCAGCATCCACTGCCACAACGATTTGGGACTTGCCGTAGCCAATTCTCTCACGGCTGTCACCGAGGGGGCGAAACAGGTTCAGTGTACGGTAAATGGAATAGGTGAACGCGCAGGAAACGCGCCTCTGGAAGAGATAGTGGTAGCCTTGCGTACGCATTCCGCTCATTTCAACGCTCAAACCAATATTCAACTGGACCAGATCTATCCCACATGCCGCCTGCTGAGGCGCCTGACCGGTATCACCATCCAGCCTCATAAGCCGGTAATTGGAGCCAATGTGTTTGTTTATGAATCCATTGTCCCTCAGCTGGCGGATTCCACGGAAAAGCCTCCTTTTGAAATCATCAATCCGCAAGATCTGGGCATTCAGAATGTGGGCGACCTTCTGAACTCGGAAACCAGCCTTGCGGTCTTCAAGACCCGGGCTGCAGAGCTCGGCTATGAAATGGAAGAGCCAAAGCTCGAAGAATGCTATGAAGCTTTCCTGGACTTGGCTGCCAAGAAGGAACTCGTTTACGATGCAGACCTTGAACTGCTCCTGGGGGAAAGAGCGGCTCTGGAACAGGTGCGCTATAGACTCCTTTATCTCAATGTGACTGCCGGTTCCATTTCCGTTCCCAATGCCACGGTCCAGCTGGAGGTGGACGGTCAGGTCGTCCAGGACGCGGGGTTCGGCCACGGACCCGTGGATGCCGCTTTCAAAACCATTTGCAAGATGGTCAAAAGGTTCCCTCGCCTGGTGCGGTATGAAGTCAATGCAGTGACTTCCGGCACGGATGCTCAGGGAGAAGTCACCATCCGCCTGGAGGAAAATGGATGCCTGGTCAACGGGCGCGCCGTGGATACGGACATTGTCCTGGCAAGCGCCAAAGCGCTGGTAGATGGTTTGAATAAATTGGAATCCATGCACGTGGAACCGGTCATTTCAGAATTCACCGACGAGGAAAGTTTTATGCCACGTCTCTAAAATGCGCCGGAACCCAAAAATTGAGACATCCGTAGCAAAAATATGGGATCATCAAATCGGGGCGGTTTTTTACCGCCCCGATTTATTCCTGTCAGAAAGCTTCGAGGAAATAACACTTCAGATAGTGAGTTTCGGGCATGGAGAGCAGAACCGGATGGTCCATGGCCTGGCCTCTCGCTTCCAGGAGCCGCAGCTGCCGGCCGGCAGCCTGAGCCGCTTGCAGGAGCATTTCCCTGAAGAGGCTTTCATTGAGGTGGTAAGAACAGGAGCAACTGACCAGGATTCCACCGGGTTTGAGAGCCATGAGGGCCCGTCGGTTGAGGTCCGTGTATCCCTTTTTGGCTTCCGCCAGGGCACTCCTGGTTTTCACGAATGCGGGCGGATCCACGATGACCACATCGAAGGCATGCCTGTTGGCACCCTTGAGGAAATGAAAGACTTCATCCCTTTGAAACCTGCATGAACTTTCGACTCCGTTGCGCAGGGCATTGTTTGCAGCCTGTGCGATGGCATCGGCGGACTGATCCACTCCCACCACTTCTTCCGCTCCGCCCAAGGCTGCGGAGAGACTCCACGCCCCATTGTAGCAGAAGAGATCCAGGACTTTCTTGCCCCTCACCCAGCGGCGCAGGGCCTGACGGTTATCCCTCTGATCCAGGAAGAGCCCGGTTTTTTGCCCTTCCAGCGGGGATACCTGAAATGCGATTCCATCCACATCCACCCAGTGTTCCGGAGGAATTTCCCCGAAGGCGATGCCTTTTTCCAGGGGAAGCCCTTCGAGGGTTCTCACTTGAGCATCGTGACGAAAGACCAAAACCCGCGGCTGCATGATCTCCATCAGAAGTTCCTGCACCAAAGGTTCCATGAGGGACATTCCCAATGTCGTGATCTGGTAGACCACCATGTCTCCATATCGGTCCACCACCAGCCCCGGCAGGCCGTCCGATTCCCCATAGACAGCACGATAGCACTGGGAATCGGGATATAAAAACTCGGCGCGGCGGGCTATCGCCTTCCGGAGAAGGCTGTGAAAGTAGTCTCGTGAAGGTTTTTGCCCCGCAGGGCATACCAGCCGGACCGCAATCAAAGAACGTGGATTGATGTATCCCGTGCCGAGAGGAACACCTTTGTGTGAAAAGATCTCAACCCAGCTTCCCGGTTCGAAATCCGAAAGGCTGTTCGAAATTTCATTGCTGAAGATCCAACGGTGCCCTTGAAGAATGCGCCTCTCTCTTCCCGGATGGAGTTTGACAGGTTTCATTTTCTATTTCTTGTCCCTTCTAACAAAAAAAGCGCCCGTATGAGGGCGCTCCGGTTTGCCGCTGAAAATCTTTTCCATCAACTGGCTTCAGCTTTGATGGACTCAAGGATGATGTGATAATCTTCAATCATGTCCGCCGAACCCTCTATGACCTCGTAAAGGTCGTCGAGATCCATATTGATGACGGCGTCCTTGTCCGGAGATTCTTCCTTCAGTTCAATCCATATCCAGTCCAAGAGCATTTCTTCAGAATCGTTGTAGCCTTCTTCGTGCTTATCTAGAGATCCATCAGCCAATTTCTTGCTGACATTCTTGATAGCTGCTTTCACAAAATCCTTCATTTCCATTTCAAACGGCCTCCATTATGATTTTGCACCTCAACCCCTCTTTTCCATTGAAATACCGGGAAAAAGAATCCAAATCCCATGGGGTCGACGATTATATCCTAGGCTTCATAGCTTATTTCCCAAGGTGATTCAATCTATTTATCCCCCTATTTCCCGGATTCCTCTCTTTTCAAACTCCTTGCAAAGCATCAGCAATTCCCATTTTGGGTGTCTCCCATGATCTTGTCGTTTCCGACATCTCCCAATACCCTTTCAAAAGGGGGACTTTAGGGAGTTGGCGGATTCCAATATCCAGTTATTCACCACGGAGACATGGAGGGCACAGAGAAGATTTTGGAATTTTTATGGAATTCCTCTGTGATCTTTGTGTCTCCATGGTAGATGGGGGATTTCAAGAGCAATTCTCTCTCTTATCCTAAAAATCCCTTGAGAGGGGGCAATGCATTTAGCTTCTTGCTTTTCCAGGACTCTCTTCTTAATATGACCTCTTTTATCACGATACCATAATGCAGTCCCTGCAAGGGTCTTTCAATGCCGTTCCCCTGAGAATGGACGGCAAAGTGGAGCTTTCGTCCGAATCTTCGTTTCCAGGCCAAAGTAAGGGGGACAAGTTATACTTGATAAAGATCCGGAGCAACATTTTTCAGGGGCATTTTGTCCAATGTGTGAGGTCGAATATGCAGAAGAGGAATTCGCAAATGTCTGAAAAACAGTATCTCATCGATGCCATGACGGTGAGTGATTCATGGAGGCTTTTTAAGATCCTGGCTGAATTGGTAGATGGGTTTGAAACCCTCTCGGACCTGTACCCTGCCGTATCTATTTTTGGTTCAGCCCGTGTGAAACCAGGCGACGAAAACTACGAAAAGACCGTCCTCATTGCTAGAAAACTGGCTCAAAACGGTTATCACATCATCACGGGCGGAGGGCCCGGGATCATGGAAGCCGGCAACAGGGGCGCAGCCGAAGGGGGGGCCAAGTCGGTAGGGCTCAATATCGTGCTTCCCCTGGAGCAGAAACCCAATCCCTACTCGAACCTCAAGATAGACTTCCAGTATTTTTTCGTTCGCAAGGTAATGTTCGTCAAGTATGCTCAGGCCTATGTCGGCATGCCCGGGGGATTCGGCACCATGGATGAGGTCTTCGAGGCGTTGACCCTCATACAAACCAAGCGCATCAAGCCGTTTCCAGTCATACTGGTGGGAAGCGATTACTGGGGAGGGCTGCTGGATTGGGTGCGAAGCAATCTGATCAAGAATGGGTACATATCTCCCGAAGATCTGGACCTTCTCACGGTCCTCGATGATCCCGACGAAGTGGTCCACACCATCAGGCGATATGTGATCGTTTAGGGTGGTAGAGGGTTTCCATGAAATCCATTCGATATGAAAAATCGGTGAAAGGGTGAGTCGGTGAATAGGCTGACTTATTTACCGCCCCACCGGTTTTCGTGGTTCGTTGTAACCCACAGGGTCATGAGGGAGGGCAATAGGTAGAGGGGAGAATCAAAGATCTCCCCTTGTTCTTATCCTTACTTCGAAAAATTTTCGTCCCATCAGGCGCTTGGGGGAGCTTCCTTGAGAACAAATTCCAGATGCCCTTCATGCGGCAAGAGAGAGGAAGATCCTTCAATGGTAATGGTAGCTTTGTAGCGATCTTCCAGATGGATGAGATCCTGTCGCTTTTGGTTGAGCAGATAGTTGGCCACGTCGATGGCAAACGTCCCTTTGATGGATGTCGGCTTTTTCTGCACGAGGGCCAGCCAGATCTTGCGGAAGTAGCAAAGGGCCGTTGCTTCGGGGGAGCGTATCAAGCCGGAGCCCTGGCATGTAGGGCATTCTCTGTAGGACCCTCGAAGGATGTTCAGGCCCAGGTGCTGGCGCGAGAGTTCCAGTAGTCCAAAGCGCGAAATGCGCCCTACCGTGATTTTGGCCTTGTCTTTTTTGATCTCTTCCTTGAGCCGCCGCTCCACATCGCGCATATGCCGGTTTTCGCGCATGTCGATGAAATCGATCACGATCAACCCCCCCAGATCCCGCAGGCGCAGTTGACGGGGAATTTCCGTGGCCGCCTCCATGTTCACCTTGAAGACCATTTCTTCCAGAGCACCGTCGCTGCTTGTTCTACCCGAGTTGACATCTATGGCCACAAGAGCCTCGGTGGGGTCGATGAGCAAATGGCCTCCGGATTTCAGGGGTACCTTCTTGCGAAAGATCTGTTCGATCTGGTCTTCCAGGTTGTACTTGCTGCAAATGGGAGCTTCTTCCTTGTAGAATTTTGCTAGGCGCTGATGCTTGGGGCTGATGATACGCAAGAAATCCTTTACCTGACGAAAGACTTCCCGGTCATCCACCAGGATCGATTTGATATTGGGGGTGAAGTAGTCTCGAATGACCCGTATGGCCAGATCCTGTTCTTTATAGATGATCGCGGGGGCAGGGGTTTCCTGGACGATTTTCTTGATTTCCTCCCAGATCCTCAGAAGATGATTGAGGTCCTTGGCCACTTCGCGTTTGGTTCGGTTTTCCGCGGCCGTGCGAATGATGATTCCCATCTCCTCGGGAATCCTGAGATCACGGGCCAGTTCCTTGAGGCGGTCCCTCTGCGTTTCATTTTCGATCTTCCGGGAAACCCCCCTCTGGGCCTGTCCGGGCATCAGCACCACATCTCTGCCCGCAAGGGAAATATAAGTGGTGAGCAGCGCCCCCTTGTTGCCGATTTCTTCTTTGACTACCTGGACGAGCACTTCCTGGCCCGGCTGAATGACGTTTTGAATGCGAACGGGTTCCACGGGTTCCTTGACATAATATTCCGGATGAATTTCCGGAAAAGGGAGGAAACCGTTCCGTTCTCTTCCGTAATTTACGAAAGCCGCCTGCAAGCTGGGTTGTACGTGTGTGATGATTCCTTTATAGATATTCCCCACGACTTTGCCGCGGGTTGCCGTTTCAATGAAGAAACTTTCCAGGGTCTGCCCTTCGACGAGGGCGACCCGGAATTCTTCCGGGTGAACGGCGTTGATGATCATGGTCTGTTGGCTCATTTCAATGCCTTAAAGTTTGTCCCGTTTTGCGGGATGCCAGATGCTGTCTGGCTTGATAAGCGAAAGTGCGCAGGGCCACCTCCCGATTGGGCTGAATGCCTCCGTCGTAAGGCGCATCGATGTATGGAACCTTCATCTTGTGCAGCAGGGGTTTCAAGACGGCGGTACAAATGGTGCTGGGCATACAGGTGAAGGGAAAGACATTTACGATCCCATCGAATCCGTGATGCACATATTCCAGAGCCCCCCCGATGCTGAGGGCCGCCTCGGTTCCGATATCGAAGCTGTAGAGGCGGTTGCGGTCCAGACGGCGCTCGATACTGCGAATGGTGTGGTCGGCTTCGATGTCCAGATGTTTCAGAGCACACCGATAGACCTGGTTCTGACGTCGGCTCTGGTATAGGATCTCTATTCTGTTGGCCAGCCATTGGCGTGAAATCTGCCGCATCGCTTTGTGGTCGCGGATCTTTTGGGCCAGTTTCCATTGGCGTTGGAGCTTTCTGGCCTGAACGAAAGTAATGAAGTTGATCCATTCTCCAATGGATGCGTCCACCACTTCCGCACCGAAGCGTTCCAGTTGTCGCACGATATTTTGGTTGGAATCCGGATGGCTGCGCAGGTAAATTTCTCCGACAATGCCGATGCGGGGGCGTCTCGGTTGATGTGGATCGATGAAGGAAGCCGCTGTGGCGACAATATCTTCCAGCATCCGGTACATCTTCTTGAAGTTGAGGTCAGCTCCCACCGTTTCAATCATTGAAACCATGGCTTCCAGGGCTTTTTTCATGAATTCGTCGGTCATCCCCGGACGCCACTCGTAGGGACGGACTCTCCAGACGGTCCGGTCCAATACATCGGCAATGATAATAGCCACATAACTGAGTCTCCGGAATGCTGAAGCCCGTTCGGGCGGCATAATGCTCCCCGTGGAATAAGCATCCTCCGTAGACAGATAGACAATGGGGACCTCCTTGAATTCTTCAAAGCGATCCAGAATCAAACGCTGCAGTTTGTTGTACATTCCGAAGCGGCACGGTCCGTCGGCTTCGGGGAGAAAATAAACATATTGTTCTGGGGAGAAGGCGGGCCCGAGGCGTTCCTTCTCCTTGCGAAGATGGTGTAGAATATCGCCCAAAGTGACCTGGCAGGGAAAACATTCCTTGCCCGATGTGAATTCTCTTCCCAGATTCACCCCCTTGTAGGTTTCCATTACGACCGCATCTGTGCCCATAGCGCGGAAACATGCCGCGATCAAATGCGATCCAAAAGGAGCCATTTCCGGGATCAGGAGGGTTTTCCCTGAAACGTCGGAAGGTTTTACTCCGACATCCAGACGATGGAAAGACGATGGGGGAGCAGGTGAGAGGGTTACAGATTCCATACCGCATCTCCTCCTGTTTTGGGGACGCAAAGGTTTTCTTCCGCACGGCAGCTGCGTGTGCTCGACCGCTCCTGAAGATTTTTTACGACATTCCGGTAAGCTTCCACCCGGGTCAGGATTCCCGCTACCGCGCTGTGTTCGTCCAGTTCCAGGATAAGAGCGGGTTTTTCCTTTAAAATGTGCCGATAAAAGTGTTCGATGAAAGAATCCGCTCCACAACTGAAATTGGTGAGGTGTACGCCATACCAGTTGGGGGTACGGGCGATTTTCTTGGCCGCCCGCAGGATCTTTGCGCCGAGGCCCCAATACATTTTGGGAAAATCCTTCAGATCTTCGGAATCCAGATCCAGGTAATCCTGGGGCAGGGCTTTGATCCCTAGCTTGGCGAGATGCCTCCCCAGCTGGAGGTTCAATCTTTCATCGTGCAGGTTGTAAGGCCGGCCCGTAATGATCCAAAGGGGTTCGTCCGGCGGGATCTGTTCGATAAATGCCCGGCCACGGCGAAGCAGTTCTTTACGGAAGTCATCTTGAGCCTTCCACGCCGCGGCTATGATCTGTTCCAAATGTGATGGATTGGGGCTGAGCTGTTTCGGCAAGCTCTTCAGAAAGGGCTCTACGAGGTTTCGCGGGCCGTCTTTCAAGTAGAGCGTCGGCCGAATCAAACGGTGGTCGGGGATCGTCAGGGCAGCCTTTACCATGTACTGCGAGCTCTCCACCAGAGGACAGAAAAAACCGCTCTCATGGGGTTCGGGCGCCGGCATGGTGATGACGTTGGGCAGAAAAAGGTAGTCGGTCCGTTCCATCAGATAACGCACGTGCCCGTGGAATACCTTCACGGGAAAACAGGTTTCCGCCGTCATGCTTTCAACGCCGCTCAATGCCAGTTTTGTGTCGGTCCGCGGACTGAAAACGACCCGGCACCCGAGTCCGGCAAAAAGATGCGACCAGAAAATTCCCCATTCCAGAGCGTGCAAAGCCAGCGGGATCCCAACTGTTGGGCTGGAAGAAGAAGTCTGGCTCTTGGCTGTTTCCGATGGAAACAGCGTCTTCTTTTCCAATGTCTCCTGAAAGAGCTGCTGCCGATCCAGGAAGAAATTCTTTTCGGGAAGCCCATCGTAGCGACTCACTTCGTAGCGCCCGCATTCCCCCCCCCAAATGCTTTTATGGCCTCCGAAATTATAAACCTTCAGCTTGCATTCATTGTGGCATTTTTTGTCCGCCCGACAGATGGTTTCAGAAAATTCCACTTGAATGTGTGCCAGTTCTTCCATCGTGTGGGCGGCATGAGTGATTTTTCCCTGTCGAAAGATTTCACGTACCTCCAGGGCTGCTCCATAGGCTCCCATGACTTCGCGGTGCTTTGGCACCAGAATCGGACGGTTCAGAACATTTTCGAAAGCGGCTACAATTCCCTGGTTGAGCGATGGTCCGCCGAGAAACATCACACGTTCGCCGATAGCCCGCTTTTCCACCACCCGGTTGAGGTAGTTGTAGACGATGGCATAGCAGAGGCCTGCGATGAGGTCTTCCCTCCGGGCTCCCTTCTGAGCATACCCCGCCAGATCGGATTCCATGAAGACCGTGCAGCGTTCCGCCAAATGAACGGGATGGGAAGAGGAAAGGGCGATTTCCTGAAATTCCTGCACGATATTGATCTTCATCTTATTGGCCAGTTCGTGAAGGAAACTGCCTGTCCCCGCGGCGCAGACCTTGTTCATATCGAAGTCGAGGGGATGTGTATCCTCGATGCTGATGTACTTGGAATCCTGGCCCCCGATTTCAAAGATCGTATCGATTTTCGGGTCTACGGCAACGGCGCCCCGTGCGTGGGCGGTGATTTCGTCTATGATAAGATCCGCGCTGAGAAAATCTCCCACTACATTGCGCCCCGATCCCGTGGTGGCGACAGCCATCACGTGGACCTTTTGTCCCACCTCCTGAAGGAGTGTTCGAATGAGGCTCTGGGTGACTTCAATGGGTTTTCCTCGCGTGGGAACATAACATTTGTGAAGAATATTTCCGGCATCGTCGATCAACGCATACTTGGTGGAGGTGGAACCGATATCCACTCCCAGGTATGCGGGAATGGGGCCATTTTCCTGGGATGGCCAGGGGGAAAGGCTGTTGTCGGTATTGAATCGCGTCTTTTTCAGCTCCAACCGGTCGGCATGGGGGAAAAGGAGGTTCGCCGACTTGTCCTTGCGTTCCAGGCGAGAGAGATCCACACGGTTCTGCCTGCCTTCCCGTTGAGTCTGTAAAGCGGTTCCCAATGCTCCCAGGGAAGCATGATAGGGAGGGACTTGAAGATGGGGAAAATAGTGCTGAAAGGCCCGGACTTGAAGCCGGTTCGATGCCATACCGCCGATAAAGACAATGGGTTCCGCCAACTTGCGGTTGCCCACAATGGTGCTCAGGTAATTGGCCGCATTGCCGTAGTGCAATCCCGCGATGATGTTGGGAAGTGTTTCACCCTTGTTCTGCAGATGGATCATGTCGGATTTGGTGAAAACGGTACAGCGGCAGGCGACGGGAGCGGGATAGGTGCTCTTCATCCCCAGGGCGATGAAGTCGTCCAGAGTGCCCTGCAGTTTTTCCTGGTTCATCTCGAAGTCGGCTCCATACATCGACATGGCCAGTCTTTCCGCCTGCTGGTCGATGAATGAACCTGTTCCGGAAGCGCATGGGCCGTTCATATTGAAAGCTTCGATGCGCCACAGGTCCCCTTCATAAGACAGTTGAAAAAGAGCGGCATCCTGACCGCCGATACTGATGATGGTGCGTACGCCTGGAAGGATCTGAGTGACTCCCGCTACTTGGGCAATGGATTCGACTTCGTAGGGGGCTTCAAGGATTTCGGCAAGCATTTGTCCATGGACGCCTGTGAAGGAAACAGACCGAATGTCGTCCATACCTTTCAGGAAAGGGGCCTGGAAAATAGCCTGGAGGATTCCAAGGGTTTCTTCATTGATGAGGCCGAAATGACGGAGGTAGGGAGTTTCCAGGACCACCTGCCGGTGTTCGTCAATCACCATGCAGTTGATGCTCACGGATCCAACATCAATTCCTACATCATATGCCATTCGTACATTCCTTTGTTTTCCACTCCCGCCCGCCGGCGCGGCGCGTTATTCGGTTTATCTCAAAACTTGCTAAGTACTGATCGCCATAAATTCGCGACCATTTGTGTAGAGGGTGAGCGGAAGTTTCTTAAGAGGTGTTTCAACCGGGCGTAAACCTGCTTCCACTATTCAATCCTGTCGCCAAATGAAACTCCAATGGAGATCACAGGCACAAAACAACCGTAATATAAAATTTTTATGATAATCGTTCAATCCTGTATTGAAAATTAAGTTTTCAAAGATTCCAGACTCATACAGCGTTTCCAGATAAAACTCTCTTGACATGAATGCACCATGACGAGAAATTGCTCCGGGTACAAAAAGCGAAGGCACCGGCCGGTGAAGGCTCCCGTTTTTTATGCTCCCATCAATAGAAAGCTTATGGACCGCCGATTCAGGTTTGGCCAAAGTGAATGACTGTTTGAGGGGATATGCGAAAAGAGCGGGCTTGTCAACGGAATTGCCGTTCGGGCGGATAAGAATTTGCCGGTTCCTGTGGGGTTTTCAGAGCCTGCCGGTACATTTTGTCAACATGCATTCCCCGCCCGGGCGGGTAGCGGGGCGACAACCAGAGGCCGGGAATGGAAACGAGATATTCGAAATATGATCCGAATAGAAAACCTGAAGAAGAATTACAAGAGCATCCAGGCGCTCAAAGGAATCCATCTCCATGTCAAGGAAGGTGAATTGTTTGCGTATCTGGGCCCCAACGGTTCCGGGAAGACCACTACCATCAAGATCCTGACGGGCCTCGCCAAGCCGACCTCGGGGGATGCCTATCTGCATGGGTTTCATATTCTGCGGGAGACTCTGGACGCCAAGCGGCAGTGCGGACTGGCACCTCAAACCATCAATCTGGATCATGAACTCACGGTTTATGAAAATCTGAACATTCACGGCAAGCTGTTCCATATGCCCCGCAGAAAACGGATGTCCAGGATCGATGAACTGCTCGAATACGTGGACATCAAAGATCGCAAGAACAGTCCGGTCAAACAGCTTTCAGGAGGAATGAAGCGAAGGGTGATGGTAGCCCGCGCCCTCATGCATTCCCCCAGGATTTTGTTCCTGGATGAGCCGACCGTCGGGCTGGATCCCACCATTCGGAGGAAGATCTGGTCTCTCATCAAGAAAATTCAACAGAACGGGGCGACTATTTTTTTGACGACCCATTACATAGAAGAGGCCGAATTCCTGGCGGATCGCGTGGCTTTTCTGGAAGAGGGGCGCATCGTGGATATCGACGCACCTCAAAACATGATGGCTCGACTGGGAACCTGGGCTTTAGACCGCATCGTGGATGGCGAAATGGAAACCGCCTACTTCAAGGAGAGAGAAGAAGCCAACAGGCACGTCGCGCAGCAGGAAGGAAGCTTTGCTTTGAGAAGGGTGAACCTGGAGGACGTCTTCATTTCCGTTACAGGGAAAAAGGTGCAATCATGAGAGGCTGCCTGGCTATCTACGAGCGGGAACTCCTGATTCTCAGAAAAAAATTTTTCAGGCAGGTGGCGTCCATGTCCGTTGGGCCCCTCCTTTACCTCATCGCTTTTGG
Organism: Desulforhabdus amnigena; assembly: GCF_027925305.1. Classification (NCBI taxonomy): domain Bacteria; kingdom Pseudomonadati; phylum Thermodesulfobacteriota; class Syntrophobacteria; order Syntrophobacterales; family Syntrophobacteraceae; genus Desulforhabdus; species Desulforhabdus amnigena. Next base: position 2,765,800 of record NZ_BSDR01000001.1, on the reverse strand, counting down.
TCTTGGAATGGGGAAAGGCGTGGAGGTGCAGGGGCATTCTTATATGGAGTTTCTGATTCCCGGGCTTGTGGCCATGAGCAGCATGATTCAGGCCTTTGCCATTGCCAGCGAAATCAATATAGCCAGGTTTTACTGGCGCATTTTTGAAGAATTTCAGGCGGCCCCCATTCGAAACATTGCCTATGTGACGGGAGAGGTGCTGGCGGGCATCACCCGCGCACTCCTTTCCATCGGAATCATTCTTCTCATTGGTCTCTGTGCCGGGGTTTTCCTTTCCTACAACATCTTTTTTTGGCTCGCCGTCGTCCTCAACAGCTTTCTGTTCGCATCCCTGGCGGTCTGCATGGCGATGCTCGTCAAATCCCATGCGGACCAGGCATTGCTCACCAATTTTTTCATCACTCCCATGGCCTTCCTGGGGGGGACTTTTTTCCCCGTGGACCGCATGCCTCCATGGGCCCAGAAAATTCTCCATTTCCTGCCGCTCACCCATGCCGCCCATGCCATTCGAAGCGCGGCCTTTGGCCTGCCTCCCGAATCCTTTTCTTACCTGCTTCTTGCCATTACGGGATCCATTCTCTTTGTTCTGGCTTTCTATTGCGTCAACAAGGCCAAGGAATAACCCCGGAAGGGCTTCGCAGAAAGGCTGTCTTATTTTACAAAGTGTGCAGAAAAGGCTTCCGAGGAAAGCCGTGCCGCGATCCAAAAGATATTTTCGAGAGTTTAAACTAAAAGAATTATTTGATATATTTTTAATTTGGAATTTCAATCCAGCCTTTTCCCACGTGTTCCGCGCGGGGGAAAAGGCTGCCTTGCCGGGCCGATCTCGTTGCCGAGTGGGTTGAGGTTCCGAATTGTCTTTAAAATGAGTGAAATCAAGAAGGACTCGATTTGTTGAACAACAAGGAAATAAGCGAAACTCTTCTCGAGGCGTACGAAACACTTTCACCCGTCGAAAAAACGATCGTTCAGCTCTGTTCGGTTATCTATGAACCGACGACCCCGGAGATGATTTTCAAGTGTCTTCTCAAAACGGATATCACTTTGGGGAGAGGCAAACAGCAGAAAATCAAATCGGTTGTCCCATATCTGAACCACCTGAGGTCCCTCAAGCTCTTGAACAAGTCTTATCAGTGCCACGACGCTTTTGTGGAAGTGGCCACGAGAAAAGCGCTCGCTACGGCGGCGGATGGTCCTTCCGCTTTCGGGCATTACGGACTCATGGTGAATGCCGTTCAAGGAGTAAAACCCCTCAAAAGTTACTACTCCTACGGCAGTCAGGGGCAGTATTGCTGGGTTGTGATGCGCGATCTTCGTATCGGGATCTATACTCATGACTTCAAGCTGTATTCGGAACGGTTGAACCAAATTTATTCACAGTGTTCCAAAACTTTTACAGAAGTGCATCCTCTGGTTCGAGTATGCAACAATCCTTTTGACGGCGAATGGTTTCGCACGCTCCCCCCCGAACTGCAGCACGAGGCCCTGGTTCAGATATTCTTTATGGCGCTGACTCAGATGGTTCCGGATGAAGATGCGCTTTCATACGCAATGGATGCGAGCAACCGAAGTATCATCCCCGAGGAGAAGAAACCCGTATTGGATTATATCCTGTCTTTCCGGCTCCTCATGGGAGGGCGCCCGGAGGAAGCGCAGCACATACTTTCGGAGATGGGGGACTCTCTTTACAATCTTGGAGTACAGGGCGGGATCCATTTTATGCAGGGCAGAAACGAAGAAGCCATTGAATCTTTTGAATCGGATTTGAAACGGCTTCGCAAATGGTCGGGAAGAAGAAAGGAGTATTTTAGAGGTTTTTTCGGCCCGATCTTCATCCTGGCATTGCTGAAGACGCAGGATACCTCGCATGAAAGGAAAATCGATGGGTATATCGATACCGCTCTTAACAACGAAGGGGAAAATCCCTTTCTTTCTTCGGTTTATAATGCCTTGAAGGTTATGTCCCTCTTGCAGCGCTATGAAGTGGACGTAGCGCGCCTGTTCCTGGCCAGGAATAAAGAATACGGGGAAGGCCTTTCCACGCTTTTTTCCGCCATCGCTTCTTATTGGCTGGAAGGTGAATTGAGTCAGGAAAAGATCGATTTAATCAGTAAAATATTCATAAAGGCCCGCGACAGGGACATGAAGTGGGTTGCCATGGAGTGTGCGGAACTGCTGTCCCGTGCCGAGCAGTCCACCCCCATCCGTTCCAATTATATCCAGAAGATCCGGGAAGAGACGGGAATGCCCTCTTTCGTATCGACCCTCAAAGTAGAAGAAGCATGGAAAAAGGGTCTGAATGCTCTCGTTCACATTTCTTCCCTCGACCGCTCGGACAGTGCGAAATCGGCTCAAGCCCGGCTGGTCTGGCTTGTAGATTACGATGGAGGCAATCTCACCCTGAGGCCCCTCGAACAGAAGCTCACCGCGAAAGGGACCTGGAGCAAGGGCCGCGCCGTTTCGCTCAGCCGGCTGCAAAGCGGTACCAACCTGGACTACATCACGCGCCAGGATCACCTCATTCGAGCCACACTCCACAAGGAATACGATTACTATTACGACTCCGGCTATGAGTTCGACATGGAAAAAGCCCTGCCCGCTCTCGTGGGACATCCATTGATCTTCCTGGAAAAGTCTCCTTCCATAAATGTGGAGTTTGTGAAAGGGGAGCCCGAAATCCTTGTGGAACAAGCCGGATCGAGGATCAGGGTCAAGTTTTCCACGCCCCTGACGGGTGGGAATGTGGAGCTCGTTCGGGAGACTCCCACGAGGTTCAAGGTCATCGAACTTTCCGAAGAACACAAGCGTATTGCAAAGATTCTCGGGGAGAGGGGGTTGAGCGTACCGGAAACGGCTAAAGAAGAGGTGTTGAACGCCATCGGGAGCATTTCGTCCCTGGTCACGGTGCATTCGGATATCGGCGGAAAATCAAAAGACATTGTGGAAGCGGAGGCGGACCCGACGCCCCATCTCCATCTCCTGCCCGCCGGCACGGGCTTCAGACTGGAGATGTTCGTAAAGCCATTCAAAGATGCCGGACCGCATCTCAAGCCCGGAGTCGGAACGGCAAACGTGATTGCCGAAATAGACGGCAAGAGGATGCAGGCTCACAGGGATTTGGTCCTGGAAGAGAGCCTAGCGGAGACCGTGGAGGGGGGGTGCTCCATTCTTTCAAAACTTCCCGAACCCGATCGGCTCTGGTTCCTGGAAGATCCGGAGGATTGTCTCCAGGTGCTGCTGGACCTCAAGGAGATGCAGGAAAAGGGCTCCCTCATCGTGGATTGGCCGGAAGGTGAGAAGCTGAGGGTCACGCGGGAAGTGGCCTGGGACCATCTCCGCATGAAAATCCGTGGCAGGAGCGACTGGTTTGAACTGAGCGGCGACCTGAAGGTGGATGATAACCTGGTTCTCGATATGAAGCAGCTTTTGGAACTCCTGCAGAGCGGCAGGAGCCGCTTCATTCCTTTAGGCGACGGACAATTCCTGGCTCTGACCCGCGAATTCCGCAAAAGACTCGAAGAACTGAACAGCTATTCCGAGAGGCGTGGGAAGGCCCTTCGTGTTCACCCCCTTGCCGCGCTGGCCATCGAAGATTTTACGGATCGTCTCACCCATCTGGATGCGGACGACGCATGGAAGTTTCGCCTCAAACGCATCAAAGACGCTCAGAATTTCGTCCCTGTGGTCCCTTCCACGTTGAAAGCCCAGCTTCGGGATTACCAGGTGGAAGGCTTCAACTGGCTTGCCCGCCTGGCTCACCTGGGGGTCGGAGCTTGCCTGGCCGACGACATGGGCCTTGGCAAAACATTGCAGGCTCTTGCCATCATTCTGGACCGCGCCCCGCAGGGGCCCACCCTCGTGGTGGCCCCTACCTCCGTCTGTATGAACTGGATTTCCGAAGCCAACCGTTTCGCTCCCACTCTGAATCTCATTTCCTTCAGCGGCGGCAACAGGGAGAGCATCGTCAACGATCTGAAGGAAATGGATGTGCTTGTCACGAGCTACGGCCTCCTGCACCAGGAGGCGGAGTTGCTCTCCTCCGTGGAATGGCGCACCATCGTTTTAGACGAGGCTCAGGCCATCAAAAATATCGCCACCAAGCGTTCTCAGGCGGCCATGGGGCTCAAGGGTGAATTCAAGCTCATCACGACAGGCACTCCCATAGAAAACCACCTGGGGGAGTTCTACACCCTCTTCGATTTCATCAATCCCGGCCTTCTGGGATCACAGGATCGTTTCAACGCGCGGTTTGCTATTCCCATTGAAAAATACAAGGATAAGGATGCCGGAAAGCGTCTAAAGAAACTGATCCGGCCCTTCATTTTGAGGCGCATCAAATCGCAGGTTCTGGAAGAACTGCCACCGCGTACCGAGGTGATTCTGCGGGTGGAAATGGGTGTTGAGGAGATGGCTTTTTACGAGGCCTTGAGACGTCAGGCCCTTGAAAAGCTGGAAATGGATCAGGGTCCCCCGGGCCAGAAGCACCTCAAAATTTTGGCCGAGATCATGAAACTGCGGCAGGCCTGCTGCAATCCCAAACTGGTCTTGCCCGAAAGCAATATTTCCAGTTCCAAACTGCAACTCTTCGGAGATGTGGTCTCCGAAATCCTGGAAAGCGGGCACAAGGCTCTCGTCTTCAGCCAGTTTGTGGGGCACCTGTCGCTCATCCGGGAATATCTCGACGAACGGAGCATCGATTACCGCTACCTGGACGGGAGTACTCCCCCCAAGGAAAGGAAAAAGCAGGTGGATGCCTTCCAGGCCGGAAAGGGGGATCTCTTTCTCATCAGTCTCAAGGCGGGCGGATTGGGGCTGAATCTCACCGCGGCGGACTACGTGATCCACATGGACCCCTGGTGGAACCCCGCAGTGGAAGACCAGGCCTCCGACCGTGCCCATCGCATCGGGCAACTCAATCCCGTCACGGTCTACCGGCTGGTGACCCAGAACACCATCGAAGAGAAGATCGTCAAATTGCACCAGGACAAAAGGGATCTGGCCAGCAGCCTTCTGGACGGAAGCGATATCAGCGGCAAGATTTCTGCGGAGGAGCTCCTCAAACTGATCCGGGAAGACTGATGGTTCATGGCTCATAGTTCATAGCTGATGGCTCATGGCTTGTAGATGGAGAAAACATGAGCCAAGCAGCTGCGCAAGAGTTCCTTCACATTTCATGCTCACACGTGTCATGCTCGCAAAGGCGGGCATCCGGTTTTAGAGCCATCTTTCTGGATTCCTGCTTCCGCAGGAATGACGGATAAGATATTAAAAAAATATATGTTTTTGAGTGCTTACTGTGACATTGTCACATGGACTACGGAGACACGAAGGACACAGAGAAAGACCTTTAAATGAAATCTCCGTGTTCTCCGTGTCTCCGTGGTTCAGATGAAATCTGACAATGTCAACTTACAAGACATGAACCCTCAGCCATGAGCCATGAACTACGATCCGCGAAGGAAAAATGGGTATGAAATTTTCCAGAAGATTATCCAGTATAAGGGGAATCAGAAGATTCGGAACCATTACCCGAGTGCTCCTGAAACACGGAATGGGTGACGCGGTGGAACGCCTTTTCAGTGTGAAAGAGAGGAAAACGCGCGGCTCGGAAGATGGAGACATCCTTTTAAAATCCGGATTCCCTTCCCCCAGGCGCATTCGTCTGGTACTGGAAGAGCTGGGGCCGAGCTTTGTCAAACTGGGGCAGCTCATGAGCACGCGGGCCGATCTTTTCCCGCCCGACTACATTGAGGAATTCAAAAAACTTCAGGACCATGTTCCTCCAATCCCCTTCGACGATGTGAAGGGTGTGATCGAAAGGGAACTGAAACGCCCCCTGGACGAGCTCTTTGCCGAGTTCGATCCTCAGTCCATCGCGGCGGCTTCCGTGGGGCAGGTGCACATCGCCAGGCTCTTTACGGGGGAAAAGGTTGCGGTGAAGATCATTCGGCCTGGAATCGATAAAAAGATCCGGGAAGACATCCAGCTCATGTACAACCTGGCGGAAAAAGTCGAAGGCTCCTTTGAAGTCGGAAGAATCATTGGAGCGGTCAATCTCGTGAAGGAGTTCGAACGGATCATCTTCCGGGAGTTGGACATGCTCATCGAGGCTGGAAGCATCGAGAAATTTGCCGGCAATTTCAAAGAAATAGACGAGATTTACATCCCTAAGGTCTACTGGGATCAGACCACAAAATCCGTTCTGGTCATGGAACACATCGATGGTATCAAGATGGACGATGTGGAAACCATTCGAGCCCATGGCATCGATCCCAAAGAAGTGGCCCTCATCGGTCTGCGGTCCTTTTCGCGGCAGCTCATGAAGTTTGGATTTTTCCACGCGGACCCGCATCCCGGAAACACCATCGTCATGTACGACGGCCGCGTGAGCCTGGTTGACTTCGGAATCACCGGCTACCTGGACGACGAAACCATGCGCCAGATCGCCAACCTCTTCCTGGGTTATGCCGAACACGACTACGACATGATCATGGATGCCCTTCAGGAAGCGGGACTCATCAATGAAGAAACCATGGATCTGGCCGCTTTCCGGATCGATCTCAAGGACGTGAGTGAAGCCTTCTACGGGCGCTCCCTCCAGAACATTTCCGTGCGGGATGTCTATGACCAGGTGATGGGGCTGGTGCTCAAGTACCATGTTCATCTTCCGAGAAATCTCATGCTCCTTCTCAAGACCTTCATCCAGACGGAGGCCCTGGGAAAAATTCTCGGCAGCGATGCCAGCATTCTGGAAGTCACCAAACCCTATGCCAGGGAATTGCTCCAGCGGGGGATCGATGCCAGAAGCATGCTGAAGAACATGGGTAGAGACGCCCGTATTACGGGCAATTACATGAAATCGGTGCCCAAGTTCGTCCATGACATCCTGAGGCAGACCGCCAAAGGGAAGCAGCGGGTGGAAATGCAGCACACGGGATTTGAAGACCTGGGTGGGCAGCTGGAAAAAGGGGTGAACCGGCTGACCGTCGGCATGATCATTGCCGCATCCATCATCGCGGGGGCCATGGTTCTCAATTCCGGCCAGAAAATTCTCGATCTCACCATAGATTTCATGGGACTTCAGACCCTTCCCCTCACCGCCCTACTGGGAGTCCTGGGTTACATGGTCGCTACGGTCCTGGGGCTCTGGCTCGTCCTCTCCATTTTTCGTTCCGGGAAATTGTGATCCAAAAATGAAGGGGCAAGTTGTTTCCATCAGCCCAGGCAGAGAAATACCGGCAAAGATTTCGGCAGATTTGCACCTTGCCCGGCACTGTAACCCTTCTTATCCAGGCTTTTCCACAGTTCGTCATGAGTGCAATTTTCGAGGGCAGTGAGGGTCAACGCGGTCTCTCCAAGTTGTGCCGATCCGGCTTTGCTCAAAAAGTTCGTCACCCTTTGACGCAAATTTTCGGCTGACGCTGCAAATTTTTCACGAAGAGTTGTATCCCGCGGGGCGTTCAGCAGATCTTCGAGGCTTTGGAAACAGGATTCTGTATCCTTGGATTTTTCCACTTCTTCCAGTAACTTCCGGTATGTGTCCGTAGGCAGGCAATCCAGTTTGGGGAAGCTGAATAACGGAACCTGAAGTGTTGTGAGCGTGTTTCCGGAACGCTTGAATGCGCTTTCAACCGTTTCCAGAAGATCTTCAAGCACTTCCCGGTTACTGGCCACAAAGATGGGGTGCTCTGCCGGGTTTCTCTTGAAAAACAAACGGAACCAGCAGGTGATTCGCTGCGGGAGCATAAAATTGGAGGCGCTTCTCTCGGAAACAAGAGGTGGTGTCAATGTTCCAAGGGTGTCCTCCCCTTCATCACCGCTCTCGATTCCCAGGATATCTAGGAATTCCTTTTCCAGGTGTTCCACCTGAGCGTAGCTTTTTGAAAGTTCCAGGTCTCTTTCTTCCAGGTCTCGGGCCATTTCCATGAAGACTGCCGCTTCTACGAGGCGCTCCCTTTCGCTCTGCAGGCTTTCAAAACCCTTGCCTTTCAGCTTGCTCTGGATTTCGAGGCGGCTTTCTTCGGAACCTGTGGCGATCCAATCATGGGCCATGGACGCCATGATGCTGTCTCCGCCGCGAAGCCCTGTAAGATCCTGATAACCTTTCAAATGGTGGCCGATCCTCTCCAGTGTTTCGGACTCTTCGATGGTGGGGCAGCCTGAAAAATGTGCTTCCGCCCAGGGTGGGATGAGAGGCGGGCGCAGCACCTGGAGGAATGACATGGGGGGGGAAAGCACGGAAAGGTTTCGAAATCCACCTTCGGACAGGAGCATGCAGGGAAACAAAAAATAGCGCAGAGTGTTTGATCTCATTCTTTTTTCTTTCTCGTTACGGTTGAATTTGAACGCGCAAAGAGAGTTGAGTTCACTCTCATGCGAGACGTATAATTTTAAATTGTAATATGTTCCACATCTTATGCAGTCGATCTTTCCACCTGGATGGAGCGAGGGGGTGAGAGCAGGGCCGGGCAAAGGGGAGGGACAGGTTCTAAATCCACAAAATGTGCTCCTGCCTCAGCTTTGATCCCAAAAAATTCCTTTGGTGGGCATGGGCAGATTCTCCTGCCTGGCGGCCGCTTCCAACAGGAACCGTGTGGCCTGCTCCCCCTCCGCTCCCACATCGACGCTGAAATCGTTGACGAACATATCGATGTGCCTGCGAATGATTTCCGGTTCCATCTCCTGAGCATGGCTTTTTATATAGGGCCAGGCTTCCTGGAGGTTGGTTCTGGTGTAAAGCAGGCTTTCACGAATTTTTGTTTCCACGAAGCGGGCGGCGTCATGCCCCAGGTCTCGTTTCATGACGATTCCCCCCAGAGGAAGCGGAAGCCCCGTCTCCTTTTCCCACCAGCTTCCAAGGTCCAGCACCAGGTGCAGCCCCAGGCCCGAATAGGTGAACCGGCCTTCGTGAATGATGACCCCCGCGTCCACCCGCCCCGCGGCCACAGCAGGCATGATATCGTTGAAAAGCATTTCTACACAGGGTCCGCGGTGCGTTCCCTGCAGTTGAAGGAGCAGATTCGCCGTGGTGAGCTTTCCTGGAATGGCGATGGTTTTGTTCCTGAGCTCCTCCATCGTTGTGGGCCGCTTCGCCACCACCAGGGGACCGCAGCCCCGTCCCATGGCTCCCCCGGCCCTCAGCAGCCAGTAATCCTCCAGGAGACGCAAGATGGCATGGATGGATACCTTGGTGATGTCCAATGCCTTCTGTCGTGCCCGGCGGTTGAGCTCCTCCACGTCGGCCAGCAGGATCTCGAAACGGCAGGGGGCGAGATCGATCCGGCCTTCGGCCAGTGCGTAGAAAATGTAGGTGTCATTGGGGCAGGGTGAATATCCAAGGTTTAGAGACCGTTTCATTTATCCCTCATCTTATTACAGATCCCGACAAATATCCGGTCCAATCTTTTCTGGAGCTCCTCTGCGTCGCCTCCGCTAAGCCGCATTGGCGCACACTCCAAGAACGGGATGGAATGACGTTTTGTGTGGGGAGCAAACGAAGAATCATGTATTCCTCGAGACCCACATCCTCCGGAAAGGGAGCGCCGCCTTCCATGGCGGCGAAAAGTATCCGGCATTTTTGAGGTAGAAGCATACATCGAAATCCTTCATTAAATGATCCGCAGCCAGTTCAAAACGATGCTGCGGCAGTGAAACATGGCTTTTCCCAGTTCCCAGTTTTTCTTGTCCCGGTCTCCCGCCATGTTGCTGATTCCACGGCACTCCATAACGGGTACATCGAATCGGAAACAGGTCTGCGCCACGGCACTGCCTTCCATATTTTCGGCAAATGCTTCATACCGTGAAAAGCGGGCATGCGCAACCTCTGCATCGCCGCTCACCATTCCCACCGTGAGGCTGGGGCCGTATACAAGGCGGAAGCATTTTTCTTTCCGGCCTTCCTTAGAGGACGACGGCTCCAAGCAAGAAGCGGCAGGCAGGCAGGAATCCGATACCCCGGAACAACTCTCATGGAGGCATCTACCGCCATGTCCCTGATCTTTTATTGAATCACGTCCGGGAAGAGGCTGACCGTTCATTCGATACAGCCCTTCAGGCATCTCCTCGTGAACTCTATGAAACAAGGGGGCACGATCCATAGGAAAGGCATCGTAGAATGTTTCTTCCCCCTGGAGCAACAGGGGAAATCCCATCTCCCTCGAGGAATGAATGCCGTCTGTAGTGAGAATGCCCTCATCTCCGCAGAGGGCATTCTGCGTCACCAGGACGTCTCCCACCCGCAACGGCCCTTCAGAGTAGGCTCCCGCGCATCCAACATTGACGACGGTATTTACGGCAAAACGTTCCAGAAGTGCAGCGGTTGTGACGGCCGCATTCACCTTTCCGATTCCCGTTGTTCCCATTATGAGGAAGCGGCCCGCCCATTCGCCCAGCCGAAAAGATTCTCCGCACAATCGATGCGTTCGATATGAACCGAAAAGCTGGAAAAAGGGTTCCATCTCCATGTGAACGGCACCCAGTATGGCAAGACCGATCGTATCAGAGGAATTCATGGGATGTCTGCCCTCTGCTCCGGAATTGGGGGAGATAAAGGCATATTGCTTGCTCCACTCGGAAAAATTCTTTTATCTTCCCATATCAAAAAGGCGCGAGAACCTGACCCGATGGCCATCAGGAAATGCGGCCACTGGAACAGGAGGGTACCTATAAAAAATTTCGTTTTTAGATCCTGTTTGCCAGCATCCTCGAGTATACACTCTCAAATGACATAATTCGAATTGAAATGTTCTGCAAAGGCTTCACAAACTCAAAACAGCCAATTTCCCAGCCGGGACTAATAGGTCGGAATTCCTTCATAGTTCTCATTGCAGCTCTCTCTTTGTTGGGAGTATTGTATCCATAAATGTTGTTTATATGAAAAAAGGCTCATGGTTTATAGCTCATGATAATATCGCTTCTCAAGAGCGCTTCCCGCCTTCCCTGTCGCCTTGCATCGCATTGCCTTTTTTCATTCTTCATTGTGACCGCCCCGTCATTGGGGGATAACCTATAATTGTCATGTGTGTTTGTCGTTCAGGGGCGGATGCGGAGAAGAGCTTTTTCAGCAGGGGAGCCGATTTGCCTTTTTTGGGCCGCCCCGCCGGTTATCCGTTCATTTTGGGGTGCTTTGTGCTTTGCATAAAGAAAGGCATGAGAGTTTATGAATCTCTACGATGAATTTTTCTCGATGATTTCAATGCTCAATAAGCTTGGAATCAGGTATGCGGTAGTAGGTGGCATTGCTCTGGCGTTTCATGGTAGACCTCGGTTCACCAGGGGCGTTGATTTCTTGGTACATCACAAGGATATGGATCTTTTGAAGACGGCTTTAGAGAGGCTGGGTTATGAAGAGACGGCTGAGCCTTGGATGCTGACCAATACAACCCTCATACTTCATCGATTTCTGAAGGTTGAGGGGCATGACGAACTCATGATCGATATTTTGCTGGCCAGTGACGATGAGCATTTGAGGGTGATCCAAGATGCCGTTGTCGCTGAATCGGAGGTAGGGCAGGTGCCAGTTGCCGCGAGGCGGGATATTATCTGGATGAAAAGGTCCCGAAACTCGGATCAGGATCGTGTCGATATTTCGGAGTTAGAAGAAAATGACGAAAATAGAGAAAGCAGTTAAGATTGTCAGTGACCTCTACGAATTCTACCGGAGAATTCCCAAAGTCTCCAGCCACGGCTCAGCGAGAGACGAGAAGTACAACCAGGCACTCCAGCGGACGGCGCGGGAACGTGATCGCCGCTGACCTTTCAGGGGGTCAGTTTCAGGGGGTCAGCCCTTGACATTAGACATAGAGCATCCCCGCTATCTCGCCTGCACGGGAAGTTTTTCATATGGAAGACCATTGTCTGTCTCTTCGTGCACAGGGTCCGAACTGCCTGTTGAAAGAATTCAACTTCCACTGGGCGAAGTGTTTCAAGGGCACAGCCGGATTGCTGGAAGGCAGAGCCCCTTGTTGTCAATGTGCTGCAAAATTGTTAGGATACGCATCTTCTTTGCCGGAAACTCGAATAAAGATGAAAACGGGACAGCAGATGCAATCGAATTCTAACGGATTTCAGCCTTCGCCTCTCCGGATCGGCAATGTGGTCGTGGACCCTCCCTTGATCCTGGCGCCCATGGCGGGTGTGACGGATAAGGTCTATCGCCACCTCATGGCGCAACATGGCGCGGGCATGGTCATGACGGAAATGGTCAGCATTCAGGGGTTAGTGCGGGAGCAGCCCGCCACATGGGAGCTTTGCAATCAGGACCCCCCTGTGAAAGTGCCTCTTTCCGTTCAGCTTTTCGGCCGGGATGCTTCGGTGATGGCGGAGGCGGCAAGACGGCTGGAAGGAAAGGGTGTGGCTCTGCTCGATATCAATGCCGGCTGTCCCGTCAAGAAGGTTGCCAGGCAGGGTGCCGGAGCGAGCCTCATGAAAGACCCCGATCACCTGGCTTTTATGGTGGAAGAGACCAGGAAGGCGGTTTCGATTCCCGTAACGGTGAAAGTCCGTCTGGGTTGGGACGAACGTTCCACAAACGTTGTAGAAGTGGCAAAGCGTCTCGCTTCGGCGGGAGTGGACGCCATTACCGTTCATGGCCGCACCGCCGTTCAGTTTTATGGAGGCAAGGCGGATTGGAGCTGGATTCAGAAGGTCAAGGCGGCTGTGGATATTCCCGTCATTGGAAACGGAGACATCACCAGCCCCTTTCTGGCGGATGAAATGTTTCGGCAAACGGGATGCGACGCCATCATGATCGGCAGGGCAACTCAGGGAAATCCCTGGCTTCTCGGGGTCATCGCCTCCCGTTGGGGATATGCGGTAAACGGGGATCTTCTGCCGGGATGGACGCAATTCCTTGAAACGGTCATGGCTCATGTGGCGGCTTTCAGGGAAAAGAGGCCGAAATCAGCCGGCCATTTCAAGAAGCTGCTCCTCTGGTATTCCAAGGGTTGCCCCGATTCTGCAAGACTCCGCGGCCACTTGTCGCACCTGGACCGGCAGGATGAAATGATGGAAGTATTCCTTCGCTGGGTTCAGGATCTGATGGAGAGGGAGGCGCCTTTCCTGTCGTTCAAAGTCCCCGAGGTGGAGACTGCCGATTGTTGAAACTCGTGCCATTTTAAATTCCTGGAGAGAGAGGACAAATATCGATGCAAGTGATTGTAGCCAGAACGGCGGGTTTTTGTAAGGGGGTGCGGAAAGCTCTGGAGGTGACTCTGGAGGCCATTCAGAAACGTAAGGACGGAGAGAGCATCTGTACCTACGGTCCTCTCATCCACAACAAACAGGTTCTGGCCATGCTGGAGGAAAAGGGAATCCGGGAGGAAAACCACATTGAAAATTGCGCCAACAAACACGTGGTCATACGGGCTCATGGAATTCCGCCTCAGGAACGGCAGGAGCTGCACCGCCTGGGAGCGACTCTTCTCAATGCGACCTGCACACGTGTGGCAAGAGTCCACGGAGTCATCAAACGGCATGCGCGCAGGGGATATCATACGGTCATCACCGGAGATGCGGATCATGCGGAAGTCATCGGCCTGATGGGATACACAGATGGCCGGGGTGTCGTGATCAGCAAGCCCGAACAGGTGGAAGCGCTCCCTGCGGATTGGGATAAGGTGCTCCTGGTGGCCCAGACGACTCAAAACGAAGAGATATTCAATGAAATTCAGGACCGTTTTCTCAAACGCTATCCCAATGGAATCGTCAAAAATACCATCTGCGGGTCAACTCATGAGAGGCAGGCAGAGGTAAGGGAACTCTGCTCCCAGGTGGATGCGATGGTTATCGTTGGGGGGCACCACAGCGGCAACACCGTGAGGCTGGCTGAGATCGCCCGAGAGAGCGGCGTGCCCACCTTCCACATCGAAACGGAAGCCGAACTCGATAGGCTGGAGATGGCCCGTTATTCCCGCGTGGGTGTTTCGGCGGGCGCTTCCACGCCCAACTGGATCATACGGGATGTGGTTCGATTTCTGGAATCCATCCAGCCACAAAATTTTGATTTTAAACATAAAATCAAAACGATACTGAACCTTCTGGTGTACGGCAATTTTTTTGTTGCCCTGGGGGCGGCCTTGCTCCCTTCCATTGCTCACTCCTTGACGGGGCTTTCCGGATCTCTTGCCGAGAGCAGCGGAATGGCGGCTTGTTATGCCTTTGCCATTCACTCACTGAATATTTATCTGGATCGCAATGCCATTCAGCTCAATGACCCGGGACGCGCCGCTTTCTACCACAGATGGCGGTATGCATTCACCGGCCTGAGCATTGCCGCCACCATGGTTTCCCTGTGGCTGGCTCTGAACATCGGGATTCTGACTTTCCTGGCCATGACGGTTTTCGTGCTGCTGGGAGTCCTTTATGCCGTACCCCTGATTTTGCCTGCTCGGTGGCAGAATCTATCCGCTCTCAAAATCAAGGATATTCCCACTTCAAAGACTTTTTCCGTTCCCATAGCGTGGGCCTGTGTTACGGTGCTCCTCCCGCATCTGCCGGACCTTTTCCGGTCGTTTTCCGTTCTGATCTATGCTTTTTGGGTCGTTTTTCTCCTGGTGCTGGCCAGAACGGCTCTCCTCGACCTGCTTGCCGTGCAGGGAGACCGTCTCGTAGGGAAGGAGACGCTGGTGGTCCTGGTGGGGGAAGAGAAGACCAAGCGTTTCATCATGGCAGTGCTCGGACTCCTCTGCCTTTCTCTGCTGGTGGGATCTGCAACCGGCGTAGCGCATTCTTTCGCTCTTTTAATGGTTTTTCTCGTGGGAGTTTATGTCTGGTACCTGGGAGCGTCCTACAGAAATCCTTTGAAAGAAGACCCAACCCATGAGGCATTGATCGAATCGGGTGTGATGGGAATAGGAATGCTGTCACTGCTCTGGAATGCTGTTGTGGGGATTTAGGGGGCGTTCTGCTGCCGTTTCAACCTGACCGGAGGATGGAATCAGGCTTTTCGTCCTGTTTTGATTCACAGATTGCGCAGATTTTCGCGGAAGGAATATTCGGCTTTGATTTGGGATGGATGCCAGGAGCATGGTGACGGTCGTTATTCCCACATATAATCGCAGCCGGTTCGTCCGGGAGGCCGTGGCCTCGGTCCTTGCTCAGAGAGAGGTTTCCATGGAAGTGATCGTGGTGGATGACGGGTCCACGGATGATACCGCTTCTGTGCTGCAGGCTTTCGGCGGAGCCATCGTTTCGGTTTTTCAAGCCCACCGCGGGGTGAGCGCTGCGCGAAACAGGGGCATTCAGATGGCCGGTGGCGAATGGATCGCTTTCCTCGATTCGGATGACCTCTGGCTGCCCGGAAAGCTCAAGGCGCAGCTCGATTTTTTTTCTCAAAATCCCGGGATCCGCATCTGCCAGACGGAAGAAATCTGGATGCGGAATGGGAAGCGCCTGAATCCCAAAAAGCACCATCGGAAACCTCAGGGGCACGCTTTCCCCCTCCTTTTGGAACGTTGCCTCGTAAGCCCTTCGGCTGTTGTCATCCACCGTGAGCTGTTTCAGGAAGTCGGGACATTCGATGAATCTCTACCCGCATGCGAGGATTACGACCTCTGGCTGCGCATCGGGTACCGTTATCCTCTCGGTCTCCTTGATGATTCCCTCATCGTCAAACGGGGAGGGCATGCCGATCAGCTTTCCTTTTCCGTCGAAGCGTTGGATATCTACCGCATCAGGTCGCTGGTCAACCTGCTTCAACGGGAGCCCTTGAATGCGGAGCAGCGGTGCCTCGCTTTCCGTGCTCTCGAGAACAAATGCCGTATTTATGCGACAGGTTGCAGGAAGCGAGGAAAAATGGAGGAAGCGGAATCGGTTCTGTCGCTTCCTCGCAGACTCTCTTTGGAATTGGATAGCCTTGGAAGTGCATAAGACGTTGGGCGGGCGGCTTTTTTCATCATCCCTCCCGGTCCGGCGCGGGAACAAACTTGCCGTCCCGATAAATGGTGACGACCATGGGGCGTTGGATGCGTCCCTCCGTATCGAAGAAAATCTTTCCTGAAACTCCCTGGTAAGGCGCCCCTGCGTTGGTGCCCTTGCGCAGGCGATCCCAGAGCTCTTCCTTGCTCAGAATTCCCTCTTTCAAGGGAGATCCCACCCAGCAAACGGCGTCATAAGCCAGCAGGGCCAGTTCATTCGGTCTTTTCCAGTAAGCCTGCACAAACGCTTTCTGAAAATTTTCCAGGGCGGTATTTCCCGATTCCTTGATCACTACGGGTTTCAGAACATACAGCCGGCCGGCGAAATGCTCCGAAAGGTCCTCCAGGGGCATTCTTTCGTAGCTCTGGGGCAAGAGAAGGCGCCCTTTATAATCCTGTTCCGCGAGGATGTCCGCAACAACTGTTCCCCAAAGAGGGGAGCCGGCCAGCACGACAAGGGATGTTTCCGGATGGAGCTTTTCCGCAATCGTTTTCTGAAGGGAGGGATCGTCTGTCTTACATGGAATCTCCTGAAAATCCAGCATCTTGCTGTTCGCGCCTTTTCGGAACCCCTGAAGAAGGATTTCTCCGTAAGGACTGGGATCAAAAAGGATCGCGGTCTTTTTTCCGTCGGAAAGATCTCCCGCAACCAGAGCCGCGTAACGGCCTTCACTGCTGTCGGATGGAATGAAAGAAACCACCCGGGGTTTGTCGACCAGGTTTTCATGGGAGCCGGCCGGGGCCACAAGGATGATTCCCCGCCGTTCACAATCCGGAATGATTTTTGAGAGAACAGTCATGGGAAGGTGAGTCATCAGCACGGCCGACTTTGGGTTGGAAAGGAATTCCTCTACCGACCGGATGGTTTCAGCATCTTCCTTTCCGCTGTCCAGAACGGTCAGATCTCCATGGACCCCCTGGCTCTGAAGTTCTTTCCAGGCCAGTTCGGCGCCCTGCCTGAAAAATTCACCTTCCCGCTTGAAGGGCCCCGAGAGAGGGGTCACCAGGCCAATGACGGGACGGTCCAGTGGTTCAGATTCACTTTTCATCGTTTCCTGAGCTGGCTGAAATGTCTCTTTTTGGGCTTGAAACCGGGAGAAAACCATGTATGAAACGCTTACTGAAAGGAAGAGCGCCAGCAACAGGATGAGGATGCGCTTTTTCTTGTTCTGCCGTGGTTTGCCCAAATAGTAGTTCACTCCTCTCCCGCTCCTTTCTGTCGTCCTCTGAAGAGCAGACGGATGGGCGTTTTGTCCAGGTTGAACGCCTCCCGAAATTGATTGGTCAAGAACCGTTCATAAGAAAAATGAACCAGGTCGGGATAGTTGCAAAAGAGCACGAACGTGGGTGGACGGACGGATGCCTGGGTGGCATAGTAAAATTTGAGCCGGCGTCCTCCCACCATGGGAGGTTCATGGCGTTGCAGGGATTGTTCGAGGGCGCGGTTGACGATACCTGTGGTGATGCGCTGGTTATACTGGGCGAATACTTCGGAGACGGTAGGGAGGATTTTCGACACCCTTTTGCCCGTCATGGCGGAAAATGTCAAAATGGGGGCGAAGGGAAAGAACCGGAAGCGGTCCCGCACTTCTTCCATGAATCTCTTGGTGCGTTTGGGATCTTTGTCTATGGCGTCCCATTTGTTGATTCCGATCACACAGCCTCGAGCGCGGTCCTGAATGTACCCTGCAATGTGGAGGTCCTGGTCTGTAACTCCTTCAGTGGCATCGATGAGAATGATGGCTATGTGACTGCGTTCAATGCTTTGCAATGCCTTGATGATGCTGATTTTTTCAAGTTTTTCCCTGGTTTTTCCCTTGCGCCGGATTCCTGCGGTATCGATGAGCACAAACCTCTGCCCATGGCGTTCGAAGGCCGTGTCTACGGCATCGCGTGTCGTGCCGGGAATGGGGCTGACAATGACGCGCTGAGTCCCCAGGATCTGGTTCACGAGGGTCGATTTTCCCACGTTGGGACGTCCCACGATGGAAATGCGAATTTCGTTGGTTTCAGTCTCCTCCACTTCTTCCGGAGGGGCGGGAATCAATTCCGCAAGGTCTGTCATCAGTTCGCCGATTCCGAAGCCGTGGGCGGAACTGATGGGATAGAGCCGGTCGATACCCAGTTCATAAAATTCGGCCAGGTGCCTCGTCTGTTCCGGACCGTCGATCTTGTTGACGGCATAGAAAATGGGCTTGGACGTGCGGCGCAGGATGTCCACAAGGAGAGTGTCCTCGGGATGAAGTCCTGTTTTTGCATCGGCCACGAAAAGGATGATGTCGGCTTCTTCCAGTGCCAGCAGGACCTGTTCTCTGGCCTGTTTTTCGATGAAGGAACTGTCGGTGCTCACATAGCCGCCCGTATCGACAAAAGCGAAGGATTTCCCCTCCCATGTGATTTGCGCATAGTTCCGGTCGCGGGTGACTCCGGGGAAATCATCCACAAGAGCACTGGTCTTTCTGCTTATTCTGTTGAACAATGTAGATTTGCCTACATTGGGTCTTCCTACAATTGCCACAAGTGTCATGAGTGCTGCTTTCCTTTGACTGGGATTCACGTTGTTTCTTCAAGATATCTTTTTTTCAGTAAGCTTTTAACAGGTTATGCGGTTAACAGTAAATGGTCAAGGTGGAAGGAGGGAATAGATCTGATCCATGTGAATTATTTGCGGGTAATAGATATGCTCGCACTGGTTGATAATTTTCGATTTAAGTCTGCTCTTTTCAGCCACCGCGCATGTGGAAGATTACCGTGAAAATCCACCGCCTGCGAGTTGGGATTCTTTTCCCGACCTGTGATTTTCATTGTTGGAGGTGAACATTCCGGATGTTCATGACATGTTGGGGAGTGAGTCGTTCTTGAAATCCCCATTTACGCTTCTGCATGATCGATTCGAAATAATTGCATTCCTACAAGAGTTGTGTTAACCTAAGTCCGTCAATTTTGGGTAAATTTGAGAAGTGGTTTTTTTATAGCCTTTTCAGCAAGAATGTGTTTTAAAAATATCGTTTGCTGATCTGAATCGGTTGTGAATAACGTTCAAAGTTCATTTTTCTCGATGCTGTGTTGTGGTGCTTGAATTCTCCTCTCTTATAGACCCGTAGATCCGTTCTTTCCCGAAATCTTACTCCGTCTGGTTTGTTTTCATTTCTCGGTTTCCTTTTTAATTCAGGGTTTGTACGCGGTGATTTCCCCGTTTTATTGAGAAAAGTTCCACAAATCGCCTTTCCTACACCGGATGTCGCTTTTTCTGAAAAAGGCGGCATTCGGATTGTGATCGGCTTCAAGTAAGGCTGGGTTATTCTTCAAGAAAAAGGCCTTTTGCCTCCAAATCTTTTTCGCTCGGGAGGAAGTATGACGACCAGAGAGCTCGGCAAAGGAAACATCGGTTCGGTTTTGGTGATCGGGGGAGGGATCGCGGGGATGCAGGCATCCCTGGACCTGGCCAATTCAGGTTATTATGTTCATCTTGTTGAAAAGGGCCCGGCCATCGGGGGCGGTATGTCTCAGTTGGACAAGACCTTTCCCACCAACGATTGCGCAATGTGAATTATCTCACCCAAGCTGGTCGAGGTCGGCCGGCATCTGAACATCAACCTTCTCACGAATTCAAAATTGGAAAGCCTTGACGGTGAAGAAGGGCATTTCCGGGTCAAAATCCTTCAAAAACCCCGATACGTAGATCTGGACAAGTGTATTTCCTGCGGAGCGTGTGCCGAAAAGTGTCCCACCGTGGTGATAGATGCCTTCAATGAAGGACTTGGCAAACGCAAAGCCATTTACAAATACTATGCGCAGGCCATCCCCTCGGGATATGCCATCGATGCTGAAAACTGCCGTCAACTGGGACACGGCAAGAAGTGCGGCATTTGTGCCAAGGTCTGTCCCGCGGATGCCGTCAATTACGAACAAAAGGAGCAATTGCTGGATTTGGAGGTGGGAGCCGTCATTCTCGCCACGGGATTCAAGTCTTTCGATCCAAGCCGTTTTGATACTTATGCTTACAGCAATCATCCCAACGTGGTTACTGCCATGGAGTTCGAGAGATTGCTGAGTGCGGGTGGGCCCACCGGCGGGCATCTCAAGCGTCCTTCCGATATGGGGATCGGGGAGGAAATTGAAAAGGCTGAGAAAGAGCTTCAAAAATTGCAGAGGCAGTTGAATCAGGCGGAGGAAAAAGGCGGCGAAAAACCTCCTGAAATAATGAAAAAAAAGGAGCATCTCGAGTCCGAGATCGCCAGGCTCAGGAAAAAGCAGGCAGATGCTCATGAACCGAAAAGGATTGCCTGGCTTCAATGCGTGGGGTCGCGCCAGCTGAATAACTGCGACAACGGGTACTGCTCGGGCGTCTGCTGCATGTATGCCATCAAGGAAGCGGTCATCGCCAAGGAACACGCCAAAGGGGACCTGGAGGCCGCCATCTTCTTTATGGACATGCGTACTTACGGGAAGGAGTTCGAACAGTATTACAATCGCGCCAAGGAACTGGGCATCCGTTTTGTGCGTTCCCGTGTTCATAGCGTGGAGAGCGTTGCCGGTTCGGACGATTTGCGCCTTGCTTATGTAAACGACGAAGGCGTCAAGATGGAAGACGAATTCGACCTGGTCGTGCTTTCCACCGGCCTGGAATCTCCTCCCGAGGTTCGAGAGTTGGCCAAGAAGCTGGGTGTAGAACTGAACGATTACAACTTCGTAGCGACGAGCAGCTTTTCTCCGGTGCAGACATCCAGACCGGGGATCTACGCGTGCGGTGTGCTCCAGGGGCCCAAGGACATTCCTTCTTCGGTCATGGAAGCGTCGGCGGTCGCCGGTGCCGCGGCAAGCAAACTCTCCGATGCGCGCCACACCCTGGTTCATGAAAAGACGTTTCCCCCGGAGCGGGACATCAGGGAGGAACCCACGCGTATCGGGGTTTTTGTCTGCAACTGTGGGGTAAACATTTCCAACGTCGTGCGGGTGCCGGAAGTGGTTGAATATGCCAAAACCCTTCCCAATGTCGCCTATGTTCAGGAAAATCTGTTTTCCTGTTCGCAGGATGCCCAGGACAAGCTGGTCCGGGTCATCAAGGAACAGAACCTCAATCGCGTGGTCGTGGCGGCCTGTTCGCCCCGCACCCACGAGCCCCTCTTTCAGGAAACACTGCGCAACAGTTCCCTCAACAAGTACCTTTTCGAACAGGCCAACATTCGGGACCAGTGCTCCTGGGTTCATGCATCCGACCCCGACAGGGCCACGGAAAAGGCAAAGGACCTGGTGCGCATGGCCGTCGCCAGGGCCGCACTCATCGAACCCCTTCCCATGCCCTCGGTTCCGGTCAACCCGGCGGCCCTGGTGGTGGGCGGCGGGGTGGCGGGCATGGTGAGCGCCCTCACTCTAGCCAAACAGGGATTCAAAGCTCACATTGTAGAGGAAAAAGAAAGACTTGGCGGTCATGCCCTCAAGATTCACCGGACCTGGAAAAATGAGAGCGTACCGGATTTCCTGGGCGATCTCATCCGTGAGGTCGAGGAGAATGAGAACATCGATGTCTACTTGGGGGCTCGTGTCAAGAACGCCGGCGGTTTCCTGGGGAATTTCAAAACGACGATTGTTTCAAATGGAAGTGAGAGCGAGCGCGAGTTGGAGCACGGAGTGACCATTCTGGCCACCGGCGCCCATTCCATCAAAACCGACGAGTATCTCTACGGCAAGAACGAGCGGGTTTTCCGCTGGCATGAATTGGACGAGGCCTGGGAGAGCGACCTCGTGAAGAATGCCCGGAGCGCCGTTTTCATTCAATGCGTCGGGTCGCGGGAACCTGATCGCCCTCACTGCAGCAGGCTCTGTTGCACTTTTTCCATTCAAAAGGCGGTTGAACTGAAGGAACGCAATCCGGATATGGATGTCTATGTGCTTTACAGAGACATTCGAACGTACGGAGAACGGGAAGACCTTTACAAGGAAGCCCGCAGGCGCGGCGTGATTTTCATTCGCTATGGGCTGGAACAAAAACCCGTGGTGAAGGAATCCGATGGAGGGGCACTGGAAGTCACCCTGGTGGACCATATACTCCGGCGGCCCATCGTTCTCAGGCCCGATTTCATTACACTGGCCACAGCCATTGAAACGCGGGGAGCTGAAGAGCTGGGTCAACTCTTCAAGGTGCCCCTCAGCCAGGACGGTTTTTTCCTGGAGGTTCACATGAAGCTGAGGCCTGTAGACTTTGCCACGGACGGTATTTTCCTGTGCGGCCTGGCCCATTATCCCAAGCCCATCGATGAAAGCATTGCCCAGGCTCAGGCCGCTGCGGCTCGAGCGGCCACCATCCTCGCACAAAAGAGCATCGAAGTGGAAGGGGTGGTGTCGCAGGTAGACGAAAGCCTTTGCCGGGGGTGCGGAGAATGTGTGCAGGCGTGCCCCTACGGGGCCCCTCAATTGGTGGAGGTGAGCGAAGGCGTGTACGTCTCCAGAATTCAGGAAGCGCTCTGCAAGGGGTGTGGCGCCTGTGCCGTGGCATGCCCGACAGGAGCGGCCGCCATCCGCCATTTTAACGACAAGGAAGTGCTCACCATGGTGGAGGCTGCCCTTTGCAAGTAAGCGGTGCCGGATGAGAGGGGAGTAATGCCGAGCTGTACGCTCTACGAGGCCGTTGCACTCGGCATCCATCCACCCGGTGGGAAATCGGTGTAGAGGGAAACCTGGTAAAAATATGCGGAGAATAGAGGAAGGGACATCAATGAGTACGGAGTTTGAACCCAAATTGATTGCATTTTGCTGCAACTGGTGTGCTTACGCCGGTGCGGATCTGGCGGGAGTCAGTCGGTTGCAATACCCCCCGAACATTCGGGTGATCCGGGTGATGTGTTCCGGCCGGGTTTCTTCGGATTTTATTCTCAAAGCATTTGAATTGGGGGCCGACGGCGTACTGGTCAGCGGTTGACACATCGGGGACTGTCATTACCTGGATGGTAATGTGAAATGTCAGAAAGTGATTGAAGATACCTGGAAAATCCTCAAACTTCTTGGAGTGGATGAAAGGCGCCTTCGTTTGAAATGGATTTCGTCGGCGGAAGGGTCCATCTTTGCGGAAGAGGTGCGTTCTTTCACTCAGTTGCTGAAAGAGTTGGGCAGGAATCCCCTGGCGGAAACGAATACAGGTCCTGAAAGTGAGAGTCTGAAAGCAACGGCCTGAAGTCTTGGCCTCTCGCCTTATGCCCCTTAGCCTGTTGAATGGATATGCTATGAAACTCAGTCAGGAACAAATCAATTATTGTATGGAATGTGGTGTATGCACGGGAAGTTGTCCCGTCAGCCGGGTTCTGCCCACCTTTTCTCCTCGTCAGATGATCAAGCGGACCCTGATGGACCGGGATGAAACGGTATTGCAGGGAAGGGAACTGTGGGCATGTCTCACCTGTGCCCGATGCAGTGTCCGGTGTCCGGTGCAGATCGATTTTCCGGAGTTTGCCCGCACGCACCGCGAATTGGCCAGAAAGGAAGGCAATCTCCCGCATTTGACCCATCATGGGACTCTGCAGGCCATCAGTTCCCTGCAGACGCGCAATGTAAAACAGCATCGCACGGATTGGGCCAAAGAGGTGGGAAAGTTTCAGCCGACGGGAGACATCTTTTATTTTGTCGGTTGCGCCCCTTACTTTGATGTGGCGCTGCCCTTCGGAGGCGGGTCCCTCGAGACGGCTAAGAGCATTCTCGTTATTCTCAACCGGATGGGCATTGTGCCTGTGATGAGTGAGGATGAACGCTGCTGTGGCCATGATGCCTTGTGGAGCGGGGACGAAGCCACCTTCCGAAAGCTCGCCGAGAAAAATCTCGAAGCTATTCGAGCTTCGGGGGCGAAAACGGTTCTCTTCGGGTGCCCTGAGGGTTATACGACTTTCAAGCACCAAATCCCTAAGCATTTTGGGAAACTCCCCTTCGAAGTGCTTCACATCACGGAATTTCTGGCGCAAGAGCTTCCGGGCGCCGGCATTTCGTTTCTGCCGGTATCCGATGAGGATGGCGCCGTCACTTACCAGGATCCTTGCCGCCTGGG
This sequence comes from Desulforhabdus amnigena, assembly GCF_027925305.1. Lineage (NCBI taxonomy): Bacteria > Pseudomonadati > Thermodesulfobacteriota > Syntrophobacteria > Syntrophobacterales > Syntrophobacteraceae > Desulforhabdus > Desulforhabdus amnigena. The sequence goes on along the minus strand of NZ_BSDR01000001.1, from coordinate 2,741,854 downwards.
GCGCAATGCGGGGATTTATGAGCCTCCAAGGGATCTTTTGAAGCTCATTCCCGAAATTCGCTTTGAAGAGATGGGACGAAACCGGGAAAACGCTCTCTGCTGTGGCACCAGCGCATGGATAGAGTGTACCAAGTGTTCCAAGTCCATGCAGATAGAACGGCTTGAGGAGGCGGTGGGAACAGGGGCTCGAACACTGATCACTACCTGCCCCAAGTGCCGTATTCACCTCACGTGTGCTCAACATGATACGGACATGAACCTGAATATAGCGGATCTTTATACCTTTCTTTTGAAGTACATGGAATTTAAGGGTGAAAAGGAATAATTGGGGTTCTTGCACCCCAATCCCCCCTTTCCTTGGACCCGGAAGGAGATCCTAGTCGTGAATCGGGATGTAGTTGTAATTGGCGGCGGTATTGCGGGTATCCAGGCTTCCCTGGACCTTGCCGAAATGGGATTCAAAGTGAATCTGGTGGAGCGTCTGCCGAGTATTGGCGGTAAAATGGCTCAGCTGGACAAAACATTCCCCACCAATGATTGTGCACTCTGAATTCTGGCTCCGAAACTGATGGATGTCGGTCGACATCCCAACATTCGGTTGCTGGCCTATTCGGAAGTGGAAAAGGTTGAAGGAAAGCTCGGTGATTTTCGGCTCACGGTCCGGAAAAAAGCCCGTTACGTGGACGAGAACAAATGCACGGGCTGTGGAGCATGTGCAGAAAAATGTCCAACAGTCACCAGGGATGCCTTTAACGAGGGACTGGGCACTGCCAAGGCGATTTATCGGTATTTTGCCCAGGGCATTCCTTCGGTATTCACCATCGATGCGACCCAGTGTCGCAATTTTCAGCCTGGAAAAAAATGTGGAGTGTGCGCCAAAGTCTGCCAGGCTGGAGCCATTGACTATACGCAGAAAGACCAGATGCTGGAAGTTGAGGCGGGAGCCATCATCCTGGCCACGGGTTACGACCTTTTTGACGCACGAAGAATTCCGGAATACGGCTACGGGCGTCTCCCCAATGTCGTTACCGCTATCGAGTTCGAGAGGCTTCTATCCGCCAGCGGCCCCACCCATGGTCATCTCTATCGCCTCTCCGATTTGAAGCTCAAGAATGAACTTCCCGAAATGGAGAAGTCCCTTCAGAAGATGGGGCGGGCGCTGGAGCGGTTTGAGAAGCAGTTCAATCTGAGTTCGGACGCATTCTATTCCCAGTATGAATCCGGTTCTCTTCAAGGGGATGAATACGCCAAATGGGCCAACGAGGTAAAGGCCTACCGCAAGCTGGAGAAAGAAGTCGAAGTGGCGCGGGAGAAGGTCGCCCATATCGGTTCTGCCCGCAAGCTGGCTTTCATCCAGTGCGTGGGTTCGCGCGACAACCGGTTCAATCCTCATTGTTCAGGCTTTTGCTGCATGCATGCCATCAAGGAAGCCATCATTGCCTGCGAACACGACCGGGAAGCCGAAGTCTTCATTTTTGGAATGGACATTCGTGCGGTAGGGAAAGGATTCGAGGAATATCGGAACCGTGGAGGCACAGAATCGGGTATCAAATACATACGAAGCCGTGTGGCCGAAATCACGGAGAAAAAAGACCATACCCCCGTGATCTGGTATGAAGACACCATGCTGCGTGAAGTGAAGCAGTTGCCGGTGGACCTGGTGATCTTGGCCACGGCCTGTGAGCAGACGGAATCGGCAAAGAAAATGGCAGAAATAGTAGGGGTTTCCACCAACGAATTCGGTTTCTTTGCGACAAGTCCATCACAGCCGCTGGATACGACGCGTCCCGGTGTCTTTGTGTGTGGTTGCGCTCAAAGCCCCATGGATATTCCGGAATCGGTGGCTCAGGCCAGCAGTGCGGCCGCTCGCGCGGCACAGGTTCTGTCAGGTTCAGGGACGTTGCGTCTTGCATCCTGAAGGAGATCATTTTCATGAACGGAAAGAATGAAAAAATCGGGAATCCGAACCCTGAAGAGCTGCGGATAGGGGTCTTCATCTGCGACTGCGGTTCTAACATTGCCGGCTATCTGGATTGCAAGGCGGTGACCGAATACGCTTCCACGCTGCCAGGCGTGGTGTATACGAAGGAAAACCTCTATACCTGTTCAGAGGCGGGCATTTCGGAAATCCGCAACGGGATTGTGGAGCATAAGCTCAACCGCGTCGTGGTGGCATCCTGTTCGCCCCGCACCCATCAGCCCCTCTTCAAGAGTGCGTGCGCTCAGGCCGGGCTCAATCCGTATCTCTTTGAAATGGTGAATATTCGGGACCAATGTTCCTGGGTGCATATGCAGGAACGTGAAGATGCCACCCAAAAAGCCATGGATCTCGTGCGGATGGGAGTGGCCAAAGCGGCCTTTCTCGAACCTCAGGTGGACATCGAGTCGTCCCTTGTCCGCAGGGCCCTTGTCATCGGCGGCGGTCTGGCCGGTCTTTCGGCTGCGGAGGCTTTGGCCGACATGGGCATGGAAGTGATGGTCGTGGAAAAAGAACCGCAACTGGGAGGACTTCTGAGGCGTATCAACCTCCTTGCGCCCCAGAAGCAGAAGGCATCGGAACTCGTTGAAGAAGTGATCCAACGGGTCACATCGAAACCCAATCTGAAAATCTACCTCTCGTCTCAGGTGACCGCTGTGGAAGGGGTCATCGGAATGTACGAAGCCACGGTGCGCGACGAAAAAGGGTCGGAAGTCGTGGAAACGGTGGGCTGTATCGTAGTGGCTACGGGTGCGCAGCCCCTCAAGCCCGTCGGACTCTATGGCTACAACGGTCAGAACGTCATCACTCAGATAGAACTGGAAGAAAAACTCAGCAAGGGCCCTCTCGATGCCAAACGGATCGTCATGATCCAGTGCGTTGGGGCAAGGTCGCCCGAGCGACCCTACTGTTCCAGGATCTGTTGCCTCACGGCAGTGAAAAATGCTCTCTACATCAAAGAACAGAATCCCGATGCGTATGTGCATATTCTCTATCGCGATATGCAGATGTACGGGTCGGACAATGAGCGAATGTTCTGGGAATCGCGCGGAAAGGGGGTCCATTATGATGTGTACGATGTCACCCGCCCGCCCGTGGTGAAGGATGGTGTGGTAGAAGTCTATCAACCCCTCATGGGAGAAGTGGAGAAGATTCCATTTGATCTGCTCGTTCTCTCCACCCCCTTGGTGGCTAATGAAGATGTTCCGGCCATTTCCCAGCTCATGCGCATTCCCATAGATCAAAATCACTTTTTCCTCGAAGCCCATGCCAAGCTGCGTCCCCTGGATTTTGCAACGGACGGAATTTTTCTTTGCGGAACCGCCCGCTACCCTGCGACGGTTCCCGAAGCGCGGGCACAGGGACTTGGCGCCGCATCGAGAGCCGGTACTGTTCTTTTCAAGGATAAGCTGATTACGAGCCCTCTGGTGGCGGAAATCAATGCCGATACCTGTGTGGGGTGTAAAGGATGTCTGGAAGTCTGCCCGTATGGAGCCATTCAGTTTGTCGCGGAAAAGGGCGTTTGCCGGGTGAATACGATTTTGTGCAAGGGATGCGGAAATTGTGCGTCAACCTGTCCCTCGCAAAGTGTTACCCTCAAAGGGTTTACTCCGAGACAGCTCCTGTCTCAGATTCGGGTCATGGTATGCTGATGATTCTGTCCGGTATCGATCGGGCAAGAAAGGGTTTTATATGAGTGAAAGCGGGTTTGAACCCAAGATATTGTGTTTTCTCTGTACCTGGTGAGCATACGCCGCTGCTGACCTGGCTGGGGTCAGTCGTATGCAGTACCCGTCGAATGTCCGGATCATCCGAGTGATGTGTTCCGCGAGCGTATCCCCGCACCATATCCTGCGGGCGTTTCAGGAGGGCGTAGACGGTGTCTACGTCGGTGGGTGACACCTCGGAGACTGCCATTACCTGTACGGTAATTATTCGACCAAAAAGCGAGTGCAATTTTTGAAGCAATTGTTGGCTTTCAGTGGAATAGAGGAGGAGCGGCTTCGCGCCAAATGGGTTTCTTCGGCTGAAGCTCCGGAATTTGCCGCCGAGATCAGGGACTTTGTGGATACCCTCAGAAAATTGGGTCCGTCTCCGCTCAGAAAGCTGAAAAAAGCGGGATAAGACACAGCAAACATCGAAGCGCATCAGCAATTTTTTCTCATGGGCTATCTCCAGAATGTCGCAGGACCTGTTTGCTTTATGATGTTGCTCATGGATCCATTTTGTTTAAAATCGAAAGAGATCGTTCCCATGGGTCTTAATGTCCAGAACATCTGGGCAGGAAATATCGTTTGGCGTGAGGTCCGGATGGGGATGGATTGTGAAAATCATGTGAGAGATAAAGGCGGAACATGAAACAGAAAGTCATCGATCGCGTAAAAGAACTTTTGGGAGAGGGGAAAATCCAGGGTTTTCTCGGGCTTCGAGAACAGAACGGACACATTCAGCCGCACCTCTTCACGAAGCCGGAGGAACTTGAGGATCTCAGTCTCGGGGATAAAAATAAACCGGGCGATGCACGTTATCCTCTCAATATGATGCTCATCCATTTGGCCCAAAGTTATCCTGATGCAACTTTCGCAGTTCTGGTGCGGGGCTGCGATGAACGGGGGCTGATCGAACTCTATAAGTGGAATCAATTACAAGAAGAACGGGTGATCCCCATTGGGATCGCATGCGGTGCGGAACTGGCTCAGGCGTGTTCCTGCAGCAAGCCTTACCCGGACCAGTGTGTTGCTGGGGAGAAAACCGAGGGCGTGGCAGGCAATCCCAGAGTGCAGGAGATCGACTCCATGACCGTTGAGGATCGGTTCCGGTACTGGATGGCCCAGTTCGACCGGTGTATCAAATGTTATGGCTGCCGTAACATTTGCCCCATGTGTTTTTGCAAGGAATGCAGTCTGGAAGAACCTGAACTGATTCAAAAGGGAGAACTTCCCACGGAGAATCCCATTTTTCACCTGACCCGTGCGATTCATATGATCGGCCGCTGCATCGACTGTGGGCTGTGTGAAGAAGCCTGCCCTGCGGATATCCCTTTGCGCACTCTCTACAAGAAAGTGGCGGATATCATCGCTGTGGACACGGGTTTTCGAGTGGGGGAAAATCGGCATGAAAAATGCCCCATGAACGTATTGGGCGCTTCCTGATAAAGATCTTTCGGAAACCTCCTGTGGACTTTGGAATACCCCCCTTCAATTCCCCCCTCGAGGGGGGACTAAAGGGGGGTGTTTCGATGATGCTGACTGCTGTGGTTCAACAGACAGCAGGACAAGATCTCATCCGGCATCAATCAAACGTAACAAGAGACGGCATGTTCGATCCACCCATTTACGGTCCGAGAGTCTCTTAAAATCGGGATCGTTCATCAGAAACTCACATTCCTCTTTTTCAAATGCTCTGCAGGGATGGGATCGCCACGGATGAATGGAACACAGGCTTGAGCCGGTGCTTTTTTCTTCCCAGAGAAAGGGGCAGAAGCGATGCCCCCTGCCGAGCCCCTCTCCAAAAATCCTCTGCCAGCGGACGGGAATGAGTGTTTCCTCAGGGAAATCAGGAAACCCGCTGGCTACTTCGCAGCATCCCCCACAATGAGTGCAGTAAGAGATCGCATCCGGTGGAGTTCCATCCTCTATGTGGATTTCCTTTTTTAAATGCTTTCGGTATTGGGGAGCCAAGGACATCCAGTTCCTGACTTCAAGGAAGAATGCGCCTCTCTCCTCGAGCAGCCTCCTGATTTTTGCCTTTTGCAGGCGGGGAGGGGAGTGTTTCCAGCCGGCTTCTTCAGTCAGTGTCATCACGTTCCGCATGAAAAATGTGGTTGGAAAAAATGGATGAGCCAGGGCTTTCAAGACGCCCCGGCGGATCTTCTTTCCCCTGCAGGCAATCCTCATCTTTCCGATAAAGAATTTGAAAAATGCTTCTCTTTCCATGATGCCTATGAGGAACGGGTGGTTAAGTGAGGGTTTTGTATTTCCGCCTCTGAGGGGCGCACATAGAGCGGAACGCTCGCCATGGGGTTTTCAGCTTCCCCTGCCTGGAATTTAGCATGAGCCAGTTCTGCTACGAAGCTTGCCCGGATTACGTGGAAAGGAGCAGGAGCTTCCAGCGCAAAGTCTCCGAGGAGGTCTATGAGAATATCCCGATAGAGGAGCCATCCGTCACCGCAGAAGATTGTAGGACCTTTGACGTGATCGGGAACACGTTCCGGGGAGAGCACGAAATGCCTCTCCTTCAGAAGAGGAAAGCCCTTCCCGTCGGGTTGATAGAAGGCGCAGTAGACTTCTTTTTTGCGTGCATCAATAATGCTGCAGACAGGCAGACGGGAGAAGCGGAAAGGGGCCGCAAGGGCATCCAGGGAAGGGATTCCTGCATAAGGCTTCTGTAATGTCCATGCAAGAGTCTTTAAAGTCGTCAGACCAATCCTGAGACCTGTAAAACTACCGGGGCCGGTGGTCACAGCAAAGCCTTCCACCTGATCCAGGGTCCAACCAACCTTTTGCAGCACAAAGTCGATGTTTTTCAAGAGGAGGCGATTATGCGTTATGTTCGATTGGAGGATCCATTCAGCTATAACGCGACGACCTTCCAATAGCGCGACACTGCCTGTGGCAGTGGAAGTATCTGCAGCAAGAATTTTCATGATGAAGGTTTTGAATGCCTGCCTACGGCATGAAATCGGGTTTATGGCCGGGGAGCAATCTCATGATATCGTTGTAAAAGACGAAAAGCATGAGAACGAGCAAAATGATCATACCGATCTTCTGTGCGGTTTCGATTTTCTTCTCGCTGAGAGGTCTCCCCATGATCGCTTCGAGAGTGAAAAACAGGATGTGCCCCCCATCCAGAACAGGAATGGGAAGCAAGTTCAAAACAGCCAAGTTGACACTGATGAGAGCCATGAAGTTGATCAGGTTGATGAAACCTTCCTGGGCCTGCTGCCCCGCCATCTGGGCTATGAGAATGGGGCCGCCCAAAGTTTTTACCGAGATGACGCCTTCAACCATTTTCACGACAGTAAGGAAAAACAGCTTGCTCAAGTTCCATGTCTGAAGGAGACTGTAATACCCGGCGTAAAGAGGATTGACTTTCTCGATGGCGACTTTGCCGGATGCCGTGACACCCATGACCGGTCGTTTGATCGGTTCACCGAAGAGATTCTTGACTTCGGTTACAGAGGGAGTCACTTGAAATGTCATGATTTTTTGATCGCGTTCTATCGTCAGGGTAAGAGGATTTTCCCCCGATCGTTCAATGATGCTCGAGAGATCATCCCATGTTTTTATGGGCTTGGCGTTGATGGAGAGCACCTTGTCTCCCGCCAGGATGCCTGCCTTTTTCGCAGGGGAGTTTGCAGCTACCGAACCGATTTCCGGGGTAAGCTGCGGAATGCCTGAAAAGGCATAGATCAGGGCGAAAATAAAGATGGCGAGGATAAAATTCGAAAGGGGGCCGGCCAATACAATGCAAATCCGCTTGAAAACGGGTTGGGCGGAAAAGCTGGTAGCGACTTCTTCTTCGCTCACTTCATCTTCCGCGCCTTCTCCCAGCATCTTCACATAGCCCCCCAATGGGATGAGGGAAAGGCGATATTCCGTACCTCCTCTTGTGATACCGATGAGCTTCGGGCCAAAACCGAGAGAAAAACGCAGTACGGTCACACCGGACCATTTGGCGACGAGAAAATGGCCCAATTCATGGACGAAGATCAGCACACCCAAAACGACAACCGTTGAAACAATCGCTGTCAGCAAGATACTGTCCTTATTTTAAATTAACGCCGATGACCCATGGTCGGTCATGAAAGTTAATCATAACATAATTTTCAAGAGGAAGTGAAATCAGCAACGATTTGTGATCCTGATCAACGCTTCGAGAGGCTTTGTGCCAGACGTCCAGCCTCTTCTCTTGCCCAGCGGTCCGCCTCGATGATCCTTTCAAGGGTGAGGGAGCCCGAGGCCTTATGCTTGTTCATAGTTGTTTCGATGAGATAGGGAATGTCGGAAAAGCCTATTTGCCCGTCGAGAAAAGAGTGAACTGCCACCTCATTGGCCGCATTCAAAACCGCAGGAAGCGTGGAACCCTTCTTGCTCGCATCATAGGCGAGACGAAGGCATGGAAATTTCTCCATATCCGGCGGATAGAAAGTAAGTTTTCCCAGACGGAAGAGGTCGAGATGAGGCCCTTGGACGGGGATGCGGTCGGGATAGGAGAGAGCATAGGCGATGGGGATTTTCATGTCCGGCATACCCAATTGAGCAATGACCGACCCATCGATGTATTCGACCATGGAATGGATGATGCTCTCGGGATGGATATGTACGGCGATCTGGTCCACTGGAACGTCGAACAGCCACCTGGCTTCTATGACTTCCAGGCCCTTGTTCATAAGTGTGGCGGAATCAATGGTGATCTTGCGTCCCATGGACCAGTTGGGGTGACAGAGTGCTGCTTCGGGTGTAACCTTTTCAAGCTCTTCTGCACCTTTGTTGAAAAAAGGTCCCCCGGATGCAGTGAGGAGAATGCGCTTGAGGGCACTGCGATGATTTCCCTGGAGAGACTGAAAAATGGCGCTGTGTTCACTGTCCACGGGGAGAATCCGAACGTTCTTCTCGGCGGCAAGGGCCATCACGATTTCACCGGCTATGACCAAAGTCTCCTTGTTTGCCAGCGCAATATGTTTGCCGGCTTCGATGGCCGCCAGAGTGGGCAGGAGCCCGGCAGCCCCCACCATGGCTGAGACCAGCATTTCGGCTTCGGGTATCGTCGCTACCCGTTTGTAGCCTTCGGGGCCGAATACGATCTGCGGGGGGGTGTTGAGATCCCTCAGGGATTGGCTCAGTTTATCGGCAAGCTCCTCGTCCATGACTGAAACCAGACGTGGGCAAAATTCTTCGATTTGTTCTCGAAGCAGTGTGATGTTGCGTCCGGCAGCCAACGCGGCTACCTCGAATCGGTCAGGAAATTGCCGAACAACCTCTAGAGTGCTTACTCCTATGGAACCCGTACATCCAAGAATAGTCAGATTTTTCTGGTTCATGATTTTCTATGGTAATCCTTGATCCAGCCACTGCAGGAAAAACCAGGTGGCGGGAAAAGCAAAAAAAAGGCTGTCCAGGCGGTCCAGCAGGCCACCGTGTCCTGGAAGAAGGTTGCTGGAATCCTTCTTGCCGTAGAGTCTCTTCATCAGGGATTCCACCAGGTCGCCAAGTTGCCCGACGATGGCGAGAAATCCGCTTAGAAAAAGGAATTCCCCGATGCTGGCGGTGCCAATGAAAAGAATGCCGAACAAGGTCCCGAAAAGGAGGCTGGCAAGCAGCCCCCCGGCCGATCCCTCCAGGGTTTTCTTCGGGCTGACTCGTTCATAGAGTTTATGCTGCCCCAGGCGTTTCCCTGTATAAAAGGCTCCCGCATCACTTGCGACGATCACGATGAGTGTAAAAAATATCCAGGGTCTTCCTTGATCGGCTTGTCCGATGAGCAATACATATGAGAGGAGGTAGGGGATGTAAAGCCAGCCCAGACTGAGCCGGGAGAGCTTGGCGATTCCCTGCGAATCCTGGGGAGAAAAGAAGAGCAAAGTGAGAAAGCCCGCAAAAAGACAGAAAACGAGGGCGCTATGGAGCCCGGTCGCACCTCCCATGGCCGCAGCCGATGGAAAGACAAGGCCCAGCAGAATATAACCGAATCTCCAGTGTTGAGGCAGCTCGGAAGGGAGAACCATCCTTTGATATTCCCAGAGGCCGACCCCTGCGGCCAGGCCCAGCAGGAGACACCAGCTCCAATACGGCCCGAAGGCCAGCAGAATGAGCACGGGGATGGCCATCGACAATCCCGTTACCAATCGCTGTTTATGAGAATTCCACTGGCGCCAGTCCCACATGAGTTAATCCTGAGAGGGTTTGATCCTGCAGAAAACGAGCGAGGCAACGCCTTGCCCGTGGGAAAAGAAACGTTTTCGAGATCAGTTTGCGAGTTCCCTTTTGACTTGATCTCCGGTTTTTCCAAAGCGGCGTTCTCTTCCCTGGTAATCGGTCAGCGCTTCCATAAACTGATTCTCGCGAAAATCGGGCCAGAGAATTTCGGTGGTGTAGAGTTCCGCATAGGCCAACTGCCAGAGCAGAAAATTGCTGACCCGGTATTCTCCGCCCGTACGAATGATAAGATCCGGATCGGGGTATTGGGCCGTGAAGAGATAGTTGGAAAAGAGTTCGGAGGTGAGATCGCCCGGCTGATGGCGGCCTTCCTGAACATCGATGGCAAAGAGTCGTGCCGCCCTCACGATTTCCTGCCGACCGCCGTAATTGATGGCGAGGCTGAGATTCAACTTGTCAAACCCGGCGGTGTGCGCCACAGCGGTCTGCAGCTTTTTGAAGACCTCTTCCGGAATACCGTCGGGGTCTCCGATGTGTCGCAGCCGGATTTCCTTATCTACCATCTCTGGGAGCTCGGATTCCAGGAAGCGATTGAGAAGGTGCCAGAGGGCTGAAACTTCCGTCAGTGGTCTTTGCCAGTTTTCTTTGGAAAAGGCATAGAGAGTCAGATAGGGAATTTCCAGTTTTCGGCAGCATCGCACCACTTCCCTGACGGAGTTGGCTCCCTCCTCATGGCCGAAAACCCGGTTTCGGAGTCTCTGCCGCGCCCATCGCCCATTTCCGTCCATGATGATTGCCACATGACGTGGAAGCTTATTGGGATCGATTCGATACATCCTCAAATTTCCAGAATTTCTTTTTCTTTGGCATTATAAATTTCATCGACCTTCTTGATGAATTCGTCGGTTATTTTCTGAGTCTCATCCTGAGCCTTGAACCCTTCATCTTCGGAGATCTCTTTTTCTTTCTTGAGGTCCTTGATCATTTCATTCACATCCCGCCGGATGTTGCGAACCGCCACTTTGCTCTCTTCGGCCATTTTCTTGGCGAGCTTCACCAGTTCTTTGCGGCGGTCGGCTGTGAGTACGGGAATGTTGATGCGAATGATTTTACCGTCGTTCATGGGAGTGAGCCCCAACTCGGATTTCAGGATGGCTTTCTCCACTTCGGCGATGACGGTAGTGTCCCATGGCTGAATCGTAATGGTGCGGGGTTCGGGGACCGTCAGTGTGGCCAGCTGATTGAGGGGGGTCGGTGTTCCGTAATATTCCACACGAATCCCGTCCACCAGAGAGACCGATGCTCTACCTGTACGCAGTCTCTTATATTCTTGTTCCAGGTTTTCCAGAGCCTTAGTCATACGATCCCGGGCATCTGCATAAATATCATTCAACATGGTCAAATCCCTCCACCACGGTTCCTATGGGGTCCCCTAAAATCACTCTCTTGATGTTGCCTTTCTTCAGCAGGTTGAAAACGATGATGCGCATGTTCTGGTCTCGTGCAAGAGATATGGCTGTGGCATCCATGACGCCGAGGTTTTTCTGGAGTACTTCAGAAAAACTGATGCGGTCGAACTTTACCGCCGAGGGATCTTTTTCAGGGTCGGTTGGATAGACGCCGTCCACTCGAGTGGCTTTCATCAGAACGGATGCGCCGATTTCGATGGCTCGAAGGGCTGCGGTTGTATCTGTCGTGAAGAAAGGAAGGCCGGTTCCCGCTGCGAAAATGACAACACGGCCTTTTTCCAAATGACGTATGGCACGGCGGCGAATGTAGGGTTCGGCCACTTCTTTCATATCAATGGCCGATTGCACGCGTGTGGCAATACCCACTTTTTCCAGGGCCTGCTGCAATGCCAGACCGTTCATCACCGTAGCGAGCATGCCCATATAATCGGCGGTGGAACGATCCATCCCGCGGGAGGCTCCGGAAACGCCCCGGAAGATGTTTCCCCCTCCAATCACCACCGCCACCTCGACCCCCAGTTCGTGAATTTCGCCAACCTGCTCGGCGACTTCCCCCAGCACATGAGAATCGATCCCGTAGGGTTCTCTTCCCATCAGTGCCTCACCGCTCAGTTTCAAAAGAATCCTTTGATACAGAGGTTTTTCCGTCTGATTCATTCTTGTATCCCTATGGCTTTATTTTGTCCACTTCTTCCCCGTGCCCGTCCTCATGAGAGGAAGGGCACTGAAATTTTCTTACATCCGGTGCGGGGAGAAGAATTCACAGGGCTGCGATGGATTCCTTCCGACGCTGTGATGATGCAGTTGCATCCGGCGGACTATTCGCCCAACTGATACCTGGCAAAGCGGCGGATAATGATCTTTTCCCCAATCTTTGCCACCAGTTCGTTCAGGTAGTCCTGAATCGTCTTGTCGGGGTCCTTGACATAGGCCTGCTTCATGAGAACGGATTCCTCGTAAAATTTGCGCATCTTGCCCTCGACCATTTTTTCGAGGATATTTTCGGGCTTGCCGGATTCCCTTGCCTGCTCCAGGTAAATGGCGCGTTCTCTTTCCACTATATCCTGGGGGACATCTTCTTCGACGATGGCCAAGGGGTTTGCGGCTGCAATGTGCATGGCCACATTCTTGGCGAATTCATTGAAATCTTCGCTCTTGGCGGCAAAATCCGTTTCGCAGTTGACTTCGATGAGGACTCCTATGCGCCCCCCTCCATGGATGTAGGAGTGGATCACCCCTTCCATGGCTTCCTTGCCAGCGCGTTTCATGGCCTTGGCCAGACCCTTCTTGCGAAGCAGGTCGATGGCTTTTTCCATGTCGCCGCCGGTATCCGCGAGCGCCTTCTTGCAGTCCATCATACCGACGTTTGTCTTTTCCCTCAGTTCCTTGACCATTCCAGCTGTGATTTCCAAGAGATTCCTCCTTGAATATTCTATGTAACCCATGAGCGAGATCTGAACGATCTTCAACATTTTCCCGGATGAGAGTTGTTTGCAGTAAAAGTCATCATAACTTCAGCATTATTTGTGGGTGGGGCAGGAGTCTCACACCACGCGGCGGCCCGGATCGGTTAAGGGGGACTTGAGCGGTCCCCTCCCTGAATGAAGATTCCGAACCCAATCCCGCCTTTTTACCTGCACACAATCTTTCCATAGCCTGGTAGGAAAATTGGAGAGGATCTATCAACAATGCATTTCATACAGGAGACCCGAAAACTTGAAAAAGAGACCCCGGAGGGGGTCTCCATCAGGTTGCTCAAGATCGGAGATCGTTTCTATTCGTTTTTGGATTCTTCGCTGACGATTTCTACTTCAGGCCCGCTTTCTTCTTCCTTGAGGATTTGACCTGCTGGAACCTCTTCCAGGGATTCCATGCCCTTGTCCTGTTCAGCCTGCTGCTTTTCGGCAAATTCCCGTCTGCCATCGATGCATGCGTCGGCGATTTTGGATGCCATGAGGCTGATAGCGCGAATGGCATCGTCGTTGCCGGGAATGACATAGTCGATCATGTCCGGATCACAGTTGGTATCGACCACGGCGACAACGGGGATACCCAGGCGGTTGGCCTCCTGAACAGCGATGTTTTCCCTGTGAGTGTCCACGACAAAAAGAGCTCCCGGCAGCCGGGTCATCTCCTTGATGCCCCCCAGGTTCTTTTCCAGCTTGGTGCGTTCATTCAACAGCTTGATGACTTCTATCTTGGGAAAGCGGTTGATGCTGCCATCTTCAACCATCGCATCCAGCTCTTTCAAACGGTCGATTCTCAGCTTGATGGTTTTGAAGTTGGTGAGCATCCCGCCGAGCCAGCGTTGATTGACATAGTACATCCCGGCCCTTTGGGCTTCCTGGGCGATGGTATCACGGGCCTGCTGCTTGGTTCCCACAAAGAGTACGCTTTCTCCGGCCGCCGCGGTTTGTGACACAAACCGGTAAGCCGTGTGAAAAAGCCTGACCGTACGCTGCAGGTCGATGATATAGATCCCGTTGCGCGCACCAAAGATGTAGGGTTTCATTTTGGGGTTCCAACGGCGTGTCTGGTGGCCGAAATGAACACCCGCTTCCAACAATTGTTTCATACCCACTACTGCCACATTCATCTCCTTCTGGTTGTGACCTCCACCCCCTTTTGAACTTCCCGCGAACCATCTCGTCGGGCACCAAAAGGTTTGAGGGGGTGTGCGGCTTAAGTAAATCGCACCCTTCTAACATGTTTGGAGAAAAGGAGGCAACAGAAAAAACAGTCTATTCGCCGACCTCCGGAATGACCTTGAAAGTTGATTTCAAGAGCCTCATATAGTAAACGTGAATTATCAATTTTCTTCACTCGTTTGAAAAAGGCAAACCATTCGAAAGAACGGGACGCAAAGCTTCTGACCTAAGTCCTTAGGGGATAGGGTAGCAGGGTTGCCGGGCGAGCACAGCACCTCCGACCTGTGCCGCACATTTGGTGAGCAATATGTGGTCGGTCTGAGGGGTGTTGCCACCCCAACATTTTTTTTCGCATTTAAATTCATCAACACGCTGTCCTGCATTCAGCATCTTTGCTGACTCTCTTTTTCCGCTTTCGTCCGGCCTGCCTTGTGCTGTTTTTGTCTGGAGACGCTCTCTGGATCGAGGCCGATCTGCCTTTTTATGCTGCCCTGCCCCTATGGTGAAATCCGTCAACCGAGTGCAGTGATCCCGATATGAAGAAAGCTTCTCTCGCCGTGTACCCTTTCCTGACGAAAGGTTTCAGTTCATTCAGGTCAATGACTTCTTTCCGAATTGTTCCAGGAGGAGAAAAACCATGCTCAAGAAGTTGCTTCGTCTGCCCGTCATCCCTTTATTTGCGATCTTTTTCATTCAACCCGTCTTGGGAGGGGAGTCCACTGTTTTTGGGCCTGCCTGTTTTGAACGCGGTGCAGGCACGCCGGCAACCGAAAGCAAGACATTCGTCAGTCCTTTCAGTGGCCCCGGTTATGTTCTGAAAGTCCATAACGGCGATAATCAAAGTGAAAATCGCACATCCGGCGCCACCATCGCCTTGAATGGACAGACGGTCGTGAAACCCTCAGATTTCAACCAGCAGATCGAATGGATCGAACGAATGGTTCCTTTAAGCCTTACCAATGAATTGGCTGTAACCCTCGCAGGACCTCCCGGAAGCTTCATCACACTCACCATCACGGGGGAACATCCAGTGCCCGAGGTTAGTCTTTCTGGCTTTCCTGAAACGATCCACAGAGGGGACCCCACCACCTTGAGCTGGAATTCGACGAATGCAGCAAGCTGTACGATCGACCAAGGCATAGGAAATGTTCCTCTGACGGGTTCGGTCAGCGTCTCTTCTGCCCAGACCACCCGTTACACGATCACGGTCAAGGGTCCTGGAGGAACGGCAACAGCCTCTGTGACCGTCACGGTAGTGAGCCCGATTTCACTGGCGATCACCTCTCCTTTGGATGGCGAACCGGTGAGAGGCGCCAAGGCGCTCGTTGAAGGAACCATTGTTCACAGGAAAGGCGCCGAGACCGGAGTTACCGTTAACGGAGTTCCGGCCGTCATCTACGACGGCAAATTCATTGCAAACGAGGTCCCGCTCCAGAAAGGGGAGAACTCGATTACGGCCGCTGCAACTGATGCAAATGGCAACAGCCTGAGCGCATCGATCACTCTGAATGCCGAGACCTCGGCCGATTGCGTCAGGATCGAATCCGTCGCCTACTGGGGTGTATCGCCATTTGAAACGACCCTGATCGTCAGGGGCGCGCACCAGGAGCCGTCTCTCACCCACACCGGCCCCGGACCGGTTGAATTCCTTTCGAGCACAAATGAAGAAGAATACCCGATAAGGATCACTACGGAGGGCGTCTATCATTTCACCGCAGAAGCCCCGGACGCTCAGGGTGAGACGTGTTCGAATACCCTCGCAATCGTTGTGCTCAACAAGGCTGATCTGGACGGGCTGCTTCGGGCGAAGTGGAGCGGCATGAAGTCCAAGCTGGCCCTCGGGGAAATCGAACAGGCCCTGAGCTATTTCCGGGAGGGGTCGAAAGAGGATTATCGGCAGATTTTCACCGCTCTTGCTGCCAATCTTCCCAGGCTCGTCTCCGGCATGCAGGATATCGAGATGATCGGTGCCGAAGACGGTAGAGCCAAATATCGGATCAGACGGGTTCATGCCGTCGATGGTAAGCCGGTGACCATCACGTACAATATCTACTTCATATTGGATGAAGACGGACTGTGGAAACTGGATCGGTTCTAGCGGAATGGAGCAGATCCCCCTTGAACGGCAGGGGGAGGACCGGCAGGGGAGAGGAGATCGTGCGATGCGTCATAAAACGAAGATGAGGCTTGTCTGGATCATTCTGGCAGGGTTAGTGCTGACGGCGGTCGGTCCCTGTACCATAACCCACAAGTATGGCCCCTACTCCGGAAAAGTGATCGAGAAAGAGACGGGGGACCCCATAGAGGGGGCATACGTGCTGATGATCTTCTATACGGAGATGTATACTCCGGGGGGGTTCGTAAGCAAATTCGTCGAGACCAGGGATGCCACGACGGACAAAAACGGCGAATTTAAAATAGGAGCTTACAGGGCATGGGCTTTCAGGTTCCCGCAAAGATGGAAGAAGGATTGCTTCGTTACGATCTTCAAGCCGGGTTATGGAGCCTTCCCTAACAATGCTAGTCTCATACCGGAGTATATTCCATTCTATTCAATTCCAGCAAAGGACCATGTAAAAGTCTCATTGCCAAGATTAAGAACATACGAGGATCGGTTGAATAATCTGCATTCCATCCCACCTGTTGGTATACCTGATGAGAAACTAAATAGTCTAATGAAGTTGATAGATAAAGAATACAACAACTTAGGATTTGGAAACAGGGATCGAAAGGGGATGAAGAGATGAAGAGCCGTTTTAGGATGCTTTTGCTGGTCAGCCTTTTGTTTCTTGTTCAGAGACAACCATTTTCCTTTGCCTATGATGTGGATGTAGTGCATCCCAACATAAATCAGGTTGCTGCCTCCAAATCTAATTTGGATACGTTTATGAAACGTCAGCTTGGCTTTGGGGCTGGCATAGAAACCGAGTTCCAAGGTAAGAAAGTCTGGATATGGTTCAGAGAAGGAGGCAGTCTTGAGGATGACGATGCCCGCTGGTTGAACCATTTCCACGACCCGCTGAAGTCATGGGATAGCTCGGGGCTGGATATGCCTTTATTTCCCACGGGTATATCATCACTGGTCTGGGCGCAGAGCTCGGATGATCCGGAAGGTTACACCTACAACGGATTTTCCTGGATTGCGGCAAGGAAGTCATACTACAGGGCTCTTATCACTGGTTCCGAAACCGATTGGGCGCTCACTTTTCAGGCAGTCGGGCGGTTGATGCATTTGGTTTCCGACGCTGCCGTTCCCGCACATGTGAGGAATGACCCGCATCCCTCTGGCGATCCTTACGAGGCATGGACAGCGGCCAATGGTAAGATGGATGACGATCTTAACTCTAAGCTTAACTACAAGAGTCCCTATCCCGTCGATACCGGCATATTCAACAGAGCGGTCCACGATTCCACATCCGATTCCCTGGCGCCGGTATCCATCTCCGCTTTATGGGACCAGGATGTCTATGTTCCGGGAGGGAGCCCTTCAGACGGTCTTGTGGGCCTTGCCGAGTACACGAACGCGTATTTCTTCAGCGAGGACACTAGAACCCATGAGTATCCGCATCCCAACTTAACGGATACCGATTTTCCTTCTACTGATTGGAGAAATCCGGAACAGGTCGATGAGAAGGATGGCGTCATCGAGAATAAAATCTATCTGCATCACTTAACGACAGATAGACCGTATCGTGTTGCCGCAGCAAGCTATTGGTTGTGGGATTGTCTTCCGCCTCAAACTTGTTGGGGCTATAGTTGGCTCCTCGATGACAAGGTGTATGAAGACTATGCGGGGAGGCTTATCCCCCGTGCGGTAGGCTATTCGGCGGCGCTCCTCGATTATTTTTTCCGCGAGACGATAGAAATCACCGCCGGCTCGGACGGAATCTATGCGCTCTACAACCCCAATGACCCCGCAGGAGACTTCGGGGGATTCGGAACGATTACCCTCAAGGCACGCAACAGCAGTGCGTATGCTGGCGAGGTCATGAGTGACGGGACAATTGAGCTCATTGTCAAATACAGGGTTGCCACAAGCGATCCCTTTGTTTCGGCCTGGGTTCCTGTGAGCGAACCGCTCCCGAACATTGTCGCTCCCGAGAGAAACGGAGTCCGTTCGATCCCGAACGACCACTTTGTGGAACTTGTATTCGATCTTCCACAAATCATACCGAAGGAGGCCACGGACCTCTATATCCAGGTAATCTACAAGGGCGTCATCGGTGCGGAACAGGAGGGCGTGGCCATGGGATTCAAGGATATCGGCGAACCGACCCCCTACGATATCTTCAACAATATGGACTGGGTTTGTATCAACGGTTCCTGGATCCCCGCAGGAAGCCAAACTGCTGTAAACCTGGCCGATGCCGATGGAAACGGGAGAGTGGATTCGAATGAGTGGGATATCTTCCCTCACGACTTGAACAATCTCGGTGTCAGGTATTTCCCTTCCGATGCTCCTCTATACCCTCCTCCGGCTCATTTCAGTGTCGTCACCCTTGGACCCGGCCGGTCTTACCGCGTATTCGTCCTTGGCGATGCCTATTTTGGGTCCGGCGTATCGTCATGCTCCAACAGCCCAACCAGTTCGTATGGTTGTATCGACCATGGCCGGCACGGCGGCTTTCTTGGGACAGTCAGGGTCTACCCCAGCTTGAAACGTCAGACGGATTGGTACTACAAACCGGAGGAATGCGCCCCTTACGGTTTGAGCCCACCCTGTGAAGTGTCCTGGTGGCCGATGTTTTTAACATTCAGAGGAAAAGACGGTTTTTGGGCGCTTAGAAATCATTACCAGATCTTCCCGCCCGGCAGCGCCTGCTCCTGGGACACGCTGCTCCCAACGCCGCCGCAACCGGGACAGAGTCCGTGCACGGGGCAGTGATCGTCCTGAAAGGACTCTCTACGATTCATCCCTTGGAGCAAGCCGGCTCGCTTCGATCGAGCCGAGCCAAATGGCCGAAAGTCAAATCGAAATGCGTTCACAGACAACTGCCTTCAAGAAAGGAGTAACCCATGTATAAGCTCATGGCCCTGATCACGCTGCTGATGCTCACGCTCTCTTCTCCAGCCTACTGCAGGAAATTCAAAGTGCGGAGTGTCGAACATCCCTCCAGAAAAGCCGTTCTGGTTGACAACGATACGGGAGAGGAATGGCTTGTAGGGGAAGGAGACAGCATGGAGGGATGGATCGTCCGTAAGATAGGCCCAACCCACATAATCCTTTTTCATCAGATAGATGAACATCGGGGAGAAAAGGTGATGGTACCTGCAGTACCCATGGTTGAAGAGGCAATCCCTACAAGGTGAGAATCTCCAGTAGAACCATAGATTGCCAGGGGGGCCTGTGCCTGGGTTCAGTAAGCAAGGAACGCCCATTATGGTATGATTTTTTTGACCCTTTACCCAAAACACAACCATCGAGTACTCATTGGGGCCTGATGTCCCGAACAAAATGAACTACCAGTAACATTTTGCTCCGACCCGTGATGCCTGGTTTCAGCAGGGCTCCCCTTTCGCCTCCGGGGAGCACTATATCGAATATCCAGGGATTGAAAAAATGGTTGACAAATTTTATTTGTTTTGGTTACAGTTATCCAAAATGTCAAAACTTAAAAAGGATTGAATGAATGTCTGAATGTCTGATCACGAAAACCTGTTTTTGGCGTTGGTGGCGTAAATCCGGCAGGGAGGTGTGCGCCGTCAAGATCTAGCCTGATCAGAATATCAGCTGAATGAATAGATCATGGGGACTGTGGGCCACACCTGGCTCACAGTCCTTTTTTTGTTTTTCCAGAGGGGATTGTGGGAACTTCACACAATCCCCTCTTTCTTTTTGTGATTTTGGAAAACTCAAAGGTTTACCGGGTGGCGCCGCAGGACCTGGACAAAAGAAAACAAGCCGTTAACGAAACATAAACGCAGGGGAGTCAAAAGATGCTGATCGTCATGAACAAAAAAGCTTCACCTTCGGAGATCGATGCAGTGGTATCCGTCATAGAGGCAAAGGGATACACGGCGCGGCCCATGCCGGGGGGGCAGAGAGTGGCCATATGCGTGCTGCACAATCCGGGACCGGTGGAAGCCGGCCCTTTTCTGAGTATGCCGGGAGTCAAGGAAGTCATTCCCGTGACCCATCCGTACAAACTGGTGAGTCGTGAATCCCAACCCGAGGATTCGGTCATTGATGTCGGCGGCGTGAAGATCGGCAACGGCCACCTGGTGATGATCGCCGGCCCCTGTGCCATCGAGAGCGAAGAGCAGGCCCTGACCATCGCTCACAAGGTCAAGGCGGCGGGAGCGGAGCTCTTCAGGGGGGGCGCCTTCAAACCCAGAACGTCTCCCTATGCATTCCAGGGACTCGGCGAAGAAGGCTTGAAGATCCTCGCCAAAGTCCGTGCGGAAACGGGCATGCCTGTTGTGACGGAAGCCATGGACCACGATGTGTTCGACCTGGTGGAAGAATATGCCGATGTGATTCAGATCGGCACGAGGAACATGCAAAATTTCAGCCTGCTTCGACGCGCCGGCCGGGCCAGGAAGCCGGTCGTCCTCAAACGCGGCATGGCCGCTACCATAGAAGAATGGCTGATGGCCGCCGAATACATCATGGAAGGCGGAAATTCCGACGTGATTCTCTGTGAGCGGGGAGTACGCACTTTCGCGCACCACAGCCGAAACACTTTGGACCTTTCCGCCATTCCGGTGGTTCGCAAGGAAAGCCATCTTCCCATCATCGTGGATCCGAGCCACGCAGCCGGACGCCGCGACCAGGTGATCCCCTTGAGCCGGGCTTCCGTTGCCGTGGGGTGTCACGGATTGATGGTGGAAGTACATCACCAGCCCGAAAAGGCTCTGAGTGACGGGGCTCAATCGCTCTATCCCGAACAGTTTGAAAGCCTGATGCAACAGATCAAACCCATTTTTGAAATCTTTCGCCCCCTGGGAAACCTGGATTGATTTCCAGGAATGTGAAGAAAAAGAGGTTTTCGTAAGGAGCCTTCCGAGAGACATCGGAGGGGTACCCTGAAACCGGGCAGGAATCAAACGATCAGCCGTCAAAAGCAGAGGCCATATGAAACTCAAATTATATCCCGAAAAAAAAGAATTTTTGAAATTGACCGAGCGGGGAAACCTCATTCCTGTCTGTCTGGACATCCTGGCGGACACGGAAACACCTCTTTCCGCTCTTGCGAAGATCTATGACGGCAAGGGGCCGGTTTTCCTCCTGGAAAGTGTGGAAGGTGGGGAACGCTGGGGCCGGTACAGCTTCCTGGGACTTTCCTCTCGCTGTACCGTTCGCGTCTACCGCGAAAAAGTGGTGGTGGAGGAAGGGAGCGCACGCCGTGAAGTGCTCCACCACGGGGATCCCCTCTCCGTCATGCGTTCCCTCATGTCGGGTTACCGGCCGGTTTCCCTTCCCGGGCTTCCCCGTTTTTGGGGCGGGATGGTGGGTTTCCTCACTTATGAAGCGGTTTCCTTCTTCGAAGAAATCCCCAATCGTTGTTCGGATGAGACGCTCCTGGCTCATTTCGTGATTCCCGACCAGTTGTTTGTGTTCGACAATATCCGCCACACACTCTCTCTTGTGGCCTATGCCATGGTCGACGGCGAGGACCCGGGAGAGGTCTACGATGCAGCCTTGAAAACCATCGACTTCATGCAGGGGCTGCTCAGGAAGCCTTTGCCCGAAGAGCGAGCCATGGAGGAGTGTCCTCTGAAACTCGAGCCCATTGTAGAGCCCGAATCCTTCCGCAACCAGGTGAGCCGCATCAAAGAATACATCACCGACGGCGATGTGATTCAGACAGTGCTCTCTCAGCCTTTTGTGTGCACTCCCCCGCCCGACCCCTGGCTGCTTTACCGCGCTCAACGCTACGTCAATCCATCTCCTTACATGTACTTTCTCCATTTCGGCGATTCGGTGCTGGTGGGCTCTTCCCCCGAAACCATGGTGCGGTTGGAAAACGGTGTGGCGACTCTTCGCCCCATTGCTGGTACGCGTCCCCGTGGAAAAACGGAACAGAACGACCGGGCCCTGGCGGACGAACTCCTTCAGGACCCCAAAGAACGGGCCGAGCATCTGATGCTCGTGGATCTCGGGAGAAACGACCTGGGCCGTGTGGCTGAAATTGGAACGGTCCAGGTGACGGACCTCATGGTGGTGGAACGCTATTCCCATGTGATGCATCTTGTTTCCAACATCACCTGTGACCTGAAGACGGGTTCCGACGCATGGGACCTGCTCAAGGCGACCTTTCCGGCGGGGACTCTTACGGGAGCCCCCAAAGTGCGGGCCATGGAAATCATCGCCGAACTGGAAAAGGAACCCAGGGGGGCTTACGGTGGCGCCATCGGATATGTTTCCTTCACGGGGAACATGGATCTGGCCATCACCATTCGAACAGCGTGCATACAGGATGGGCGCCTCACAGTGCGGGCCGGGGCCGGAATCGTGGCTGATTCGGATCCCGAGAGGGAGCGTCAGGAAACGATCAATAAGGCCATGTCCATTCAGAGGGCGCTGCAACTGATCTGTCAGAACAAATGAGGCAACGAAGGCCTCTCGATCGTTGTCGTATTCAAAGCATAATATAAAAGCCATTCCGGAAAACTTCCTTGGCAGCGGACACCCCCTTCAATTCCCCCCTGGAGGTGGAACTAAGGGGAGGGCCAAAGTCCACAGGAGGTTTCCGGATAGGTTCTAAGGGAGAACCCCATGATCGTAATGCTCGATAATTATGATTCTTTTACATATAATTTGGTCCAGTATCTTCAGATGCTGGGAGCGGACGTTCAGGTTTACCGCAACGACAGGATTTCCGTTGAAGAGATCCGGGCCATGAATCCCGAGGGGATCGTGATCTCTCCCGGCCCCTGCCGCCCTGAGGGTGCCGGGATTTCCGTCGCTTTGATTCAGGCCTTTTCGGGAAAAGTACCCCTTCTGGGAGTGTGCCTGGGGCACCAGGCCATCGCGGTTGCTTTCGGTGGGAGCGTGGTACACGCCAAACAGTTGATGCATGGAAAAGTCTCTTCGGTGCAGGCGGACGGCAAGGCCCTTTTCAAAGGAATAGCCAGTCCCTTCCAGGCCATGCGCTATCATTCCCTGGCCGTTTCACGCGAGAGTTTCCCCGAGTGTCTGGAGGTGACGGCGGAATCGGAAGACGGTGAAATCATGGGAATCCGTCACCGGGAACATCCCACGGAAGGCATTCAATTCCATCCCGAATCCATTATGACTCCCGTAGGAAAACGGCTGCTTCGCAATTTCCTCAACCGAACCAAAACACGATAAGGAGCAAACCGCCAATGTTTCAAGACAGCCTCAAGAAAATCATTCAAAGACATGACCTGGACGAAGCGGAAATGGCTTATGTCATGACGGAAATAATGTCCGGCAACTGTACGGACGCTCAAATCGGGGCACTCATGGGCGCTCTGGCCACCAAGGGCGAGACCTTTTCGGAACTGGCTGGAGCGGCCCGGGCCATGCGGCGCAAAGCCACTCGCATCCAGACGACAGCGGACACGGTGGTGGATACCTGCGGAACGGGCGGGGACCGGGCGGGGACGTTCAATATTTCTACCACGGCCGCCTTTGTGGTGGCCGGCTGCGGAGTCACGGTCGCAAAACACGGCAATCGGTCCGTTTCCAGCAAGTGCGGCAGCGCGGACCTTCTGGAGGCCCTGGGGGTGCGGTTGGATGTGGCTCCGGAAGTTGTGGAGGAAGCCATCGAAGAGATCGGGATCGGTTTTCTCTTCGCCCCGGTCTTTCATGGGGCCATGCGCCATGCGGCCCGGGCCAGGAAGGAGGTGGGCGTGCGTTCCATTTTCAATATGCTGGGGCCGCTCACGAACCCCGCCGGCGCCAACTGCCAGTTGCTCGGAGTCTATGCTCCCGGACTGACAGAAATGTTCGCCCAGGCTCTGCGCCTTTTGGGAACGCGGCGGGCTTTCGTGGTGCATGGACACGACGGGCTGGATGAAATCACCGTCTGTGCCCCCACCCGGGTTTCCGAACTCAAGGACGGCATGATTCGAACCTACGATATCACTCCGCAGCAGCTTCTGGGAAGGCAGGCTCGCCCCCAGGATCTCGCAGGGGGCGATGCCGCCGAAAACGCGGAGATTTCGCGCCGGATTCTGGCAGGTGAAAAAGGTCCCAAACGGGACGTGGTGGTGGTGAATGCTGCGGGGGCTCTCATTGCTGCAGGCGTGGCGGCCGATTTTCCCGAAGGCATTCAGAAAGCGGAAGCGGCCATTGATAGTGGAGCCGCGAGTGCCAAGCTCGATGCTCTCGTGCGCTATACCAACGAAAATGCCTGAAATGCTCAATAAGAATTCCAATGAATCCCTTTTTGCTTCAGATGGCCTCATTCTTACCAGGCGGAGAGCGAGATTGAAATGTCACAGGATTTTTTGAGCAAGATCCTTGAAAAGAAAAAAGAGGAAGTGGAAGCGGCTCGAAGGATGATTCCCGAAGACCGCCTCAAGGAAGCGGCGCAAAAGCCCAGAGAGCGGCATTCGCTTTTGAAAAGACTCTCTGCGCCCGGGCCGTATGGAACGAATATTATCGCTGAAATCAAGCGGGGATCCCCGTCGCGCGGAGCCATTCGGGCGGACCTCGATCCGCAGGCGTATGCAAGATCCTACGAAAAGGCGGGAGCTGCAGCCATTTCGGTGCTCACGGACGAGTCGTTTTTCATGGGCAGCCCGGAGGACCTGAAAAAGGTGCGTGCTGCGGTAGATCTTCCTCTTTTGCGTAAGGACTTTGTGATTTCTCCCTACCAGATCTACGAAGCCGTGGTTTGGGGCGCGGATGCCGTGTTGCTCATCGTGAGGGCCCTCTCCCCGGATCTGCTCAAAACATGCATCGAGCTGAGCCGGGAGTTGGGCCTAGATGCTCTGGTGGAAGTCCATTCGGAAAAGGAGCTCGAGACAGCGACGCGGGCCGGAGCGCGCCTGGTGGGAATCAACAACCGGGATCTCACTACTTTCAAGACGGACATTCGGACCTCGGTGCGGCTCTCCCGCCTTCTCGAATCCCATCAGGTGGCCGTTGCCGAGAGCGGAATCCATGAACGGGCTCAAATCGAGGAGCTTCTGGATGCGGGAATATGGAACTTTCTCATTGGCGAGAGCCTGGTGAAGGCGCCTGATCCGGAACCCGTTCTGAGAAGTTTCCTGGGGCAGTGAAAAATGAAACCATTCGATTCTCAAAAGGATGTTCGTGGAGCGCGGTATGAAAGATCGCTTTTTGCGTCGGGCATGACGCCGCAGGTGAAGATCTGCGGGTTGAAGCGCGTGGAGGAGGCTCTCGCCTGTGTGGAATTCGGGGCAAGCGCCGTCGGCTGTGTGTTCTACCCGCCAAGCCCGCGCTTTGTGAGCGACGAAGAGGCCCGCGCCGTCTGTTCGGTCTTGCCGCCCGAGGTTTGTGGAGTGGGCGTCTTCGTGGATGCATCCTTTCGCGACATTATGAAAAAAGTGGAACGATGCGGGCTCAAAGGGATCCAGTTGCACGGCAGGGAATCCCCGGAGTTTGTGATGCGGTTGCTTCAGGAGGGGCTCCTGGTCATCAAGGGGGTGTACGTGAATGGAATACCTTCCCTTGAAGCGGCGGAATCTTTTGGAGCATCGGCGTATCTGGTGGAATGCGGTGGAGGGGCCCTCCCCGGTGGGAACGCTCTCCAGTGGGATTGGGGAGCAGCCCTGGATTTTTCAAGAAAACATCCGACCGTTTTGGCGGGTGGTCTCAATCCTGAAAATGTCGCCCAGGCCATCGGTGCGGCTTCCCCCGATGCGGTGGACGTGAGCTCCGGGGTGGAAGCCGAGCCGGGCAGAAAAGATATGGACAAAGTGAAACGATTTCTGGAGGCGGTCTCTCGGAGCACCTGTTCCAGAAAACCGAGGAGGATTTTCAAATGAAGACGTCAGTCCAAACAGCGACGAAAATTCAGCTGTCTCGAACCATTACGGCTCTTCCCGACCTCAAGGGGCATTTCGGTGTTTTCGGGGGCAGGTATGTGGGAGAGACTCTCATGCCGGCGCTCCTGGAACTGGAGGCAGCCTACGAAACCATGAGCCGGGAGCCCGCTTTTCAGGAGGAGCTTCAGGAGCTTCTGAAACACTATGCGGGGCGCCCCACGCCTCTGTTTCTTGCCAAACGGCTCAGTGCCAAAGTCGGTGGAGCCGCCATTTACCTCAAGCGTGAAGATCTGGCCCACACCGGTGCTCACAAGATCAACAATACTTTGGGGCAGGCCCTTCTGGCCCGCTGGATGGGAAAAAAGAAGGTGATCGCCGAAACGGGTGCCGGTCAGCACGGTGTGGCCACGGCGACGGCTGCGGCGCTCTTCGGCATGGAATGCCGCATCTTCATGGGGGAAGAGGATATTCGGCGTCAGGCGGCCAATGTGCAGCGCATGCGGTTGCTGGGGGCGGAAGTGGAATCCGTATCCTCGGGAACGGGGACTTTGAAGGATGCCATGAATGAGGCCATGCGCTACTGGGTGGGGGCGGTTCGGGACACCTTTTACGTGATCGGTTCCGTGGCGGGGCCGCATCCCTACCCCAAAATGGTTCGAGATTTCCAACGAGTCATCGGGGACGAGGCGAAACAGCAGATCCTGCAGGCCGAAGGGCGCCTGCCCGACATACTCGTGGCCTGTGTGGGCGGTGGAAGCAACGCCATGGGCCTTTTCTATCCCTTTATCGAGGATCCCGTGGAAATGGTGGGAGCCGAAGCAGCGGGGCTCGGTGTTGCCACAGGGAAACATGCTGCGACCCTGGGGGCCGGAACGGTGGGGGTGCTTCACGGTTCCAAATCGTACGTGCTGCAGGATGCCGACGGCCAGATTCAGGAAGCCCATTCCATCTCTGCCGGCCTGGACTACCCGGGAGTCGGGCCGGAACATTCCTACTTCAAGGATTCCGGGCGGGCCCGTTACGAAGCGGTGGATGATTTTCAGGCTCTGGCGGCTTTCAAGGAACTCTGTGCGATGGAAGGGATCATTCCCGCGCTGGAAAGTTCCCATGCCCTGGCACAGGCCATGATCGAGGCCGCCAAACGGCCCCAGTCGGATATCATGATTGTCTGCCTGTCGGGTCGGGGAGACAAAGACCTTGGAATCGTTTCGGAACACATGAACAAATGAGGGTGCTTTTTTTCGGAATGGAGACTCATTAAAAGAGAGAGGAAATCTCGTGAATCGCATACAAACGACTTTTGAAACGTTACGCCAAAAGGGCGAAAAGGCTCTGGTGGGATTTGTATCCGCAGGCGATCCCTCCGTGGAAAAATCCCTGGCCATCATCAAAGCCATGTGCAGGGAGGGGGTGGACATCCTGGAACTGGGCGTTCCCTTTTCCGATCCCACCGCCGATGGCCCGGTCATCCAGCGGTCTTCCTCACGAGCTCTGAAAGCAGGGATCAATCTTGGAAAAGTTCTTGAAATGACCCGTGAAATCCGTAGGGAAACGGAAATCCCCATTGTTCTTTTCAGTTACTACAATCCCATTCTCGCCTATGGCGCCGCACGCTTTTACAAAGATGCCCTCGATGCAGGGGCTGACGGGGTCCTCGTGGTCGACCTGCCGCCGGAAGAGTCGGAAGAGATGACTTCTCAATGGGCCGGAAACGACTTGGACCTCATTCGCCTTGTAGCTCCAACCACGCCGCCGGATCGCATGTCCGCCATTGCCGATGGGGCGTCCGGCTTTTTATACCTCGTTTCCATGACGGGAGTTACGGGCAGCGGCGGCCTGGATTTGGCAGAGATCTCCGCAGTGACGGAAACTCTCAAGTCCCGCTGCAATGGAATCCCCATCTGTGTCGGCTTCGGCATTTCCACGCCGGAACAGGTTCGAGCCATAGGCGTTCTGGCAGACGGCATCGTGGTGGGCAGCGCCTTTGAACGGCTCATAGAAAACAATCTCGAAGATCCGAACCTGGCGGACAAGGTGGGTGCAGCGGTAAAGGCTCTCAAAGAGGCCACCCGCTGAAAAGTTCTTGATCTGTCCCACGGCGACGGAGGGTTATATCTCACAAGACCTGTGGGGCAGACTTTGCAGACTGCCTTCAAAAAGTGGATTTCCAGGTGATTTTTTTCCCCTCTTGTCTTCATATCGGCACATTCTTTCCCTATTTTTTATTTCGATCACTGATCCAATAGCCATTCTCGGCAATGTGTGTTATAAAATGCGGCTAGTTTTTGGTGCTTGAGCAGGGTTGCCTCCCGACAGGTGGAGTAGAGAGACTATGTTTTTCTTTATAGGGGGAATTCAACCTAAGACTGTTGAGCTGGAAGAAATTCCAAGGCTTTGTCCAGCTTGTGGATTGGCTCAGGCGCGGTTGCGACGGGTGGACTACTATTTGAGCCTTTTTTTTATTCCTTTGTTCCCTGTGAAGCGTGGAGAGCCCGTTCTCATTTGTGACCGTTGTGGCGCCGTATCCTCGCCGGATGCCCCTTTTGACGCGCGTCCTTCAGTATTGAGCAAAAAAGAGTGCCCTCAGTGTGGACAGCCTCTGGATCCGACATTCAAGTATTGTCCGCATTGCGGGAGCCGGATATAGATGGTCATTAAAGATTGCGAAAATGTGAATCCTGCGGGTGAGAAAGATGAAAAATAGCAAAAATGTTCTGTACTTTCCAAGAATTGCCGAACCTAATATCGAAAGCGTTTTAACGGAGTTTCTGCGGGATCAACAGAAGCGGTTGAAGACTCGGTCGTTTCACCGTTATGAGGAAGTGATCGATTTGCTTCGGCACTGCCTCAACGGGTATGGGTATCACGAGCTGGATAATTCTTCGGATATCGCTCTTTACGAGAAGCTTTACTTTCAGAAAAACCGGGAATTTTGCGTCATCTTCGGTCCGGACAAAATCCTTCCGTCTCTTTCGAATTTTATGAATTATTTCATGATACGCAAAGTCATGGCATCCGAAGCGCTCCTCCAGGTGACGGGGACCGTGGTCAAAAAACTGATCAAGTGGCTTGAAGAGCAGGGATATATCGATAGGGAATACGCTTTGCGTGGGCTGCGTATAGCTACCGAAGCCGCGAGAGAATTGCCTGCTGCCGAACGGCTGGCAAGGCTCCTCTATGAGTTCGCTCAGAATCACGCGCCCCGCTACTGGACATCCGAACTGGACGACTATTTCATTCTCGAGAAGGTCCGCCCGGGAATTCTTCTGCTTTCAGGGTCCACGGTGTCCGGGGTTGTGGAAGTGAGGGTTCCCAAGGAAATTACAGATCATTGCAGGGAGGGCTGGCAGATCAACCTGCTTCTCGGAAAAACCCGAAACGGATGGTGCATTCTGGAAACGGGGAATGTTTATCCCAGCTAGGAGCGGTCGGGTACGGACCGATATCAATTACGCAGTCACATGTTTTCTGGTATTCACGCCTGATCCCCCTGCGGATACGGGAAGGATTAGGTTCGGCGAGTGTGCCTCGCCCACCGTCTGAAGGCTTTGTTTCATTTTTTGTTGTGACCTTTCCGGTCATGGGAATCAATGAAAATCCCCCTGTAAATGCCTTGCATGAAGGGCCCTTTTTATTTACGTGAGACCTTCCTGCCGTAAAGGGCGACTGCACAGGGGGATGAAGCAGTTCAGGCTATTCTTCTGCGCCTTCTGCGATTCTTAAAGCCTATCCGAAAACTTTTCTCGGCGACGAACACCCCCCTTTCATTCCCCCTCGAGGGGGGGACTAAGGGGGGTGTTCCAAAGTCCACAGGAGGTTTCCGGGCAGGTTCTTACCCAAAACACGAATTCACGAAATCCCAGTTGATCAATTTATCAACAAATGTGATGAGATAATCGGGCCTTCTGTTCTGGTAATCCAGGTAATAGGCATGCTCCCAGACATCTACCACCAGCACCGGCTTCATTCCCTGAACGAGAGGATTCTCGGCATTGGGGGTCTTGGTTACCTGAAGACGGTCTCCATTAAGGACCAGCCATGCCCAGCCGCTGCCGAACTGTGTGGCGCCGGCAGTCTTGAATTCCTCCACGAATTTTTCGTAGCTTCCAAAATCCGCATTGATCTTCTGAGCGATAGCTCCGGTGGGAGTGCCACCCCCGTTTGGCTTCATGCATTTCCAGTAGAAGGTATGATTCCACACCTGGGCTGCATTGTTGAAAATGCCGGCTTTGGAGGCATCTCCCGCCACTTTTTTGATGATCTCTTCCAAATCCAGATTGGCCAGATCAGTTCCTTCTATCAGTTTGTTCGTGTTGTCTACATATGCCTTGTGGTGCTTGTCGTGGTGAAATTCCAAGGTTCTGGCGCTGAGGTAGGGTTCCAGGGCGTTTTTTGCGTAAGGCAGATCGGGTAACGTGATGGCCATAATTCCTCCTCTAATAAAGTTAATGGTTGTTTTCCAAAACAGTTTCGAGACGGACAATGGATTGAGGCGCGAGAAAGATATGAAGACTGCCGAACAAAGCTTATGAGCATATTCTAAGATAACATTGCGCCATCTGTCTCTCCGCTCTGATGCACAATCGTTCAATTCTATTAAGCATCGTCTGAGAGAAGCTCAAGAGTCTTACTGAAAATGAAAGGAATGGAATGATCTTGACATAGTCCGTGTGCTCTGTTTATATCTTTTGACCTCATTAGGAGGGCACGTCCTGAGACTTTGGACAAAAGTATTCCAACCTGTTTTACTTACCGCACCCAATAAAAAAAATTCATCGAAGGGGGAGGGGCGAATAATGATGAAGAGAGTTCTGTTGACGCTCATCGCGGCTGTCATGCTGACATCTTCTGTCTGGGCGAAAACCATTGTCGTTGCACAGGATGCCACTTGGCCACCCATGGAATTCATGAACGACCAGAAAGAAATCATTGGCTTTGATACGGACTATGTTCGGGCTGTAGCCAAAGAAGCCGGTTTTGATGTGGTTTTCAAGAATGTGGCATGGGATGGTATATTTGCCGGCCTGGATGCGGGGCAGTATGACGCTGTTTGCTCGTCGGTCACCATTACCGAAGAGAGAAAGAATGCAATGGATTTTGGAATTCCCTACTTCAAAGTGCGTCAGGCTCTCGTCGTTCCCAAAGAATCCACTGCAAAGACCCTCGAAGAAATGAAAGGCAAAACCGTGGGCGCCCAGATCGGCACCACCGGCTACTTTGCCATCAAGAAAATCGAAGGGGTTACGGCCAAGTCTTATGACGAAATCGGGCTCGCCATGGAAGATTTGTTCAGCAACCGCATAGACGGTGTGGTCTGCGACGATCCCGTAGCAGCCCAGTATGCTCTTCAGAAGGCAGAGTATGCGGCAAAACTGAAAATAGCCGCCGTTCTGGATACCGGCGATGAGTATTATGGAATAGCCGTCAAAAAGGGAAACAAGGAAGTCCTCGACCTCATCAACAAAGGCATCGCAGCGGTACAGGCCAAAGGTATCGATAAGGAACTTCGCGCCAAATGGATGGGGCAATAGGCTGTCGAATTCAATGTCTAAGGGATAAATGAACAATAAGCGCGCTCGAGAATCCAATGCTCGGCGCGCTTTTGCGTGTATGCCCATTGCACCGTTTGGAAAGGCGCGGCGAAGCCCGTTTTACCTGCAAGGATTATTCTTGCTGTTTTTGCAGTGCATGATTCATTTGAGAAAAGTCGGAAGCGATGCCTATAGACAAAAAGATCATCGATGTCACGGATGGTGCGGCCATTCCGAGAAAAAAAGATGCCGGGCTCTTTTCCGCCTGGCGTATCTCTTTTGTGGGGGCTTTGATCATTCTCGGCAGTCTGGTTTTTTTCCAGCCGGACCCCTACCTCAAGATCGTCAAGTTCTTGCCCGATGGGATACTCATCACCTTCGAAGTCACCTTCTTTTCCATCGTTTTCGCCGTATTCCTGGGGCTCATCACCGGCCTTGGCCGCATATCGAAGAATGCTCTCATCAATGCCGTTGCATCGACTTATGTGGAAGTCGTCCGGGGGATTCCGCTTCTCGTTCAGCTCTTCTACATCTATTATGCCCTGGGAAGATTCGTGCGACTGCCGGATATGGTGGCGGCCATCATCGCCATGTCCCTGTGCTACGGCGCTTACATGGGAGAAGTCTTCCGGGCGGGTATAGAATCCATCGACAAGGGGCAGATGGAAGCCGCCCGGTCGCTCGGATTCAACCGGACTCAGACTATGTTCTACGTTATCCTGCCCCAGGCGTGGCGGACCATTCTTCCTCCTGTGGGCAATGAGTTCATCGCCCTTCTCAAGGATACCTCCCTTGTCTCCATCCTGGCGGTAGCGGACATGCTGCGCCGGGGAAGGGAATTTGCTTCGGAAACATTCACCTACTTTGAAACCTATACCGTCATTGCCCTGGTTTATCTTTTGATCACGCTCCTCCTTTCCAAGCTTGTAAGCCTCATGGAAGAAAAGCTGAATTACTATGACCGATCCTAAGCCCATCATCACCATTGAAAACGTCAATAAATATTTCGGGCAGTTGAAGGCTCTCAACAACGTTTCTCTCTCGGTCCGGCCGGGTGAGAAAGTGGTCATCATCGGTCCCAGCGGTTCTGGGAAAAGCACTCTTCTGCGTACGATCAACCGCCTGGAAGAAATCGATTCCGGACGGATCATCGTGGATGGTTTCGATATCATGGACAAGCAAAATGATATCAACCGGATCCGGATGGAAGTGGGAATGGTCTTTCAGAATTTCAATCTTTTTCCCCACAAGACAGTTCTCCAGAACCTGACTCTCGCTCCCACGAAGCTCAAGAAAATCCCCTTGGCGGAAGCTGAAGAGAACGGCCGGCGCCTTCTGCGGAAAGTGGGGATCGAGGAAAAGGCCAATGTCTATCCTGCGCAGCTTTCCGGGGGACAGCAGCAGCGGGTCGCCATCGCTCGGGCTCTGGCCATGAACCCTAAGATCATGCTCTTCGATGAACCGACTTCCGCGCTGGATCCCGAGATGATCGGCGAGGTACTGGACGTCATGGTCCATCTGGCCCGCGAGGGGATGACCATGGTGGTGGTGACCCATGAAATGGGGTTTGCGAGGGAAGTGGCGGACCTCGTGGTTTTCATGGACCAGGGGGAGATCCTGGAGGTGGGAACTCCCGAACATTTCTTCCAGGAATGTCAGCATTCTAGGGCCAAAAAATTCCTCAGCCAGATCCTGTAAGAAATCGGGGTCAGCCCTTGACATAGGACATACACTGAAATCAACAAACGATTGCACTCTTTTCGCAGGGTATTTCTTGACGCGATATTGGTGAAGGAATCCAGTGTGTGCTATAAATACAGGCCTACCGCACCTATGCAAAATGGCAAAATGCCGCTGAATAATTGTGACATAGGACCCAATCCACGCTTTCCGGTACTCTCCATCAAGCTTTCGAAACAGTACCAATCATGGGCTTGAGCATCCTAACACGAAGCCAACTGGCCGGGCGCCACGGAACCACCCAATCAGCCTCGCCACATTCCCGCCCGCTCTGGTTGAGCGGCAGGTTCGACTCTGTCACCGTGTTCATTTTATGAGACCGAGGTGCTTCTTGATGTGTTTGGCCAAAGCATCATCGATCTCGGTGTGTCGCGGCACTGGCTGCTTCCGGCTGGTTGCCGGATTGAGGTAAATGTCGTGATTTGTCCCATGGCGGTGCAGGTTACAGCCTGCTTCCGTGAGTTGACGGATCAATTCAGCGCGCTTCATACAACAATAATATCTTTGATCTGATAGCCATCGGGAACATCTTCCATAACCATCATCCTATAGGCATCCTTCAAGTTTTCCTCTAATTCCTCGAGGGTTTCTCCTTGGGTCATGATTTCCGGGTGCTCAAGGAGTTTTCCCAGCCAGAATTTCTCACTCTTCCAATAGATCATAGTAAAACGCTTGCTCATGTTACTTTTCCTTCTCGACTTGGATGGGTCTTTTACAGGCTCTGAGGGACGGAAGACATTGAGCGACTCCCCTATGAACAATAACCATTGGCATCGTCACTGCATCTCACTGTTCCAAATCGTCCGATATGCTTTCCACTTGAGTCGCCATCTTTCTTCCCAAAGCGACTGCCGAAGCCTCTGCGGCTTGCTCATAAATCGACTTCTTCCATGACTCGGGCAGATCCTGAAGTCCTGCCTCCCAAAGAGCTTGAAATACCTTTGGCTTGGCATGGGTATCGAACATGCTTTATTTACCTTGAGCTTCAGCTTGCAGGAAAGATATCGGGTGATGCTCTCCATTACCCTCTGCCCTGCTCGAAGGCTCCGCACGTAAATGTTACAATCATCAGCATATCTCGCGAATCGGTGTCCTCGTTTCTCCAACTCCCGTTCCAACTCGTCCAGGAGCAGATTACTGAGTAGCGGGGAAAGTGGGCCGCCCTGCGGGGTACCCTCTACCGTCTCATGCAACGCATCGTCATCCAGGACTCCTGCTTTCAGGAAACTTCGGATCAGCGTGAGAAGGCATTGATCCTTCACCCACTTGGATACCTCACTCAAAAGCTTATCGTGGTTGACTCGGTCGAAAAACTTTTCCAAGTCCATATCCACAGTGTACCCATAACCACTTCTCAGATGCTTCTGCGTCCATTTGAGGGCCTGATGGGCGCTGGGTCCGGGGCGAAAACCTAAGCTCGACTTCGAAAACGCCTTGTCCCGTTCAGGCTGCAATATCTGCAAAACCGCTTGCTGGATCAGTCGATCCACGGCTGTGGGAACTCCTAATTTTTTTACACCTCCACCGGGCTTTGGTCTATTCACCCTTTTGACCGGTTGAGGTTCATAGGTGCCCGCAAGCAATGTCTCCCGAAGGTATGGCCCCAACTCCTTCACCGTCATCCCATCTATGCCGGGACTCCCGCCATTTCTCAGAACCTGTTTGTACGCCTTCAGCAGATTGCCTTCACTGACAATCTGCTCCATCATCTGCATTTCTTGCAACGGACTCTCGGTTGCAATTTCAACATAAACCTGTGGCTGCCCTTCTTCCCGAAGGGCAGCCACATTTGAATTGCCGGCTTACAGTTCATCCGATCTTGCTCCAATCATCCACTCCTACCGTTCAGGCCTTCAGTTTCCTGGTTTCCGGCTCGCATATCTGTTCTCTCCGCCTTTCGGCTTGCGGAGTGCCTCACTAGCTTCGCCTGTCAGCAAACCTAATATGCCCTCTGCTGACTCCTGCACAGCGGTCAGACTCGATTGCTCTTGCCTCAGTTCTCTCCTCCGGTTGCAGGCTGTTGTTCAAGTAAGCCGCTACGAGGCAGGTTTACCCGACGCTCCTAATCCTTGTCATCTCGTCAACATCCCTGCCTTGCCAGCCAATTTGCAGTAACCCTGATGGATTCATGGTAACCTTCCTACACGCAGTTCTTCGTCCAATTCCACATCAAAAATAAGGAGAGTTACCATGAAAGACTATTACGAGAAGTCCATCAGAGCCCTTCAGCTCGCCGGAATGAGCGAGCTCACTCAAGAGTGCTACACGCGCGCAGTACGTCTGCTTGTAGACTTCTACAAGAAGCCCCCCGATCAGATCAGCGAGTCCGAACTGGAAGACTACTTTCTCCACCGCAGAAACACCGACAAATGGTCTGCCGCCACACTTCGTATCGCATACAGTGGCATCAAGTTCTTTTTTGTCAACGTGCTTCAACGCGACTGGCACATTTTTGCCTATCTGAAGGCCAAGCGGGAACAAAAACTTCCCTGCATTCTAAGTAAAGAAGAGGTCTTCTCCATCCTGCATCACCTCACCACTTTCCACAACTACGTCTTCCATTCCACTGTGTATGCCTGCGGGTTAAGGATTTCCGAAGCCCTCGCCCTGCAAGTATCCGACATAGACGGCAAACGCATGATGATCCATGTCCACCGCGGCAAGGGAGCAAAGGACCGCTATGTTCCCCTTCCTCAAGACACCTATCAGTTGCTCCGCAGGTATTGGGTAACTCACAGAAATCCCGTCTTCATCTTCCCTGCCCTGGGCAGAGGAGGAAACGAAGGACCAACCGCCAAAACGCATATGGCTCTTGACAGTGCGCAGGGAGCCTTTCGACGGGCCAAGTTCGCCGCCGGCATTACCAAGCGGCGAATATCTGTCCACAGTCTTTGCCATTGCTATGCCACCCACCTCCTGGAAGCCGGCGTCAACCCCAGAATCATCCAAAGATATATGGGGCATGCAAGCCTCGAAACCACCATGATCTATTTTCATCTCACCCAAAAGGGAACGGAAGATGCCTGCAGGATCATCAACACCACCATGAAGGGGTTCCATTATGGCGACAATCAGTGAGATCTTCCGTACCTTCAGCCCCGAGTATGTCGATCGCTTTGGAGACTCCATGCCTCAGGAGCATCGCAAAGCAATGAATGCCATCATCGACTGCCGCACCGAAGCGGCCGGCATTGCCGTTTATGAGTGTCAAGAGTGTGGAGAGCTCCATAGGGTCAACAGATCCTGTGGGAATCGCCATTGTCCAACCTGCCAGAATCACAAAACCAGCCAATGGCTGCAAAGACAGATGCAACGGCAGCTTCCCGGACACCATTTCATGATGACCTTCACCGTTCCCGAAGGATTGCGACGCTTCATACGATCCAACCAGCGGGTGGGCTATTCCGCCCTGTTCACGACCTCATCGGACGCCATCAAAAAACTGGCCAGGGATAAAAAGCACATGGGAGGAGACCTTCCAGGTTTTTTCGGGGTCCTCCACACCTGGGGACGCACCCAGGAGTACCATCCCCACATCCATTATGTGGTTGCAGGAGGAGCCCTGTCGATCAGGGATCGCACCTGGCATCCCTCGCGCATAGACTTTTATCTGCCGGTAAGGGCACTCTCAAAAATCTTTAGAGCCAAGTTCAAGGATGCAATGATAAAGGCCGGGCTCTTCGAGCATATCCCCGCCGAGGTCTGGCTCCAAGATTGGAACGTCAATTGTCAGGCAGTGGGTGAAAGCCAAGCCAGCCTGAAGTATTTGGCTCCCTACGTCTTTAAGGTGGCGATCTCCAATCATCGCATTGTGAAAGTCGAAGAGCAGACCGTCTTTTTCCGCTACCGCAAAACTCACAGTAACCGGTGGCGCACCATGGCCCTGGATGCCATGGAGTTTATGAGACGGTTTCTGCAGCATGTGCTTCCAACCGGGTTCATGAAGGTCCGTTACTACGGATTCTTGAATCCCAATTGCAAAGTCGAGCTCGATACCGTTTCTACTCTGATCGAGCTCTCCCGCGGCTTTGAGATCAGCAGGCCGGAAGTTGAGATCGAGCCATGGAAGCCCATCACTTGCAGCAAGTGCGGTGGAACCCTCAAGCTGCGGGTGATTATTTTGCCCTGTGGGACTGTGATCAAGCCTGGATAGGCTCCAGTCGCCGCATCACAAGACATCTACATGATCTTTGAATCTTCGCTTCAAACAGATCCTTGAAGCGACACACTTGAGGTACGCCCAATCAATGAAGATTACTCAAATAAACCCCTATCGTGAAGGCTCTCTGATGCGCTGAATGAGTCTGGCTTGACCACAATCACGGCAATCTGCTTGCTTATCTTCCCCCAAATTGGCTGGAAACCGTGAACCTTTCATTGCTTCCAGTCAATCGACTCTCCTGCAAATCGAACCAATACCCTATACCAGAATCGATGCTAGTCCGGGCTTCTTGAACAATGGATAGAGGGGAGCAATAGAGGGGTGGGGAAAAGCATCCCACCCCTCTATTGCTCCCCTCTATCCTTGTAGGTTCTCACAGACCGAGCCCTTTGTCCGCGCCGTATCGCCATAGAATTACATCAACTGCGTGACGTGACATTCCGTATTTATCGCTAAGGAAAGCTACAAGTTCTTCTACCGATGTCGCGCAAGCGTCTGCTGCTCGAACAAGCCAAACATCAGGCTTTGCTTCATCTGCCAAGCCTATATTTTTAGCGAGGTGAAACTTTGTGATTGGTCCAATTCCAGGCAGCTCCTCAAGCATGTCAGTACCTGCATTCTGTAGGCGTTTCTTGAAGGCAGAAAATCCCTCTTTTGCAATAGCTTTGCTACCCTCTAAAAATGAACTCGCCTTCCGTTCATTGTTGAAGACGGCAAGAACAGGCTTTATAGATTTCATTTTGGCTAGACCTTCCAGTTCAAACTCTTTGAAAGCCGACTTTAGATTTGGAAAGATTGCCTCAATCGTTGACACTTTGAATCCGCTTGCATAGACAACCCAGCAGTATTCAGAAAGAAACCGTTTTGCTCTCAAGTTTTTGAATGTTTCTGGGGTAATGGAATTTGCCCAATCAACTTCATCCGCGTGCTCTGCCTCACAATAGGCTTTCGCAGATTCAAACATTTGTATTGCTGCATTTTGCTTCATGAATCCTTCCTGCGGCTAACGTGAAGTTCTGCGGACCCAAAAGCGGAGCGAAGCGAAGCTTTTGAGGGTCGGCTGGAGCAACTCGTTATGTGTTCAATCACGGGTTCGTTTGGAAAAGATTAGTTCCTTGTGACCTAAACCTATCATTCCATACGAGATCAAAAAATATACGCGCTTCCAGGCCAAGTCTGTCGGCTTTCTTCCGCAGGAAGATTTGGACTTGTGTGTATTTTGATCTTGTTGTGACATCCTTAAATGTAAAATTGCGCCGAAGTCCGAGGCTAAAAAGTTCGGAGTCAGAAAAAACGAATTCTGATTGAAACATCTGGCTATCCAGCGGCAGAAATAAGTGTTTTGTAACATCTGGCCTCAATAGCTCAAAATCCTCGCCCATTGACACCATGTGCTCTAAAACAATATCTACTGGTTTCCGGATCTTGTTATAAGATTGAAGCTGAGTTTTGACGATATTGTTACTTAATCCATCGATCAAGCGTTTGCAGATTTCATCAGAATATTTGTCAAGATCGTCGTCACTTTTTACCTTACTGAGGTTCGATATGATTTCTTGTTTGCTTCTCGTAAAAAATAAGTCAAAAACATCCTTTGCCCCTGGTTTTGCCTTGTCTATCCGGTGAAAACCACGATATGTGTTGGATGCCAAACTACCCGTTGCCAAGCTATAGGTTCTGTTGACATTTCACCTCAACCAGATGAGAGCTGCGACAAAGCCAAGAAAGCCCAAGAAGCTTCTGTCGAGCTTGTCGAATCTGGAGAAAATGCGTCTGAAATGTTTGATCTTGCTCATAAAGCACTCGATCAGATGTCGTTCGCGGTAGCGGCATTGGTCGTATTCGCGGGGCTCTTTGCGATTGGACCGGGGTGGAATCACAGCAGTAGCTCCAGATTGGGTGATCGCCTGGACGAAGGCATCCGAATCATAGCCCTTGTCTCCCAGTGCATGAGCGAAGGTGAAGCCCTCGATAAGAGCCGGTCCCTGTTCGATGTCACTCTTCTGACCGGGAGTGAGAATGAACCTCAGGGGATTTCCCAAGCCATCTACCGCTACGTGGATCTTGGTGGAAAAACCTCCTCGGCTGCGCCCGAGAGCCTGTGTCTCTTGTCCACCGGATCTTTTGAGGGCTCCGGCAGCACAGGGATGGGCACGAACAATGGTGCTGTCAAACATGAAGTTCTCCATATCGGGATCATCTATGAAGTGCTCGTGCATTCTGGAGAAGATACCCTTGTTACACCAGCGGGCGAATCGTTTATAGACACTGTTCCAGTTACCGAATTTCTCCGGGAGCAGTCTCCACTGAGCACCACTTCGTGTAATCCAAAGGAGTGCCTCAATGAAAAGACGGCAATCACCTTCTTCTCCTACGTAAACATCCACACAGGAGCGAAGGAATTGGAGGATCTTCAACCATGTTTCATCTTGTAGTAGTGCTGTTGACATCTATTAATTAGAACCCAAATGTCAACAGAACCTAGTAAGTCAATTGAGGTCTTGGTCTAAAGAAGACCCGCTCCCCGGTCTTGTTGATTTGCTTGACAAGTTCGTGCTCTTTCATTTCTTTCCCCCAGCCTGACTACCGGACACTTTTTGGGGTGATCCGAAGGGGGGCTTGCCTGACGGGATAAGCTTTGATTTTGACGGAGAACTTCAGAATCAAAGAGGAAGCCCCCATGAGTGATACCCAGAAACGCCACCGTGCAGTGAGAAATGCTTTGAAAAGAATGTACCCGGGAGCCCCCAAGGGTAATCTGGCCCGACACCTGAACACCTTGGCCTCCATGATCGGTGGGATCGTTGGCAGCCAAAGTACGAATCTTCCCGACGTGGCCAAGAAAGCGACGGTCGAGCCATACGCCAACAAGAAGCGCCAACCGGGAGAGCCGTGTCAAACGGTTTTCCCGCTGGATAGACAATGAGCGCATCAGCCAGGAAATCTACTTCATGCCCTTTGCTCAGATCCTGATCGCAGCTTTGGCGGGCATGCCTCTCGTTCTGGCCATCGACGGGAGTGCTGTCGGCATGGGATGCACAGCCTTGGTCATCGGCATTGTCTACAAAAAGAGACTGTTTCCCCTGGCGTGGATCGTCAGAGAAGGTAAGAAGGGGCATTTCCCTGAAGAAATCCATCTTGAACTTCTCGATCGTGTTCACTCCATCCTTCCCGCCGAGGCTCAAATCATCCTGGTAGGGGACGGGGAATTTGATGGTGTTGACTACCAAAAGACCGTCAACCAATGGGGCTGGCAGTATGTATCACGTACAGCTTCAACCATCATGCTCAGCACGGAGGATCACGAGTTCTCCTTTGAGGACATGGCCTGCAACCTCCAGGCGGGAGAAACGCTCGTTGCTCCCCAAGTCTCTTTTTCCAGGGAGGAATATGGGCCTGTTACGGCCATCGCCTGGTGGGGAAATGGCTACAAGGAGCCCATCTTTCTCGTCACCAACATGGAATCCGTCGAAGACGCCTGTAGTGTTTACAAAAAGCGATTTAAAATCGAAACGTTCTTTTCCGATCAGAAAAGCCGTGGTTTCTACCTGCACAAGAGCCATTTATCCGATCCAGCCCGCTTGGGCCGTCTGATGATCGCAGCGTGCCTGGCCTACTACTGGATCATCTGTT
This sequence comes from Desulforhabdus amnigena, assembly GCF_027925305.1. NCBI lineage: Bacteria > Pseudomonadati > Thermodesulfobacteriota > Syntrophobacteria > Syntrophobacterales > Syntrophobacteraceae > Desulforhabdus > Desulforhabdus amnigena. The sequence goes on along the minus strand of NZ_BSDR01000001.1, from coordinate 2,700,891 downwards.
TGGGAGTCGAGGCCGTGCGCCAAGGCTGGCACACGATCTTTCACCGAAAGCATCGGTGTGATCTGAGTCTCTTTCAGATTGGACTCAATGCACTTGAGTACCTGATCGAAAAAGGTAGGGCCATCCCTGTTGCCTTCAACTTGGGCTAAGCGGCCATCTCATGGCCGCTCCCCCTGAAAAGTGTCCGGTAATGAGATTTGCAACACAAATTATCACAAGCGTGGCACTGGATCAACGGCATTTTCGGGGCAATTCCCCCATCTTCGTCAATGATGTTCCTCTGGTAGTGGAGTCGTAAGGTTCCCCCTCTTTTCAATCTCTGTTCCATGCAAACAGGCTCTTCTTATCTTTGCAATGCTGGAGGAATTGTTTGAAACAGGCGTTGGCCGCCAGGGCTTCTTCATTCTGCGGTACCGTCAGAAAAAAGGAGCGGCTTCCGACGACGATCAGCTTATGCCTGGCGCGGGTGATGGCAACATTGAAGCGGTTGGGATTGTTTAGGAATTCGCTCATGACATGGTCGGGGTCGGAAGTCGTCGTGGAGAAGAGGATCACGTCCCGTTCCGCCCCCTGGAGCCTTTCCACGGTGTCGATGACCGGAAGTGCATCGTCGCTCTCCTGAAGGAGTTGGCTCAGGCGGTTCGCCATGGCGTTGTTCTGGGCCCGGTGGGGAGAAATGAGCGCCAGGCGGTTCGGGCCGAGTCCATGGTGGGTCATCAAGCGGTGGGCCAGTTGAACCATGATTTCCACTTCTGGGTCCGATTTCTGGTAGTTGCCCTGGTGGTCGGTGAGGACGAGGGCAATGGGTTTTTCCGGATCGAGGATGCGGTTTATCAGGCCTCTGTGAAGCGATTCATTCCCGTCCCGAGACGATGAAGCGGGAAAGGAAGTAAGTTCGAGCCTGGACGCCGCGTTGCGGGGGTCGCTCTGGAGTGTGCTCTCGTACCACATGCGACTGGGAAAGGCGCAGAGTTCAGCGTTCATGCGATAGGTGCGATCCAGCCGCACCCGGTGCTCCGGACCATAGCGATCCAGGAGCAGCCCGAGAATCGACCGGTGGACATCCGGAGAGGCCGCTTCGTATCTTCCCAGCACGATGGGGGGCAACTGCTTCACGTCGCCGAGAAAAAGGAAGTTTCCTTTGCCGTAGAGGAGGCTGAGGAGCGCATGGGGGAGGAGCACCTGCGAAGCCTCGTCGAAAACAATCCAGTCGAAGACTTGGGGGAACGTTCCATTCCTGCCGTCCAGGAGATTGTAAAGTCCGAATCCCGTGGAACCCAGAATGAGATAAGGACTTCCCGAAATGTCTTCGGCGTTGTTCAGGGGCTCGATCCGAATGCCGGGCCACCCGGACGATCCATCCTGTGCATTTCCGCCCGCTTCCCCTTCTTTGTAACGCCCCCATTTCATGATACGCCCTCGAAATCCTTTGATCCGGTGGCGGTTGACGAGATTCACTACCTTTTCAAGCATCCCGTCGATGGCCTGGTGGGTCAGGGCGCTCACCGCGATGCGAAGGGGTTCGCCCGTCTCCTGGGCTTGCAGTATGAGGGCGATGAGAATCCAGGCCAGAAGATGGGTCTTTCCCGTGCCGGGCGGCCCCTCGATGAGGCTCACCCGCTTGCGGAAAGGAAGTTCGAGGGCCGCCCGCTGTGCCGCGTTGAGCCCTGAAACGGGTTCGAAGCTTTGCATCCAGTTCCGCACCCACAAAAACTTTTCCCGTTCTTGTTCCAAGGGACTCTGCAAAAATCTCCCTTGCCCCTTTGGGTTCGGAGGCGGGCAGGTTCCTTGAAACAGCCGCATATCTTTCAAGAACACCCCCCTGAGTTCCCCCTCAAGGGGGGAATTGAAAGGGGATGTTACCTCAGAAAAGGGTGAGTTTCCCGATTTTTCCCAAGGCTGTTCACCCTTGAATCCTTTGGGAGAGCGGACCGGGGTGAGGGGGACGGGAATAAACTCCGGATGCCCTTCACCGGCGAGGAGCTTCAGAACGGAATGCCTCCCCTCGGCAGAGGATTCCGTGGAGAATATCGCGCGGACGGCGTGGGTGAGCTTCGGATGGTTCCAGTCGGTCAGGTCCTCTTCCAGGGAATAGGCCAGTTGCCTGTTCAGAGGCAGCCTGCCCTGGCGGGCGAGCACCGACAATTTCCCGGCCGCAGGGTTATAGTCGGCCAGAATGACCGGGAAGCCGCCCTGGATGTCCTGGGTGCCGACGACCGCCAGCTTGAGAAAATCCCCCTCCCGAAACTTGGAGAGTTCGTTTTCGGGTTCCATTTGAAAATGGTAAAGGAAACGCCCTTCCTCGTCGAGGGATGTTCGAAGGAATGTCAGCGGCCCGATGGCTCGAAAGCGATCCACCCGTTCCGCCAGGGAATATTCCTGCAGGGCGAGGATATTTTCCTCGCGCAGCCGTTTTTCTTCTTCAAGAAAATGAAGATAATGCGCTCCGGGCGAGCGCCCTTCGGCGGGTTCTTCCCCCCATTCCGTCTGTTCCCAATCGCTTTCGAGGTGCGGATGCGCCCACTTCCAGACCTTTTCCTGCAGGGCAAGAAGGGCTTCGTGGTAGCGGATGAGCTCGCTTCGCCGCTTTTCGTCCTCTTCCCATTCCTCCCGGGGGATATACGGCTCTGGGTCCGGGTGGAAAAGGCTTTCCGGCATTCGGGGGAAAAGGTCCGCCATGTTCTCTTTTTCCGTGGAAGAGGTCAGGCCCAGGACATGATCCAGGGCGAAAAGAGTCAACCTGCCGGGAATGGGAAGGTCGAAGCGCTCCCGGATCAGACGGCGAAGGTCCGTATGATGGCAACGCCCCGGTTCCCAGAGAAAACTGAGCCGGTTGGGACTTCCTGCCTCTTCTGCCCATTCCCGGAGTCCTTGCCAGGTTCCTTCCCCAAAATGGAAAAGGTGCGGTCCCTTTCCATCGGCAATGGATTTTTTCCAGGCCGTCAGAAACCGGTTCGAAAACGACTGCCGGACAGCAGGCAGTTCGTCTTCCCTTACAATCGCCCAGCAGGCGGCATCGACCACTCTTCCTCCTTCATCCACGGCACGATAGGCCAGGACCTGCGGCAGCCCCAAAACGGGGTCCCGCACCAGGTTTACAAAGAAGGCCGTGGAAAGGTTCATTGGGAAAAGCCGTGTTCCAGGATCCCGAAGGTAGATCTGCCGGGTCTTGAGAGCATGAAGACATTCTTTGAGCCTCTCCCTCTGGTGGGGAGTGAAGGATGCGCCTTTATGGCTGTCAGGCGGTGTTGCCGATGCAGCTTTATCTTTCATGAAACGATTTCCTCAAACCAACTCGAAGCATCGTCGATGCTTTTGAATCCGAGCCGCCTCATTTTTTCGAGCGCTCCGGGGCTCAGCCGGGGCAGGAACTGGATCTCTTCGTCCAGCAGGGCCTCCCGGTAACAGGTTTCAAAATAGGGGCAGGTCGTGCAGTGTTCCTGAAGCCGCCAGGTCGCCTCGGACGGGGAGCGTTGGAGCACTGCCGCCATGTTTTGGAAAAGTGCGGGGAATGCGGCCAGGTATGGATCGAGATCGAAGCGATGAATGACGGGTTCCACGCTTCCCCGGGCCGGCCGGGTGATGAGAAAACCGGCATTGGAGACCCGGGCGGAAAAAAGAGCCCCTTGGGAATGCATCCAATCCTTCAAGAGCAGGGCATAAAAGGCCACCTGCCATTTCTGGCTGTAATAGGGGAGGGGGCTGTCCTTGATGTCCCCGACCTCCAGGAGGGGGCCGTCGGGTGCCAGGGATATTCGAATGAGGTCCGGAATGCCGATGCCCTCTATCCGTGCCGGCAAGGAATCCATTTGGAGCTCAGGTTGGGGCTCTGGCCCCGGGTCACCCTGAGAGGATGCATCGGTCTCATGGATCTGCGGTTCATAATGATCTGCCAGGAGAGATGGGACAAGGAGCACCGCCTGGGCGATGCAGGCGGATTCTTTGGGCCGGATGCGTTGAATGGCGTATTCCATTTGCCTGCGGGTTTCGTCGAGACGTTCTTTCAGGGAGCGCGGTTTGCCGTCTTTATCCGTTTCTTCGATGACGATGAGAGTCTCGTGCGCCTGCCGGATATGGTCGAGGACGCGCTTTTCGTGCAGGAGCCCCCGTTCGGTTCGCACCGTTTCGAGGTCCGTATCCACTCGCACTCTTCCCGGGGGCTGCGCCTCGGGGGGCAGAAAATGGAAGCTCAGCCAGCGCCGGCACTGCTCGTGGCGCATGTATTCGCCGACCATCGTTCCGGTGAGGGGGCGTGAAAGGTGTCTTAGGCCCGGCTGCAGGGTAAAGGAAGGCCTTCCCTCGTGGATGGACCATCGTTCTTTTTCAAGGGCGAGGAGGGGGATCGAGTCCGCCACCTGCAGAAAAACCGGTTCCCGGTTCACCGGTTGCTCCCGGTATGGGTCGAGGCAGCCGGGATCGCCGGATACGACTTCCGAGGAGAGGGTCAAATACCGCGAAAAAGCTTCAAATACGCGGCGGTCATAGAGAAAATCCGTCAATTCTTCCACGAGGAGGGGAGGCGGCAGCGCATCGCAAAAAGTATTGAGGGGGAAAAGGGCCCGGAGCATTCGCAGGTGCTCCCTGACCCAGCGCTCCAGTGCGTCGCGGTCCAGGGGCAGTGACAAATCTTTGAAGGGAATACGGTGGGAAGAGGTGATCCCGATTTCATCCGAGGTGATGTAGAGGTCTTCCAGCGTTCCCATGTCCCGTGCAATGGTGTAGCGGAGAATCAGGTTCCCCAGGGAGCCCAGGAAAGTCCGATAGCGGTAGAAGCCGCCCCGCTCCCGCAGGACTTCGATGCCGTTTGCCAGGATCGCCGTGCGCCGGTTCCTCTCCAGTTCTTCCTGCAGCAGTCTGCGGGTTCGGGCGAAGAGACCGAGAGCGGTCGCGTCCGCCGTTTCCTCCGGCGATTTCAAAATGGCCCGTATGGATTGGGCCACCTCGAAGGAAACCTGAAAACCGGCTCCGAGCCATAAAATCTCCTTGTCGTCTATCTGCTCGGCAGGCTGCGCCAGAACGCGTTTCCGTTCTCCTGCATCCACGATCTGCAGGATCTGGATGCGCTTGCCCGCCAGATGGACGCGGTCTCCCGGTTCCAACTGGCGAACGATGGATCGGGGAAGATCGGCGACGGCTTTGCCCTCCAGTTCCAGCAGGTAGTCCTCTTCCGTTTCCGGAAAGTTGCTCCAGATTTTTCGATCCAGGAGAGCGTTCCTGTAGCGCCATCCGCCGTGGAAAAGCGCCCTGCTCCCGACTTCTTGAAGTTTGCCCTTCGAGCTTATCCGGAAATCTTCCTTGTTCCTCAGCCATCCCTGCTTTTCCATGGAGTCGAAAAGGAGCTCCAGGGTCTCCCTGTGGTCCGGAAAGAGCGCCTGCATGGCCGGAAGGGAAAGGTGCTTTTTTTCGTAAAGGCAGGAAAGGATCTGCTGGACCATCACGCTGGGGGAGCGGTTGGGCAGTGGTTTTTCGACGGCCCCGCGCCGTGCCAGCCGCAGCAGGGCCAGGAATCGGAGCAGTTCTTCGCCGGCCCGTTCTCCCCGGCAGATTCCCCAGAAGTGGGTGTGGCTCCGGCGTCGATTGGATCTCCCGATGCGCTGCAAAAAGGCGGATACGGAATCGGGAGGTCCGAAAAGAAGGACCGCGTCCACGTCCCCGATATCGATGCCCAGTTCGAGGGTGCTCGTAGCGATGCAAAGAGCCCGGTCCCGACGGCGGAAACGGTTTTCTATTCCCCGGCGTTCTTTTGGCTTGAGGTTGGAATAATGGAGTTCGGCGACCCCTTGAAAACGTCCCTCCCGGCCGAGAATGGAGTACAGACGGTCGCACTGTCCGCGGCTGTTGGCAAAGAGCAGCGCCTTCCGGTACTTCCAGGTATCGTGGAGATCGTTCAGGAGGGCGACGAGTTCTTCTTCCCGCTTGATATGGATGAGGTGGGGAACAATCTCGCGCTGCAAGGTGCTCAGGAGGTGCACGGCATCGGGGCGAAAACCGAAAAAATCCATGATGGCCCCGACGTCGGAAATGGTGGCCGAAAGGGCGATCTTCTGCACCGGGGCGCCGATGCGGCGTTCCAGGCGCTGGAGCAGGCAGGCCAGCTGTCTGCCCCTGTACTGGTGTACGAGAGGGTGCACCTCATCGATGATCACCGTGCGCACTCGCTGTACAAAACGCTGCAACTCTTTGTTCGAGCTTCCCATGAGGACGTCGAGGGATTCCGGGGTGGTGAGCATCAGGTGAGGGTGTCCGCCGCCGGTCCGTTTGGCGTCGCCCGTGCGGATTCCGAAATTCAATCCCAGGCGTTGACCGAGTATGGGAGCAAGGCGCCGCTCCAGGTCAATGGCCAGTGCGCGCGTGGGAACGATGTAGAGAACGGCGTCAGCCCCTTTTGACCGGATCACCTTTTCGATACAGGGAGCCAGGACGGCTTCGGTCTTGCCCGACCCCGTGGCCGACTGCACCACCAGGTCGCGGCCGGCGAGCACGGGTTCGATGGCCTCCTTCTGGATGGAGTGCAGGTGTGAAAAACTCCCGTAAAAAGTCCGGTAGGTGTTGGGGAGCAGTAAAAGGGGGGAGTCGAATGTGTCGTGAGCTGAAGGCATAGGATACAAAGCTTTTTATAAAACCTGCTCCTGGTACGCCAGGTCCAGGCAATCCACCAGGGCCTTCAGCTTGAGACGGGTTTCCTGGCGGCTCATGGTGCTGAGCCGGTTGGCCATCTCCCGGTGCACCTCCGCTTCGGGAGGCTGCCAGCGGTAGGCCCTGGCATGGAGGTCCATCAGCTTCCGGGAGAGATCTTCCCATTCCTCGCGAGACAGATCGCTCAGCCGGTAAACCGTGAGTTCCCTCCATTCTTGGGCGTAGTTTCGATCGAAATAGGGAATTTCCACCTCTCCCCGTACCCTGACCTGGTCATAATCCTCCTGCCGCACCTGGTGGAAAAAATCTTCGGTGAAGGCAAAGACGGGATAGAGGAACGAGGGATCGGGCTCTTCTGGCGAAAAGAAGCGGTGCAAAAGCTTGTAGGCCTTGCTGCGAAGGAGAACGTTCGCCTGCACGATGGATTCTCCTTCATCGAAGAGAAGGACCCAGCCCCGGTAGCCCATGTTGCGCAAGAGGCGACCCAATGACCGGGTCATTTGGAAGAAGGGTTCCGTGCCGCAAAGGGTCAGAGGCGCTTCCTTGAAGAAGGGAACCCGGCGGTATTTGAAGACGTTTCGCAGGCGATGATACGGTACGGTTTCGCCGGCCAGTGCGCGGGCCAGAAGAACGGGAAATTCCTTCGGGCGGAACGCAGCATGTTTTTTCAGCCGCTTTTCCTTCTCGGAAAGGGGGAGGTTCCTGTGAGCCATGGCCACCAGTACCGATTTGAAAAGATGCGGCATTTCTTTGGGAAGCACATCGGCCGGAGCGTTGACAGGATCTTGACTTTCCGCCATCTGCTGCTGGGCCCACCTCTTCCACTGAACGATGAACGACGCCTCGGTGTCGGGAAACCTTAGGCCGGCCGTCAGCGCCCGGTAGACTTCGCGAAAGTTCTGAAAGGGGACCTCCCGGGGATCCAGGTTGACCATGCTGGTCACGAAGCCTTCCCTCGATGCCCGGTCCTGAATGTAGGTGAGGCTGTGTGATTTGCCCTGTCCGTAGGCCCCCACGACGCAAAGGTGGGGAGATTTTCCTGCGTCCACCGCCCGGAATCCCCGTTCGGTTTCTTCCCTCAGGCGATTCTCATGGGCCGTCAGGAGTCGAACGGCGACGGGATCGAAGAGCCCCTCACGAAGCCGTTCCACGGCGCGGCGGATGCGGAAATCGCTTTCCCTTTCCAGGGCTTCCCGAAAGGATCTGTTTTCCCTGTCCGATGCCTGAATTCCCCCGCCTTGAAGTATGCTTTCCATCACGTATCCCACCTGGGTTGAAGTTGTTCCATCTTTTCCTGTTCCATCTCCCGCCGGCTGGTGAGGATCTGCTCCGTGAGGTCCAACGTCTCATCGGGGGCCTCCCCCTGTTCGGCCATGTCCAGGATGCGGATCACCTGTTTGATAAAAAGGCGCACTTCGCTCAGAAGCCCCATCTGTTTTTGATGCATGCAGATCTGTTCGATGAGGTTTTCCTTCACTATTTCTTTTGCTTCCCAGCGGTAGGAGATTTCGTGAATGCGACGCAGGGCAAGCCCCAGTTCAATGAGCTCCGAAGTCTCGAGGGGGGTCTTGTGCAGATCGATGAGGATACTGCGGTAGTTCAGCCGCTTGCTCTCGCCGATGGAACGAACGCGGCTCCATAGGGCATCGTAGGATTTGAAGCCCTTCTCGGAAAGAATGACGTCGGGGATGATGGAAAAGAAAATATGGAGATGCCGCGCCTGTTCCGTGTTGTCTATGAGGAGGCGGACGTTTTCGTAAGCCGCATTTCGGACGGAGGTCGACTGCGCGACGACGGTTTCCAGTTCATCCAGGAGCAGGATGAGCCCCTTGTAGCCGAGGTACTTGAGGAAAGCCATGAGAGAGCCGAGGAAGCGCTTGCTGTTGGTTTTGTTGAGGGATTCGAAGATCTGAAACGGCTTCAGGTCCTTCTTGGCGACCTTTCCCCCTTCGAACCACTGATAAAGGACTTCGCGTTTCTGAAGGCGCTCTTCCTCCATTTCCCCTTCCTGCGGGGGAGTCAGGCGGTTTTCGAGCAGGCTCATGATTCCGTTGGCAAAATTGGCCTCCATGCCGGGAAGGGCGCGAAGCTCCTCACCCGTGAGGAGCAATTTTTCTTGCAGGGAAGGCCCTTCCTCCAGCGCCATGCCCAATGCCAGGCTGTCGGCCCATGCGTTCAGAAGGCTTCGGATGCCGGCTTCCTCCACCTTCAGGCTCCCGCCTGTCCCGGAACCTGCCGGGACCCGGAGTTGTTTGACGATTTCTCTGTAGACGATTTCAAACTTCTGCATGGGCACTTCGCGTGTGAGAACCACGAAGGAAACGGCAAAGCCCTTCTCCAGGGCCATATGGCGGATGACCGACATGAAGTGGGTTTTCCCGTCTCCATAGTCGCCGTTGATGAAGCGGACCTTGGCCCCGCCTTCCGCGATGTAGTGATCCAGATCGTCTTCTATGAAGGTCAGCCAGTTTTCGCGTCCCACGGTGAAAAAGGAGACATAGTCCATGGGGACGCTTCCCTTCCGGAGTTCCTCGATAATGGCCCTGGCCTGGAAAGGCTTCAATGCGTCGATTTGTTCTTTGGGTATCATGGTTCGGCTTTCTGAAAAGAGATTCCGGTGATCTGGCGCTTTTCGCCGTCGCTGTCGATGAGCCAGAGGGAATTGTTTCTTCCCGGCCTCAACTGCAGGGCGTATCCATCGGACGTTCCGCCCGTGCCCGCCTGAAAATAGCGCCAGAGATCCACGGCAAACTGGTCCAGGCTGTAGCCCCGGAATTTTCCTTTGTCCATGTCCTGAAAGAAGACTTTGCTCTGGAGAGACATGACATATTCGAAATAGAATCGCTGGATGGGAACGGAGTCTCCCTCCGCCCAGCCTTCCTTCTTGAGGATTTCACCATAAGTCTGCCGGAGGCTGTCGATGAAGGCTTGAGGATCGTAAGGACGGTCGTAGAGTTCGCGCTTGGCCCTGAGGAGCGCCGAAATGATCCGCTTGGGATCGATGGATTTGAGGACTTTTTTGTTGATGGTCGTGGTCCGTTTGCTGAAATCCACCGTTCCTTCTATTCCCTTCAGGCAACTGAGGCGGGGAAAATCGATCTCCAGGGGAAGACCGGCCTCTTCGGCCCGTGCCAAGAGATCTTCAATGAAATGGATGCGGTACCGTTCCACTTTTTCATCGGCGTAGGTTCTCAGTTGACCGAAAATCCTCCCGCAGCCCTCGAGCCCCTCTTCCCGCTCTATTTCTTCCACCATTTTGCTCTGAAGGAGTTCATCGAGCAAAATGAAATCGTCTCGACCGGCGCAGCGCATGCACTGATTGATGAACTCGGCCATCCGCTGCCGTTGCATCACCTGTTTTTGATAGGGCTTGAGTATCTCCGAAAGGTCATCCTGAATTTCCTGGAGGAATGATTCGCTGTTATCCATCATATCTCTGGGGTCCTTTAAATTGGGTTAGGCATGGGCTACGAGTTATGAACCATGAGCTTTTTCATATAAAAAAACCACAGAGACACGGAGGGCACGGAGAAAGACCTTCAAATGAAATCTTTTTATTCTCCGTGTCTCTGTGGTTCAGATGAAATCCGACAATGTCAAGTTAATAATCATAACAAAGCTTCGGCCCTGGATCATCAAGATTCTCGAAAGTTATCTGGTGTGATTCTTCCCCTTGGTTGCATCCGGTCAAAGATTTGGGCCGGTGTGGACCCGCTTGTTCACAAAAGGCATCAAATCATATATGATTTCCGGCAACCCCGAAACATGCTCCAGGGGAGGGGCAAAGCACCCCCTGAATGGGCGACGTATGTGCCTTTGAATCCTAACGATAAAAATTTCAAGGACGGATCATGGACGATAGAATGGCAAGGGAGGAAACGGAAGCCCGGGGAGTTCAAAAAATAGTGGTCTTTCAGCAAAACGGTAGTGGTGAATCCAAGATCGCAGGCATTGGAAGATTTGGAGGAGAGCTTTTTCTCCTGGAAGTGCTCTCCATCGATGGCGCACTCCCTCCTATTATCGATGATCCCGAGGAATACCTTCCCGAATCGTTTCATGCGGACCTGGTGCTGGACTTCCTGCGCCATCCAGACCTCTCTTATGAGCTGGCGAAACGGTGCGCGCAACGCTCCATACCCGTCATTGCCTCCGGAAAGAAACTGGAAATCAAGGAAGCTCTGACGCCTCCCACCTGATGTGGTCTGGCCCGGCAGGTCGGCCTGGGCAAGTACGGCGAGCGCTTTGGCGCTCCGGATTTCGAGGCGGCTTTGGATGCGGAAGGGCATATCCTTTCCCTGCGAGTGATTCGCGGTGCTCCATGCGGTGCCACCTGGGATGCGGCGGAGCGCGTCCTGGGAATGGCTGCGGAGGAGGCCATAGTTCGAATCGGCCTCGAGACCCAATTCTTTTGCACCGCCAATCCCTCCGGGTGGGATCCCCTGTACGGCAAAAGCCCGGTCCATTTTGCCGGAGAAGTGCATAAGAATGGTCTCAAGCGGGCGGTGGAAAGTTGCCTCCAGCCGCACAAAATCGTTCAAGAAAAAGGCGGCTCATAATCGCTTTCTCACTTCTTGACAGGATATATGGAGTCGAACCTCTGCACCGTTGACCGTCTCCATAGGCTTACGGTCGAACCGAGGCGCTTATCAAGGCCAGGAAATCCGTGAAGCTTTGCATGCGAAGGACGCGGCTGAGCATGTGGGGGTCGCGAAAGAGCCGCGCCAGTTCGGAAGTGATCTCGAGTTGTGCGCTGGGATCGGCGGCCGGCGTGAGAATAAGAAAGATCGCATGCGCCAGCTTATCGTCCGGCGCGTCGAAGTCGATTCCTGTGTCGGAAAACCCGACTACCACCAAAGATTCTTGCAGTCCTTCGATGCGGGCGTGTGGGAGCGCCACTCCATTTCCAATACCGGTGCTGAGCGCTTCTTCCCGCGTCCAGACGGCCGCTTCCAGAGCTTCGGCATCCAGCCCTACCGCTTCCCCCACCGCCGCTGTCATCTCTTGGATGGCCTCGCGAGGGGAGCCGGCCTTTAGTTCCCGCAGAAAAAGCTTCGATGAGAGGGCATCCCGCAGCCGCCACTTTTTTGTAGGCCGGAGAATGAGCCGCATGGCCGGGCCGCCCATCATCGATGTGGCCATCGCCATGATGACCAGGGCCACAAACAGCCGCTGACGGATGATCCCTGCTTCCAGGGCCAATAGTCCCACAATGATCCCCATCGCACCGACGGAAACCATGGCAAAACCGACCGCCCGGGCTTCGCGGGGAGGCATTCCGCCCCACCGCGCCCCCAGGATGCCGCCGGCAAGTTTGCCCACGCAGGTGATCAGCAGCACCGTCAGCACCAGCGGACCGTCGAAGTAAGTCAGAAAATTCACCTTGAGTCCGATACTCGCGAAGAAGATGGGAGCAAAAATGAATGACACGAACTGTTCAATAGTAGCCCGGGTGCGCTCGCGCAGGTGGGAGGAATCGCCCACAGCGGCGCCCACGAGGAAGGCTCCGAAAATTGCATGAATTCCGATCCATTCCATACAGGCCGCTCCCAGCATCCCAAGGATCAGCGCAAAGCTCAGTTCGCCGCCCGGCCACCGGGTGTAGGCCTGCACAAAGGGCAACGCCTTGTGAATCAGCCAGCGGCCGAGCGTGAGCATTGCCCCTACAAAAGCCAGTGTCAGCGCAATCGTCAGCATGATGCTGTGGCCGCTCCCGGCTGGGTTGCCCATGAGTCCTAAAACAACGGCGAAAACGATCCAGCCGGCAAGATCGTTGAAGATTGCTGCGCTGACGACCACCATCCCTATATCGCTGCGGTAAAGGTCCATGTCCATAAGCGTTTTGGCAATGATGGGCAGTGCGGTGATGGAGATGGCAATCGCCAAAAACAAGGCAAATATCATTGGATCGGCATCCGGTTGCCGACCAAGAGCCTGCGGCGCCAGCCAGGCGGCGGCAAAGCCTAAAAGAAATGGAATGGCGATGCTGGCTATCCCGACCTTGCAGCCGACCCTGCCTTGCCTCCAGATAGTTGACAGATCCACCTCTATGCCCGCAACCATCAAGAACAACACAATGGCCAGAGTCGCTATGGCCTCCAATGCTATGGCGTTTGGCCCCTGCGGGGGAAAGAGAAATGCGCTGAACTCGGGCGCTATGCTTCCCAGGACGGTCGGGCCCAGCAGAACTCCAGCGAACAGTTCTCCCAATACCGCGGGTTGGCGCAATCGCTGAGCCAGTTCGCCCAGCACACGGGCCATGCCGAGCAAAATTCCCAGAGAGAGGAACAAAACCATGAAATGATGCTGCGTCAGATTTTCCATCGCGTCGCTTTCAATACAGTGGATGGAATTTAGGGATCTTACCTGTTTTCCTGGTGGACATTGAATAACATGCCCATTTCGCATCGGCATTCGACTCAATATGGATCGAAGGAGCGATTTTTTCAGCTTCCAAATTTTTGCTCTATAATATCGGGTAAATCCTTGAATGTCTAACGTGAAAGCCGGACCTGAAGTCCGTTGCGGACCGGGGTGACCCATTCGTCCAGGCGATAATGTCCCATACGTGCAAAGTGTCCATTCCCTCAAGGGACCTGCGCCGCACGGAAATGGATCGATTTTGCGGTAAAATTTTGTATCGATAGCCATTTTTCTTAAAATTATATATTTGAGTCGGCATTGTCGGATATCCTCTGAGAGGATGTCTGAAAATTCCCCCCTTGAGGGGGGGGTAGGGGGTGTCAAGATTTCGCGAACCAGAAAAACACCCCCCTTGGCCCCCCTCAAGGGGGGAATCGAAGCAGGTTCGGCTCCCAAGCAGAGGAATTTTCAGACAGCCTCTAAACCACAGAGACATGGAGGACACACAGAGATTTCATTGGTGTTTCTCTGGGTCCTCCGTGTCTCTGTGGTTAATAGAGTGCATGAAAGACTGCGGTCTCAGTGCGGCTCAATCTCGATTCGCTCGGAAAAAGCAGGTTGTTGAATGTCTTGTGCTTGATATCAACTTCCCGTTGTTTTATTTGTGGGTAATATTTGGTGAATCGGGATATTCATTTTCACTTTTTCCAGTCCAGGGGAGTTTTCAATTCGGCACCCATGGGTTGTCTTGGATCTCTATAGAACGAGCATGCATTGATCGTAGGCAAGGAATCCTCCATGAATTCATTGGTAAAATTGTTTCTGTTCCTCGTCGCGGGGATTGTGTCCCTGGCGCTGCAGGAAGGGCTTGCACAAAGCGGTGCGGCTAAACTCCTGGCATGGCTTCAGGCCTATCCCCATCTCGCCCTTTTCAACTTGTTTCTCATTTACAGTCTCATGGTTCTAGGGGTTGCGATAGTGGGCAAATGGATACCCGGAACAATCGTTTCCTTTGCGCTGTTGACTGTCCTTTCACTGATCAATTACGCAAAACTGGTGAACCTGCACGCCCCATTTTTTGCCTGGGACCTTTTCTATTTCGAGCAGATCATCGTTTTGCTGCCGGCCCTGCCCATCAAGGCAATGCTTTTCCCGACGGCTCTCTCGGTCGGTGTCGCCAGCGGGGCATGTCTTTATGGTCTCGTCAAATGGGAGCAATTTATCGGCATCAAACAGCGTCTGCTCCTGTGCGTTCTGCCTTTCATCGTTTTAGGAACGCCGATCTACTATCGTCATTTGCCGGTGAACATACTGTCTCGCCTGAGGATAGAAAACACCACATGGAACCAGCGCGCAAATTATGCGAGGAATGGTTTCTTGCTGGCCTTCAGCTTGAATTTTCAACCCTTATTGATTGATGAACCGTCGGGCTATGGTGCTGAAGAGGTACGTACTCTCTTGCAGTCCACAACGCCGCCCCCTTCTGCCGCACCTCCGGAAACTGCCGCCGAAGCTGTCAATCTGTTGATTTTTGTTAATGAATCTTTTTCTGATTTGCGCTATGTCCGGTACACTCCGGCTGAGGACCCGCTAGAGAATTTCAAGCAGCTCCGGTTGCGATTCCCCGGTTTTTACATGATTTCCCCGGTATTCGGCGGGAACACGAGTGTTTCCGAGTTCGAGATCCTGACGGGGTTGAGCAATGCTTTTTTACCTCCCGGCGCCATTCCATTTGATCACTACCTGAACAGGGATACTCCCTCCATTGCCCGAATACTCAAGGACCATGGCTACCGAACCACTGCGATTCACCCTTATCATGACTGGTTCTGGAACAGAGCCCATGCCTATCCAAGGCTCGGATTCGATGAATTCATTTCGCTGAAGGACTTCAAGGGAGCTCAGGAGCGGGGCTGGTTCATTTCGGATGAAGCCCTTGTCGACAAGATCATTGCGAAAATCCAAAACGGTGCCGGCGATCCTTTCTTCATCTACGCACTGTCGATTCAGAATCATGGGACGTATGCCCCCCATCGTTATGCGACCGGCGAAATCGATGTTAAGGGAGATTTTTCAAAGGAGTTGCAGCTTTCCTTGCAGACTTACGCGACCGGTTTGCGGGATGCAGACCGCGCCCTGGGGCGGTTGGTGAGGTATCTGGAAACCCGACCGGAGCCGATCATCCTGCTTTTTTGCGGGGACCATTTGCCAAGTTTCGGTCCGGAGTTTGCCTTATACCGCGAATCTGGAAGCGTTGTCTCTGAACCTGGCGAATACAACTACGAGGAGCTATACCGGATGGCCGGCGTTCCCTGCGCGACTTGGACGAATCGACCGAAATTGCTGGATGATTTAGATGTCCCGTCCCATCTCAGCCCCATTTACCTTGCGCCGACGTTGTTGCGCCGAATGAATATCGAACTGCCTTCCTACATGGACTATCTGGTTCAGGGCATAAAGGATTATCCTGTCATCCATCGCGAGTTTTTCCAGCAAAAAGATGGCAGCCTGGTGGATTTTTCAGAGGTGAGGGACAATCCATTCCTTCAGGGACTGGGAATATTGCAGTATGATATTTTATTTGGTGAGAGATATTCCTGGCCCAGTCACTCCGGAGGGCAGTCATTGTTTTAAGGGGCGCTTTTTGTTGACATCATGGTTGAATTTGTTTGCATGTACGATTTTCATTTATGTACGAGCCGTGGGGTCACTGCTGTTTGAGCACCTGTTTTTATAGGGCTTCAGTATCTCCGATGGAACATGGTTTTTTTCATTCGGTAAGATTCTTCAGATACGCGTCCCCCAGGTTCCTCATCTGTTTTTCGATATGCCGCGCTCGCCTCATTACATACTTCGAAGGCGCTTTGACTTTATATTTTTGAGGATTGGGCAGGACTGCGGCGAGAAGCGCTGATTCGCTCTTGGTGAGTTCCCCGGGCTGCTTCTTAAAAAAAGCCTGCCCGGCTGCATGCACTCCGTAAATGCCGTCTCCGAATTCTACGACGTTGAGGTAGATTTCCAGAATGCGTTTCTTGGGCCACATCAGTTCCAGCAAAACCGTGAAATAGGCTTCGAACCCTTTGCGGATGTAGCTCCTTCCGTTCCAGAGGAAAAGATTCTTGGCCACCTGCTGGGTGATGGTGCTTGCTCCCCGGTAGCGCCCCCTTTTTTGTCCATCCTTCAATGCGTCGGCAATGGACTTGAAGTCGAATCCCCAGTGATACGGGAATTTCTGGTCTTCCGAAGCGACCACCGCAAGGGCCACACAGGGTGAAATTTTATCAATTTTTATCCAGTTATATTGAATGGATACTTTTTGGTCGGCATTGAAGAGCCCCGCAAAAAACCTTTCCACCATGAAAGCGGTCGTAGGGGGTGGGATAAAACGGAGGATGAGAATGACTCCCAGGGAGAGGAATACAAAAAGCAGGGTTACTTTCCCGAAGAGTCCGAAGAAATTGTTGAATTTCTTCTTCTTTTGATTGGATACCGTCTTCTTGAGAGATCTGTTTTCTGCCGGTTGCGGGCTTTTCGTTTTTCTTCTTATCAACATCAGCTTTCAAATGAGAGGATCGGTGTTTGATTTGGATTGCCCCCATCCAAGGGGCTCGTGCTCATGCGGAGATGTATCAAAAACTTATTCTTAGCTTACTGAATCCTATATTTCTACCATATAGTTTCATGGAAGCATGATAGAGTCAGCCGGGAAAGGATACTTCACCACATGCATGACCTTTGGTCATGTTGACGTTTGAGCATAGAAGGTACGTTATGGTAGTATTTTGGGCAGCAAGTATCTGAAAAATCAAGGGGGAGGATATGCAGCGTCCGGGCGAAGCCATCAAATGTTCATCGGCGGGAAAAAACTGTAAAAAACGTTCCAGCCTCTGCCTTTGCCTATATCCGCCAAGTCTTTCACGGTCGATTTTTCAGGCACGATTCATGGTGGGGGTTATTCTGCTTTTTCTGACTTTTGGATGCACCACTGTTGGACCTGATTTTACAAAGCCTTCGGCTCCCATAGCCGGTGAGTGGATTGAAGAGGGGAACCCCAAGGTCAAGACGGAACCGGTCAACTATAGCGACTGGTGGACTGTTTTTGGCGATCCCGTGCTCGACTTCCTCATCAAGACCGCATACGATGAAAACCTTGATTTACAAGTTGCCGGACTCCGCATTCTTGAGGCTCGTGCCCAATTGGGAATTGCAGTGGGGAATCAGTTTCCTCAGGTGCAAGAGGTAGGAGCCAGCTATTCGTATAATGAAATCAGCAAGAATGCTCCTGGTTCGGCCGGAGGGGACCTTCATCTTCAGACCTACAGCTATGCCCTCGACGCCAGTTGGGAGTTGGATTTCTGGGGGAAATTCCGTCGAGCGGTAGAATCTTCCGACGCGGCGCTCATTGCCTCCATTGCTGATTACGATGATGTTCTGGTTTCTCTCACTGCCGAGGTGGCATCCACGTATGTTTTGATCCGGATTTTCCAGGAACGGTTGGCGGTCGCCAGAGAAAACGTCAAAATCCAGGAGAATTCCTTTGAACTTACAAACGTGCTCTACACCAACGGGGCGGTGACTCAACTGGATTATCAGCAGGCCAAGAGCCTTCTCCGGGAGACTCAGGCTTTGGTCCCCACCCTCGAAGCGGGTCTTCGGCAGGCTCAAAATGCTCTCTGTATTCTGCTTGCCATACCTCCAAGAGATTTGAGCGAACTTCTTGAAGGTTCCAAGACGATTCCCAAAGTGCCTTCCGAAGTAGCTGTCGGTGTTCCAGCGCAGCTCCTTCTCCGGCGTCCGGATATTCGCCGTGCAGAGCTTCAGGCTGCAGCGCAATGTGCTCAAATCGGTGTTGCAAAAGCTGAGCTCTTCCCTCAAATTTCCATTCTTGGAACATTCGGCTTCGAATCGAGCGATTCTCCTTTCACGCAAGCGGGCGGGAGTGACTTCAGCGATCTTTTCAGCTGGCAGAGTTTCACCATGTCTACGGGCCCATCCATTCAGTGGCCTGTTTTGAACTACGGGCGAATCAAGAACAATGTTCGCGTTCAGGACGCGCGCTTCCAGCAGCTCCTGGTCGTCTACCGAAAGACGGTTTTGCAGGCGGCACGGGAAGTTGAAGATTCCCTCATCGGCTTCCTGCAGGCACAGGAGCTGGTTGCATTCCTTTCCGAGAGTGTAGAGGCGGCAAAGCGTGCCGTGGAGGTTTCCCTGATTCAGTATCGTGAAGGGGCTGCGGACTACACACGGGTCCTCAACTCGCAGCAGTTCCTCGTGCAGGCTGAGGATCGCCTGGTACAGAGCAGGGGTGCCGTTCCCACCAATCTCATTAGCCTTTACAAGGCGTTGGGAGGCGGCTGGCAGATGCGCGAAGGGAAAGGCTTCGTTTCGGAAGAGACCATTAAAACCATGGAATCGAGAACGGATTGGGGAAATCTGCTGCCCCCGAGAGATCTTCCGAAGAACCTGGATGTTCCTCCCGCAGCGGATGTTCGCAGTCTTCCCCGCATGCCGGACTGGTAGGAACCTGAGGAAAATTTTTCAGCGGCTGATCCTGGGTGCTATTGCATACACTGTTGTTTTCTGAAGGTATTTCCCAACAAGGTCGACATCTGAAGGGGCCTGGTAAGATGCGAGAGGTTCGACGGGGGTATCCTTGATATTGCCCCGCGAAGGGTCTCCCAAGAGGATTTTCATGCCACGTGCCGTCAGTGCCGCGAACCACGAGAGAACTGAGCGGCTAAAAGCGGGATCATAGAACATATCGCCCGCAAGAAGGACATCGAAGCCCGTCAGAGGGTCTCCCACAAGGTCCCGCGTTGTGGTCTCCATGGAAACACCATTGACAAGGGCGTTCAGTCGGGTCGCTTCCACTGCCAATGGATCGATATCTGAAGCAAGCAGAAAAGCGGCGCCGGACATCATGGCAGCAACAGCCTCTACGCCACAGCCGGCTCCGAAGTCAATCACGCGTTTTCCTGCAACCTCTTCCGGATGGTCCAGAAGATATCGCGCCAGGGCCTGTCCTCCGGCCCAGCAAAACCCCCAGTAGGGATCCCCGATTCCAAGCCTTTCAATATCGGGTTCCGTTGCGTGCCAGAGGGGGCAGGAATCTGTGATCAGGTGCAGTTGGATCTCGGGGCAGAGATGCGGCGGTGTGAGCTGTGTGTTTTCGAGAATGAAAACTTTTCTTTTGCTTGGGGTCTGGCCGATCTTCATGGGTATCCTTATATATAAAAAAAGCTCATGGTTCATAGCTCATGGCTCATGATAACATCGCTTTTCAAGAGCATTTCCCGCTTTCCATATTGGCTTGCATCTCTTTGCCTTTTTCATTTTTCGTTGTGACCGTTCCGGTCATGGGGGTTACTTGAATCGCAAAGTGCCGATGGTTGGGGGCGGAAAATAAAAGCGCGATTCAGTCTAGAATATCCTTCTCCCAGGGGCAATAGATAGTTCCGACAAGGCGGGCAATTCGTTTTTTCTCCTTGGGAACTCTTGGAATTTCAGGATCAAGTCGACGCTATTTCAAATCTTTCCTCAATGTCGCCTCTTGTTGCTTGATTTGCTTGGACTTTACAGGTTAATATATTCCAAAGATATTACGGCGATTATCTTGTTCACATGTCTCATCTCCACCATGTCTATGGACCTTTGAGGGAAAGTGTCACTGCGCCGATTTCACTTTCACCCAAAACTTGGCAATGCCTCAGAGTGGCTATTTTCGGTGAATGCTCCTGCCGACATGCAGGGCGGGCAAATTTATCGGGATCAGTTACCGGCATTTCTTTCTGAAAGAGAAGGATTTTTATGAATATTTACGTAGGGAATTTGTCTTTTAAGACCACAGAAGAGGGATTGCAGAAGTTTTTTGAATCGTTTGGCGAAGTGAGTTCGGCCAAGATCGTTACAGACAGATACACCGGGAAATCCCGTGGATTTGGCTTTGTAGAAATGCCGAACCGTGAAGAGGCTCTGGCCGCTATCGGCGGACTCAATGGCAAAGAATTGGATGGCTTTGCGCTCACGGTCAACGAAGCCAAGCCGCGTGAAGGTGGTGGCGGAAGACCGGGAGGCGGTCCTCGCGGCGGCTACGGTGGTGGGCAGCGTGGTGGCTACGGTGGCGGCGGCCGCAGCGGTGGAGGACCAGGAGGCGGTCATCGCGGCGGCGGATATGGCGGTGGGGGAGGTAAAGGCGGCAGGGGCGGCGACAGAGGTGGAAGTCGTCGGGCCTACTGATCCTCAAGATCTGCCGGGTGATGGTAAATATATTGAATGAATGATTCGACAGGGTCATAAGGGGCATGGTTGGTCATGCTCCTTATTTGCTTTGAGCCTGTCGCCTCTGCAATCTTCTCCATGTCTCCGTGGTGAATAACGGCCTATTGGAATCCGCTTGGCTTTCGCGATTTCTTCTCACTACCATGGCTCCCAGCCTACGCTCCACTCGGGATGGCTCACGTCTTGAGCCCCGCTTTTCGCAGACCATCGAGAGTGGCTTCGATCAGGGAAGGGGGCTTGACATAAAAGCCGATCAGGCGGGACCCACAAGTGGGGAAGTCCGGCCGCAACACGAGCAGCCTGTCAATTTCCGATCCAGCCTCCGACTCCCTTCCCATTTGACCCAGGGCGGCGGCCTGCAGCAGCGGGTCCCAGAAGAGCTGGGCCATGTTGAATTGTCGAGCCTCTCGAAAGGCTTCCGGGTACCTTCCTTGTCGATAGCAGTCGAAATAGGGTGCAAGGTGATACCAGCCCGGAAAATGGGGATTCAGCTCAATCCCTTTTTCCAGCAGAGCAAGACCGTGTTCCCAGTCACCATACAGTGCCGTTGCCCACCCGATAAAACCGATGATGGCTGGATTGTTGGGATTGAGGGCAACACATTCCTCAGCCTCCCGGAAAAAATTGTCTTTGTCGTTCTGTAAAAACAGGACAAAGGCAAGAATAGCGCGGACCAACTGGTTCCCGGGGTCCAGAGAGGCTCCTTTACGAGCCATGGCCATGGCCGTCTCAAGGGTTGTCTTCATCTGAGAGTGTCCCAGGGCATAGTTGTTGGCGTAGAGGTTCGCGAGAAGGGACCAGGCAAGTCCACTCTCCGGCTCTTCGACAGCAGCATCCTCCAGTGCCTTGAATGCTCTTGCGAAAGCCTCCGCAGACAGTGATGTTTGATAATGGTGGTACCTGAGCAATGCGTCGTAAGCGGTCAACGTCCCTGGTGGTTTTTTTTGGGATTCCTTGGACAGTTGTGTGGAGATGATTCCAAACAGGTCCCCAACCTTACTCGCCACCCTCCTGCCGATATCTTCCTGCAAGGTGATGAGGCTTTCAGCTCTAAGCTCACGGCGATATTGTTCCCCCCAGATTTGCAATCCGGTCGTCGTGTCGATCAATCCAACAGAGATTTTTACCTGATCGGCTTCCTTGCGCACACTTCCCTCCACAAGAAACCGAGCCCCCAACCTCTGCCCCATCTCCCTGGCGCAAGCCTTCACTCCCTTCATTTGAAGGGTGGAGTGACTGGCTACGACGCGGAGGTTCTGAAACCGTGCAAGCTCACGGGTAAACTCTTCGCTCAAACCGTCGGTGAAGTATTCCTGTCCCGGGTCCCCTGTCAGGTTGACCAAAGGCATGACGGCCACTGATGGTCCATGGGATAGGGTGAACGCAGGACCTCCCCGTTCCGGCCGGGATCCTCCCTTGCCGGATTCCGGAGTGGAAAACCTATGGAACCTCGGCTCATAACTTCCCTTGGGTATTTCGATTTTCACCGGATCTTGCACGCCATAGGACAGGTAATAGCGTTCCAGCGCCCGGCGAAGTCGCCCGGCCTGGATGCGAACAACAGAATCTTTCTGGCCGTCAAAGTTCTCGTTCCTGCCGAACACCTCGGTGGCCACCGTATAACCCTTGATTTCATGGCTTTGCCCAGCCAGGACTTTTTCCACCACAAAGGAGAGAAAGCTTCGCAGCACAGGCCTCCGGGCAAACTCCGGGCTTGCAAGCACCGTTGCGAGCTGACCTCTAATGATCTCCTCGGGGAACTCCCTGTCACTGCCCAGGGCAGTTGGGGGGGAGCCTGACTGCTCTGCACTCATTGGGAAATCCTTGTGGTGGAGAGACGTCAAACCGACATGTTTTACACGATGTCACCAGCAGGCGCAGGTTCAATCCTGTCACCCATTGTAACTGTTACATACCCTATGTAACATTTAAATTCATGCAATGTTTTTTTAACTTGTAATTCATTAAACTTGAAGCAAGAACTCAAAAATCAGAGTTGCCCGTCCTGATTTCGGCCGTTTTGACTCGTTGGCCTTCCCGACTTCGTTCTCGTTTGGCGCGTCAATCCATCTTACTTACACAGAACGCTTTCTGACGATCATGTTTCGACTCCTGGTGAGAAAAGCTCTTCGAGCAGTTGGCATGCGTGCATCTTTTCTTCCGTCCGGGCTGTGAGCGAGCCGAAGGGCCTCCTTCCGCAATCTTTGGCGACAACGATTGGGGAGACATTGATGACAAGCAAAACCCCATGTCTTGTATTACTCCCTGGAAGACGAAATGGGCTGCCGGTAATGAAGTGAGTAGGGGACTCCATGAAAGTTCCCTATGACCGGGAAACCGGATTTCGATTTTCGCTCATCACCCACACGAAAAGAGAGGAAAGATTATGGTCTTGAAAAAGGTTTGCTTTTTATAGTGCTGGTCTCCTTTGCCATGGTTTCGCCCTGCTTTGCGCGAAAGCCGGACACAAATGCCAATGCCGATGTCAAGGCCCTGGTGATGGAGCACAACAAGGCGTTCAATGCCCAGGATCTCAAGGGAGTGATGGAAACCTACGCACCCGGCCCGAACGTCGTGCTTATGGGCACCGGCCCGGGAGAGATTTACGTGGGAGAAGAAGCCATCGGGGGAGCCTACAATCAGTTTTTCAACAGGTTCGACGCAAATACCTTGAATTTTAAATACGATTGGATTCATGCCGCCTCCAGGGGCAATTTTGCCTGGTTTGCCGCTACGATCAACATGGAGGGCATGGTGAAGAACGAAAAAAGGGAGCGTGCGTTCAACATGTCCGGTGCTCTCGAAAGGATCAAGGGCAAATGGCGAATTGTGAGTATGCACTTTTCCAGACTGGGTGCTGAGCAGCAGCAAGGTGCCGAGCAACCCAAATAATACTGATGCGAATGCGGCATCTAAAGACAATGCGTCCGGTTGTTGTCGGAGGAGCCGGAGACTACTTTTTTGCCGCCTTCTTGGCTGGGTTCATTCGATGGAGAAATGGAGGCTGGGTATGGATAAGGATTTCAAAGGGCCGCAGAGTGAGGAAAACGGCAAAAGAGAAGAAGAGTTGATGGATCGAAGGGGGTTTCTGCTCGGGCTCGGGAAGTGGTCGATGGTCGTCATTGGAAGCGTTCTTTTGGGAGACGCACTGTTGGGGGCGGAGCGGGAGGCGAGCGCCGGAGCCTGGGCCAACCGTGTCGGGGGTGGCGGCTGGGCGAACCGTGTAGGTGGCGGAGGTGCTGTGGTCACGCCCGGTGGCGCCTGGGCGAATCGAGTCGTAGGGGGCGGCGCCTGGGCGAATGGTGGGGGGGCCTGGGTCAATCGAGGTGGCGCCTGGGCCAATCGCGGGGGTGCCTGGGTCAATCGGTTTTAACGTGAGAAGAAGCATCTTCCAGGATGAACGACCATGACGGATTCTGTTGTCTACAACATTCCTGTCTCAATGGTTGAGACATACGCCGGTCGAAGCCTGATCGTCCGCTCCCGGGACCCTGCAGAGATCGTGGAAGGGCTTTCCATGGAAGATCTGGCAAGGGTTTCGTATGTCCAGGTGCTTTCCATTCACCCTGATCTTGAGCGATTGACGCTATGGGGACAGAATATTCCCGTAGATCTGGTGGTTCAAGATCCGGAAAGGGATCTCCCCCTGCTTTATCAGTGCTCGCCGCTCCTGGCCAGGCACCCGGTCCGCGTGAGTGTCCCCGTCGCTCCCGGGTTCAGCAAAGTGGTGAAGCTTGCGGTTTCATTGAACTTTGCGGTTAAGTTGCAAGTATTCCAACCCGATCCGTTCCTCTTTGAAGAGCTGTCACGGGCAGCGCACTGGTATCTGCGTCATGCCACGGTTTCTCAACCCATTGAATATTTCCACAGCCTGTTCCTGGCTTTCTATCGGGGAGACCCTGTGACCCTTTGGGCCATACAGGAAGAAGACCCTTCTCATAATCGTTACATCACGGATGAGGGAAAGGAGACTCTTTCCAAACGATTCGCGGAGGGCGATTTGAAAGGTGAAGTCACCTCGTTTGTGACGCGATTCAGAGACGAGCTCATTGCTGAAGAACGCGAGTGCAGCAGTTGCGAGTTCCTTGGGAATTGTTCCTGCTATTTCAAATGGCCCAGCCGGGAATATCGATGTGACGGCGTGAAGGCCCTCTTTGAGACCATCAAGGACGCGGCAGAGGAGCTGCGAGGGGATCTTGCGGCATTTCACTCCATGGGCGGAAAGTAACGGTCATGACAGGCGACCATTTTTCTCTCATCCTCCTTCCTACTTTGAACTGCAACGCCGAATGCGATTACTGCTTCGAGACCAAGACCAACCATCGCCTCGGCCTGGATCAGCTTTCGGAAGTGGCACACAAGGTCATGGATTACTTGAGTCGGAACCATATCGAATTCCTGTCCATTTACTGGCAGGGAGGAGAGGTCATGACCCTGCCTCCCGAATGGTTTGAAGCGGCTAACGAAATCATTCAGAGAATTGCCGATGGGAGAAACAAGGGGGTTGGCCATTTCCTCCAGTCCAACATGATCGCATACGGCAAGAAATGGAATAGGGTGCTCTCGGAAATGTTCGGAAACAGTGTGGGCTCTTCCATGGACTTTCCCAATCTCCATAGAAAACTCAAAAATGGTGGCGCCAGGGAATACGAGAGGGTTTGGACCCGGAACATGCGGGAGGCCGTCGATGCCGGCATCGAAGTCGGAGTCATATCGATCCCCAATGAACAGACTCTCGAGCTGGGCGCGGAGCGCTTTTATTCCCATTTCGTCGATGATCTGGGAATCCGTGATCTTCAGATCAATACGCCCTTTCCAGGAGGGTCTCTTAACGATGTGAAGAAAGGCTTTCCCCTGGACCACCATCGGCTGACCCGGTTTTTTGTGGATCTTGCAACCATCTGGTTTGAACGGGGCTTTCAGAAGGGTGTGAGGATCGGTCCTTTCAGTAAGCTGATGGATTATTTCCTCCGCGGGAACAAGGACTTCGTCTGCATCTGGCGGGAAAACTGCGTCAACGAGTTCGTCTGCATCGACCCGAGAGGACACGTCGCTCAATGCGACTGCTGGGTGACGAGTTACCCGGAATTTCGGTTCGGCAATATCTTTGACGATGTCGGCCTGTCCGATCTGTTGAAGAACAGCCCTGCCCGCCGAAGCCTCCAGTTGCGACCCGGCCTGTTGATCCAGAGAGAGGATTGCCTGGAGTGCGACTATCTGAGCATTTGCCACGGAGGCTGCCCGGTGCGGGCGTACACGGTCCACGGCGACATATTTCGCAAAGATCCTTATTGTCTGCTCTACAGAAATCTTTTTCAGATGATGCAGGAGATGACGGTAAAGCCACAACCGAGAATCGGTTCACCACCAGCCAAACCCCAAGGACAAGGAGAATCAAAAGATAAGGTTGCATACCGGCAAGTATAGAACGGCTTCGGCTTGTTTGGTGACAGCCATCCTGTCGTTCATCTTAGGAGCTGTAAAAGAATAACTTCCTGTTGAGGGTTAATTTTTTACAGCCCCTTATTGTTCCTGACCGGTTGGAGGGGCCATTGGGAGAAAGCAAAAGAGGAGGGAATTTATGAAATCGCTTTTGTTCTGCACCTTTGCTCTGGGAATATTTTTGAAGTTCGTGTCAGGAATGGCCTGGGCGGGTGGGCTGATTGTCTATGAGAACGATTCCCCCACTACCGGTACGGCTTCGGCAGGCTGGGCTGCACTTGCGGACGATGCGTCCACCTCCTTTACCAATCCGGCCGGAATGACCCGTTTGGACCGTTCACAACTGCTCGTGGGAGCGCAACCGATGATTATTACGTCAGAATTTAATTCCGGTCCTTATACGAGGTTAGCCGGCGGCGGCGGTGAAGGAGGCAATGCAGGCGGGGTTTTGCCTTCACTGGGTGGTTACTACGTTCACAGCCTTTCTGATTGCTTCAAACTGGGCATCGGCTCGCTTTCCTACTTCGGAGCCGCAATTGATTACGGCGATACCTGGGTAGGACGGTATCGAGTCGAAAAATCGACTTTCCTAACCGCTGCACTTTCTCCATCCGCGGCATATCGAGTCAACGATTGGTTTTCCGTCGGAGCCATGTTCAACGTGGTGTATGGATATCTGAGCAATGACGTGGGCATCAATAACCTTCAGGATAGCCTTTCGGACGGAAAGCTTCAATACAAGGACGAAGATTTCGGCTTCGGTGGCGGGGTTGGGGTGCTCTTCGAACCGACCCGAAGTACCCGCTTGGGTGTGACGTACTATTCGCCGGTAGATCTTACCTTCACGGACACTCCGTCCTTTGAGAATACGGGGCCGATTTTGACCCGGCTATTGACCCAAAGAAGTCTTATCGGCAGTGAGCTGGAACTGGACTTTACCATTCCTCAATGGATCATGATGAGCCTTTATCAACAGGTCAATGATAAGCTGGCGTTTGTGGCGAATTTTGGCTGGCAGGACTGGAGCGAGTTCGGCGATGTGGATATCTCTTTGACTGTTGATCCCGTCAATCCAGGAAGCCTGACGGCGAACCTGAAAATGCAGGATACTTATCATTTTGCTCTGGGGGGGCAGTATCGAATCGCGCAACCCTGGCTTCTTTCTCTTGGTTTTGCCTATGATACCTCTCCGCTGAGTGATGCCAATCGCTCGGCGTCTCTTCCTCTCGATCGCAACATTCGCTACGCTGCAGGGATCCAGTACGATTGGAATAAAAACCTGACGCTGGGCCTTGCCTATGAATACATAGACCTCGGCTCCGCCAACCTCGCACAGTTGGGTCTCCCGGCCGTGCGCGGAACGCTGCAAGGGGACTACGATCCCAACAACATCAATGTCGTCAATTTGAACCTGGTTTATAGATTTTGAGCCGGAGCTTAGCCGTACTTAGAGCCTATCCGAAAACCTACCTCGGCAGCGGACACCCCCCTTTCATTCCCCCCCTCGAGGGGGGACCAAGGGGGGTGTCGCAAAGTCCACAGGTGGTTTCTGGATAGGTTCTTAGACCGTGTCCCTTACCCGATCGACTGCTCCTTGAAGAAGATAGAAGCGCTGCTCAAACCCTCAAGGAAAGGTGGCTTTAATGAAAACATTGAAATCGCCCATGATGGTTCTTCTCGCCATGATTCTTATGGGTTCAGCAGTGGTGGCGGCTGAAAAGAAACAGAACACACGCCCGCCTGCCTCCGGTTTTGCCGGTTCGGTGAGCTGTCGGGGATGTCATGAGAGATTTTATCAGCTCTGGTCTACGTCGTTGCATGGCCTCGCCATGCAGCCCTATACGCCTGAATTTGCCAAAGCCCGGCTTACTCAGCAGCAGAATGCAGTGGTGATCGGGGAATTTAAGTATCAGGCCGATCTCAAAGGCGGTGTGGTCATTGAAACGGCTCCAAAGGGGAAAAAGAAGTATCCGATCGAACATGTCCTCGGCGGAAAGAATGTTTGTTACTTCCTGACGCCTTTCCCTAAGGGGAGACTCCAGACCCTGCCGGTTGCCTATGATCTGAACAAGAGGGAATGGTTCGATACGGCTGCCAGTGGAATACGCCACTTCCCGGCAGGGGAGACGGATCGGCCGGTTCACTGGAAGGAATCGCCCTACACCTTCAACACCGCGTGTTACTCCTGCCATGTGAGTCAGCTCTTGACGAACTATGATCTCAAGACCGACAGGTACAAGACTACCTGGGCGGAACCGGGCATCAATTGTGAGTCTTGCCACGGCCCCTCGGTAGAGCACAACCGGGTTTTCCGGGAGACCCCCGAGGGACGGAAGCTCCAGGATCCCAAGATCATCAGTTGGAAGAATTTCACACCTGAGCAAAAAAACGCTGCATGCTCCATATGTCATGCAAAGATGTCCGTAATCGCGGAAAACTTTGAGCCGGGTGATCGATTCTTCGACCATTTCGATCTCGCGACGCTGGAGGACCCCGACTTTTACCCCGACGGTCGAGACCTGGGAGAGAACTACACGTACACCTCATGGATGATGAGTCCATGTGGCAAGGCCGGGACACTCCATTGTGTAATCTGCCATACTTCGAGCGGCCGCTACCGGTTTAAAGCCGACGAGAAGGCAAACGAGGCCTGCATGCCCTGTCACGAGAAAAACGTGAAGGATGCACCGGTTCATACGCATCACAAGGAGGGGAGTGCGGGAAACAAGTGCATCTCCTGCCACATGCCCATGACCTCCTTTGCTCGAATGAACCGGACCGACCACTCGATGCTGCCGCCCACACCCGCGGCGACACTTGCCTTCAAGTCGCCGAATGCCTGCAACATCTGCCATACCGATAAGGATGCCGCCTGGGCCGACAGGGTCGTCCGTGAATGGCGCCCGCGGGACTATCAGGCGCCGCTGCTCGCACGGGCATCTCTCGTTGACGCCGGGCGCAGGCGGGACTGGAGCAAGCTTCCGGAGATGCTGAGCTACGTGATGAGCAAGGACCGTGACGAGGTTTTTGCGACATCGCTCATCCGTATCATCCCGGCTTCCGGGGACCCTCGGGTCGTTCCGGTGCTGATCGAGGCCATTGAGGACCCTTCGCCCCTTGTGCGCTCTGCAGCTGCCGCCGCCCTGCAAAATGTACCCACGAAAGAAACCGTGCAAGCCCTTGTAGATGCGACCGGGGATGACTATCGCCTCGTTCGTGTTCGGGCTGCCGCGTCTCTTGCAGGATATCAAAACATTCCCCTGGATGATGCTCAAAAGAAAACTGTCGAATCAGCAACCAGGGAGTACCTCTCCTCGATCCTCTCCCGCCCAGACCAGTGGAGCTCCCATTACAATATGGGCAACTACTACATGGATCGCGGTGACATCAAGTCGGCCCTTGCCTCGTATGACACGGCCCTGAAGTTGGAGCCGCATGCGCTGCGGGCCATGGTCAACGAATCCATGGCGTATGCCCGCCTGGGCGAGAACCGGAAGGCAGGCGACATGCTTCGGAAGGCATTGAAGATGGCGCCCGACAATGCTGAGGCAAACTTCAACATGGGGTTGCTCAAGGCCGAAGAGAACGACACGCAGGGGGCGGAGAGGCATCTCAAAGCGGCACTCAAAGCCGATCCCCAGATGGCCCAGGCGGCGTACAACCTCTGCGTGATTCTCTCCAGGGACCGTATCGATGAGGCGATCGGTTTCTGCCGGCAGGCAACGGAGCTCAGGCCCGGCGAGCCCAGGTACGCTTATACCCTGGCATTTTATCAGGAGCAGAAAGGAGACAGCGGGAGCGCAGCCATGGTGTTGGAGGACCTTGTAGACAGGATTCCCGTTCACTCAGATTCCTATCTCCTTCTTGGCAGCATCTATGAAAAGCAGGGGAAGAAGGAAGAAGCAGAGAGGATCTACAAAAGGGCATTGGAGACCAAGGGGATTCCGGACATCTACAAGTATTCCATTGCGGTGCGGCTGAATTCGCTGAAGCAGGAGAATGAACCATAGGATAGGAAAGGAGAAGAGCATGAAATCAAGAAAAGAAACCTTGAGAGTAGTGATCGCTGTGGTTGACTTCACCATGGTGTTCATTGTTGCTGCTTTACTGGCAAGCATGCCGGTCATGGCCCAGCAGGTGACCGGCGAGCTGGGCTCGCCCAGCGCCACCACCACCATCGATGGAAAGCAGCTCCCGGCGCCCGACCCGAAGTTCGGAGGTGTGATCGAGGAGGACGCCCTCAAGTCCAAAGCCTGGTGGGCGCCGCGCATTGTGCCTCCCAAGAAGGCGCCCAACATCCTGCTCATCATGACCGACGACTCGGGCTTCGGCGTGCCGAGCACCTTCGGTGGCGTCATCCCGACCCCGACGATGGATCGCATTGCAAAGACAGGGCTGCGCTACAACAACATCCACTCTACGGCCCTCTGCTCGCCGACACGCGCGGCGCTCATCACCGGCCGCAATCATCATTCGGCCGGCTTTGGCGTGATCTCCGAGCAATCCACAGGCTTCCCGGGCTACAACAGCATCATCCCCAGGGATAAGGCCACCATCGGCCGCATCCTCAAGGAAAACGGTTATGCCACCTCGTGGTTCGGCAAGGACCACAATACGCCCGCCTTTGCCGCCAGTCAGGCCGGTCCGTTCGACCAATGGCCGACCGGCATGGGCTTCGAGTATTTCTACGGGTTCGTGGGTGGCGATGCGAACCAGTGGCAGCCGAACCTTTTCCGCAACACGACGCAAATCTACCCTTTTGAGGGCAAGCCGGAATGGAACCTGATTACCGGCATGGCCGACGACGCTATCGATTATTTGAACCGGATCAACCAGATCGATCCGAGCAAGCCGTTCTTCCTCTATTACGTCCCCGGTGCCACGCACGCGCCGCATCACCCGACCAAGGAATGGGTCGAGAAGATTCAGGCCATGCACCTCTTCGACGACGGCTGGAACAAGCTGCGCGAGCGGATTTTCGAGAACCAGAAGCGCCTCGGCGTGATCCCTAAAGACACCCAGCTGGAGCCCTGGCCCACGAAGGTCCTCAAGAACTGGGACGATTTGACGCCCGAGGAGAAGAAGCTTTTCATTAAGCAAGCCGAGATATTCGCCGCTTATGAAGCCTACACCGACCACGAAATCGGCCGGGTCATTCAGGCCGTGGAGGACATGGGAAAGCTCGACGACACGCTCATCATCTACATCAACGGCGACAACGGCACGAGCGCCGAAGGGGGCCCGCTCGGCACACCCAACGAAGTGGCCTTCTTCAACGGCGTCAACCAGATGCCGGTGGATGTTCAGATGAAGTGGTACGACGTGTGGGGAACCGAACAGACCTACAACCACATGTCTGCCGGCTGGTCCTGGGCCTTTGACACGCCGTTCACCTGGTTCAAGCAGAATGCCTCGAAGCTCGGCGGGGTCCGTCAGTGCATGGCGGTCTCCTGGCCCGGCCACATCAAGGATCAGGGGGGGCTGCGCGAGCAGTTCATGCACATCATCGACGTGATGCCTACCCTCCTCGAGCTCACCGGCATCCCCGCGCCCGAATACGTGGACGGCATCAAGCAGGCGCCCATCGAAGGCACGAGCTTCGCCTACACGTTCGACGAGAAGAACGCCAAGGCACCGTCACGGCACAAGACCCAATATTTCGAAATGTTTGGCCAGTGGGCCCTGTATCACGACGGCTGGCTGTTGAGCACCCAGGTGAACCGCGCGCCGTGGGAGGCCTTTGGCGCCGCCAACCCCGACCCGCTCAACAACCAGGTGCTCGAGCTCTACGACCTGAACAAAGACTTCAGCCAGTCTCAGAACCTCGCCGACAAGCATCCGGAGAAGGTGGAGGAGATGAAGAAGATGTTCATCGAGGAGGCGAAAAAGCACCAGGTCTTCCCGCTGGACGCCTCGGTCGCGGCTCGCATCGTGGCTCCGCGCCCGAACATCACCGCCGGTCGCACCGAGTTTGTCTATACCTGCCCGATGGTCGGCCTGCCGCAGGGCGATTCCCCAATGTTGCTTAATTCCTCCTATACCATCACGGCGGACATCACTGTTCCTGAAGGTGGTGCGGAAGGCATGATCCTGACCTCCGGCGGACGGTTTGCCGGTTACGGCTTCTACCTGCTCAAGGGCAAGCCGGTGTTCCTGTGGAATCTCATTGACTTGAAGCGCGTGAAGTGGGAGGGACCGGAGGCGCTCACAGCCGGCAAGCACACCCTCGAGTTCGATTTCAAATACGACGGCCTCGGCATCGGCACGCTCGCTTACAACAACATGAGCGGTCTTGGCCGTTCCGGCACCGGCACGCTCAAGGTGGACGGCAAGGCGGTCCAAACCATTACCCTGCCGCACACGCTGCCGATGATCCTGCAATGGGATGAAAGCTTCGACATCGGTTCCGACACCCTGACCGGGGTGAACGACGCCGACTACCTGCCGCCGTTCCCGCTGACCGCAAAACTCGATAAGCTGACGATCAAGGTGGACCGTCCAAAACTTACGGAGGAGGACGTCAAGAAGCTCGAAAATGCGGAAGCGATCGCGGTTGACGGCAGTCCGATTCATCATCTGCAGAGCGGGCCGCAATAGTGCCGCATCACAGCGCAAACCGCGGCGGAGCTTCGGTTGTTAAACGCACGGGCCGCTCTCGGCGAGGTGCGGCCCACCGTTTATGGTCAACTCGCTCATCACCCCCGGCTTTGGCGGTCGATTCTATTTTACGACCGGCAGGGGATTTATCGTATTGCAGGTTATGCCGAAACGATTGAATCGTGTCTGAACGTGTCCTAATCGAACGCCAGCTTGAATTTCAGTCGGCGGTCTTGAAAGCCTTGTATCGATATATATCTTAATAGTTAAACCTAAGCATCTGATCAGAAGTTATTTAACACTCTCGAGCCTTATTGATTATGTCATTCCGGCATGCTTTTAGCCGGAATCCAGTCTCACGACAAATTCTCTGGATACCGGCTTACGCCGGTATGAAGGAGTTGGACAATGAAGAGAATAAAATTAGGGATGTTGTTTGCGTGGGTTCTAACTCTGTTGTTGGTTGGTGCACCCTTGCATGCTCAGGAAGGCGGCACTGCTGATATGGAAAAGAGCGGGGAGCAGGCGATGGCTGTCGCAAAGCGGATGGCTGAGTTCCTGTCCAAGGCCCAGAGCTTTAGTGTTACTGTGGATACCGGGTTCGATGTGGTTCAGGATTCCGGACAGAAGATCGAGTTCGGCGAAATACGGAACATAGTGCTCCGCCGCCCTGACCATCTTCGCATCGACGAGACGAAGCGCAACGGTGTAAAGGGCGGAATGATGTTCGACGGTAAGGACCTTGTCGTCTTCAACTTGAAGGCAAACGTCTATGCGACGGATGCCAGAACCGACAAACCCGGAACGGTGGACGAGGCCATTGCCCACTTCATCAATGATCTCGATATGCGGCTGCCCCTGGCCGAGCTGGTGGACAGCAATCTACCCAAGATGTTGGAGGCTGGCGTGCGCGAAGCCGCCTACGTCGAGCAGTCACAGATTGCGGGCGTTCCCTGCGACCACATAGCGTTGCGTGGGAAGAAGGCGGACTTGCAGTTGTGGGTTGCGCAGGGTGATCAACCCCTGCCGTGCCGACTCGTGATTACTTACACTCGTGAAGACGGCCGCCCGCAGTACTGGGCTCAGTTCAGTGACTGGAATCTCTCACCCAAGGCCCCCAATTCGTTGTTTGTCTTTACACCGCCCAAGGGCGCGGTGAAGATTGCGTTTTCCCCACGGATGATTCAGCCCGTAGGAACAGGAATGAAAGAAGGGAAATAACCATGAAAACTAAAATATTGGGACACCTTATAACTTGGAGTGGCCTCTTCCTGATGATCGTTTTTGTGGCCACGCAAGGGGAAGCCTTTCGTGGAGGCGGTGGAGGATTTTCCCGGGGTGGTTTTGCCGGTGGAGGGCATTTCGGTGGAGAGGGTGGATTCGGTGGCGGCGGCTGGGGAGGTGCCGAGTCGAGAGGCGGTGGTTGGGGAGGTGGTGACCGTTTTTCAGGTAGCGGAGTCGCAAGCAGCGGGAATTGGCAGGCCGATCGCTCCAGCATGGAGTCCGGCCGCCAGTCCACGGCAGAACAAATGCAGTCCAGTGCCCAGTCCAGCCGGGAATCCGGTCGTGAATCCTGGCAAAGTTATGGACAACAGGCTCAACAAAGCCGACAAAGCTATGGAGAGCAAGCCCAGCAAAGCCGACAAAGCTATGGGCAACAACAGGCGCAATCCTGGCAAAGCTATGGGCAGCAGGCTCAGCAAAGCCGACAGAGCTGGGCGGACGACTACCATCCTGGATACTATGGTGGTTATGGCTATGGCTACGGCGGCACGTACGCAGCCGGGGCCGTTACCGGTATGGCCGTGGGTAGCGTCTTGACGGCTTCTGCGTTCAATGCGCTGGCGGTCCCTCCAAGCATGATGGTTGTGAACGGTATTACCTACTATCAGTCCGGCTCGACCTGGTACCAGCCTGTATATCAAGGGGACCAGGTAACTTATGTAATTGTGAATCCTCCACAATAAGGGAGGCGGTGAGTGTGACCCCCAGATTATTCCGAGGGGAGCCGATGCGGAGTAACTTCTGAATATGCGTTCGTGGCAGCGGCACGCACACTATGGGCGCCAAATATTTTCATTACAAAACAAGTTATTCAACACTACCCAATTGAAAGGAGACTTCAAATGAAAAGAACGACTTCTACATGCCATTTGAGGAACAAAAGAATGATCAACATCTTTTTTTTCCTTGTTCTGATCGTGGCAATGGCACTGAGCGCGGCGGCCGTTGCCGAAGAGAAAACGCCTTCGGGAACGGTGGAAATCAACGAATACGAACTGGCCTATATTTTCAACGGCCAGATGGGTGGAGGAAAATTACAGTTCCAGGGAAATACCTATGATTTTAAGCTGGGAGGGGTTGGCGTCGGAGGAATCGGAGCCTCTCATATAAGCGCTTACGGCGATGTGTATAACCTTACGGATGTGTCGCAATTTCCAGGAACATATGTTCAGGCGAGTGTCGGTTATTCTGCGACCGACCAGGGAGAAGGGCATCTCTGGCTCCAAAACGGAAATGGTGTCGTTTTGCACCTGACAACAAGCCAGCAAGGACTGGGACTCACCGCAGGAGCCGATGGAATTCAAATAATGATGAAGCAATAAGCCGGCTGGAGGTTTCAATTGATGTTGGGATCGATGGATTCTTTATCGAGGCAAGAGAGGGGGAGTATGCTCAAAATGGTGGCAGGCTTGCTTCCGAGTTAGGATTTTAGCGTCTCTATCGAGAGAATACAAACACGTATGAATCTTGTTCATGCAGGCAAAAGACCGTTGATTCGTTGCCAGGAATGCGATGAGCTTTTTGTCGTTCCCGATGCGCCGGATAAGACAACGGTCAAGTGCGCTCGCTGCGGTGCCGTGCTTTATAAACGAAATACACGCAGTATTGCCAACGCATTCATATTCAACCTCACAGCGCTGATTCTGCTGTTGCTTGCCAATAGCTTTCCGTTCCTTTCCATGTCCATCGAAGGGAGTGTGCAAACCAGCAAACTCATTTCCGGCGCATTGGCCGTGTATCGCCAGGGGATGTGGGAAGTCGGCCTGTTGGTTCTTCTGGTCATGATTGTCGTACCCTTGGCAAAGATCCTGACCAACCTGTACGTACTGGCTCCACTCCATTTCGGCCGGCGTGCCCCGTTTGCTGAACAGGCTGCCCGGCTTGTGGAACTGATCAGCCCCTGGTCGATGGCGGAGGTCTTTCTGCTTGGCGTGCTGGTAACGTGCGTGAAGCTGGCAGATTTGGGGACCATAAAGGTCGGTGTTGCTCTTTTCTGCTTCGTTGCCATGATCGTGGCGATGGCGGCCGGCGATGCCGCCAACGAACCGCGTGAAGTTTGGGAGCGGTTGGAACGCTCGCGGCCGCAACCATTGCCCGATCCCCGAGAGCGAAAGCGGCTGCTCAGCTGTCACGTATGTCACCTGGTTTGCCGTGTCGATCCCCACACAGAGGATGAATCGGCTTTCTGTCCCCGGTGTGGTGCAACGCTTCACCAGCGTAAACCGGACAGCCTCAACCGGACCTGGGCACTGGTCATTGCTGCGGCGATTCTTTACATTCCCGCCAATGTTTATCCGGTGATGACGGTGGTCTCTTTCGGCAAGCCTTTCGTCAACACCATTCTAGGCGGTGTCCAGGAACTGATCAGCTCTGGGATGTGGCCGCTGGCTGTGCTGGTCTTCTTTGCAAGCATTACTGTACCCATGCTGAAACTGGTCGGCCTCATTTTCCTTCTCATCTCGATACACCGCAGATCGCGCTGGAGGCCGGCAGACAGGACGCGTCTTTACCGGATCATCGATGCCGTAGGACGCTGGTCGATGGTCGATATCTTCGTTCTTGCAATCACAGCAGCCCTCGTACAAATGGGCTCGATTGCTACAATCGTTCCCGGGGTCGGTGCGATGGCCTTTGCCTCCGTCGTCGTACTGACAATCTTCGCTGCCATGAGTTTCGATCCGCGTCTGATCTGGGACGCAGCTGGAGCCAATCGTGACTGAAGAGAAGCCTGCCGTCTCACAGGATGATTTGCCGCAAGCGGCTATTGTCGAGAAAAGACGCTTGCCGTCGATCGTCTGGCTCATTCCGCTGGTCGCCTTTCTCATCGGGGTTTGGCTCGTCTACAAAACCTACTCCGAGAAAGGCCCAACCATTACCATTGCTTTTGAAACGGCCTCAGGCCTGGAGGTTGGCAAGACCAGGATCAAGTATCGTGACGTCGACCTTGGTCTTGTCGATTCGGTTGACCTCAGTAAAGATCTTAGCCGGGTGGTGGTCACCGCTGAAATGCGCAAGGAGATTGCCGACCAACTGCGTGAGGGAACCACTTTCTGGATCGTTGAGCCACGATTGACGGCATCGGGGGTTTCAGGCCTCGGCACTCTGGTTTCCGGCACCTACATTGCCATGCGCCCGGGACCGGGTAAAGCAGCAAGGAAATTCACCGGCCTCACTGAGCCGCCTGTGCTGACCGTGGATGTTCCCGGATCCAGATATAAGCTTCATGCTTCCAAGGTCGGATCGATTTCAGCGGGGTCGGGCATTTATTATCGTGGCATCCAGGTCGGCCAGGTCCTCGGCTATTCTCTCGATGACGACGGCCGCGGCGTTACCTTTACTGCCTTTATCGCGGCGCCGCACGATAAACTTGTCAGGGATCGGAGCCGTTTCTGGAATGCCAGCGGCGTCGACATGTCGCTTACTTCGAGTGGAGTGACCGTCCGTACCGAGTCGCTGCAATCCGTGCTGACCGGCGGTATTGCCTTCGATACCGCTCGTGAGTTCAGCCATACCGAGCAGAGTCCCGAAGGCAAGGGGTTTCCACTCTACGAGTCGTTCAGTCAGGCTGAAGAAGCCGGCTTTCACCTCAGACGGCCATTCCTGATCTATTTCAATGGCCAGTCCCTTTCCGGGCTGGATGTGGGGGCGCCGGTTTTGTTTTACGGCATCAAGGTCGGGCAGGTTAGCGACGTTCGCATCATGATCGATCCAAAAACCGGGCTGATAAAAGTTCCGGTGACGGTCGAAATGGAACCGCAACGGCTGAATTTTACGGGCGCATTTTCCATGACAGAAGCGGAAATGGAGTCTTTGCACTGGAAATACATGAAGGAATGGGTACACAAAGGCCTGCGAGCGCAGTTGCAGTCCGGCAATCTCCTGACCGGACAACAGGTGATCGCTCTCAAGTTTTTTCCTAAGGCTGCCCCGGCGGAGCTTGATACAAGTGGAAAGATCCCGGTTATCCCGTCGGAACCGTCGGAATTCAAAGAACTCAGCACCCAGGCAAGTAATTTCCTGGCTAAACTCGAGTCGCTCCCGCTGCAGGAACTGATAAACGATCTGCGCCATACAATCCAGTCAACGGACCGGCTGATCAATTCGAAATCGGTAAAGGATGCGGTGACTTCCTTGAAAGAGGTTGGTCCCCTGCTCGATAGTCTGAAAGCAACGTCGGATACCGCCCGCAAAACATTAGCCAAGGCAGAGACGGTGATGACCGACGCCGACCGGATGGTCGGTGAGGACTCCCAACTGCGCTACGGCCTGGTTCAGATGATAAAGGAGCTGACGGATACCAGCCGAGCTGTGAGGACCTTGGCGGATACGCTGCAGCGTCATCCGGAGGCATTGATTCGAGGGAAGGAGGGTTCCAAAAAATGATGAACCGAAAGAGATGCCTCTTGCTTGCACTGTTGATGCTGTCACTCGCTTTGACCGCCTGCAGAAGCCCGCAGACCTGTTTTTATACGCTTACAAGCGTCGTTGATCCAGGCGTGAATATACAGGCACATTCCCCTCTGACGATCGGAATCGGACCGGTCAGCATCGCAGGCTATACCGACCGGCCGGAGATCGTTATCCGTGAGAGTCCCTATGTTGTTCGTCTGCGGGACTTTCGGCAATGGGCTGAACCGCTTGCCAATGGGCTGCCGGCCGTTTTGCTTCAAAATATTGCGAATCTTATGCCCGGCGACCGCGTCGATGCCTTTCCTCAGGCAACGCCGTCACCGCTCGATTACCGTGTCCAGGTCGATTTTACCCGCTTTGATGTCAGCAAAAGCGGGCAGGCAACGCTCGCTGCCCGTTGGCAGATCTTTGACGGCAAAACCGGGCAACTGGCATTTTCACGCACATCCACGGTCAGCGAGCAGGCGGCCGATACCAGTGCGGACGCCGCTGTTGCTGCGCTCAGCCGGACAGTGGGGAAGCTGGCCGTAGAGATCGCAGAGCAAGTTGCGATGCTCGCCGCCACTTCCACCTCCTGAGCGGCTTTGAACCTGAATTAACTCCCATGACCGGAACGGTCACAACGAAAAATGAAAAAGGCAAAGAGATGCAAGCCAATGTGGAAAGCGGGAAACGCTCTTGAAAAGCGATGTTATCATGAGCCATGAGCTATGAACCATGAGCCTTTTTTCATATAAACCTTGAGCCATATAAGCCCCTAAGCCTTCAAGGGGATTCGAGGCACGCGTTTCGCGATGTTGGTCACAATTTCATAATTGATGGTGCCAAGAGTTTGGGCAAGATCATCCACCGTGATTTCATCGTTGCCCTGTTTTCCCACGATGACGGCTTCATTTCCCGGTTCCACCCTGCCGCGGAGCGCGGTCACATCCACCAGGCATTGATCCATACAAATCCTCCCCACCTGTGGGCATCGGATCCCATGAATCAAGAATTGCAGTTTATTGGAGAGCAGCCGGCTCATTCCATCTCCGTAACCCAGAGGGATGGTCGCGATCAGAGACGGAGTTTGAGTATGAAAGGTGTGCCCGTAGCTCAGCCCCGTTCCAGCGGGTACCTCCTTCAGAAAAGTGATGCGGCTTTTCCATTCGAGGACCGGTTTGAGTTCCTTTACCCGTGGGTTCAACATGGAAAGAGACGGTTTCAGACCATAGATGGATATCCCCGGGCGTGCGGCATCGAAGTAAGCATCCGGCAGATCGAAGATAGCCGCACTGTTGGCGAAATGATACACGCTGATTCCGTATCCTCTGGATGCTTCTTTCACCTGCCGAAACAGGTCGATCTGGCGTACGGCAAAGGATTTGTCCTCTTCGTCGGCCATGGGGAAATGACTCATGATGCCCTTTACAGTGACCTCGGGGTAGTCACGGCAACGATCGAGAAACTCAACGACCTGATCCGGGCGAATCCCCACGCGGCCCATGCCGGTATCCACCTTGAGATGTACTGCAACCTTTTTCCCCGTTCTGGAAGCGACCCTTGCGATCCCTTCCACCATTTCAAGAGTGCAGACGACGGGTTCGCATCCGTAGGCCACCAGGTACTCACTGTTTTCCGGTAAAGTGGCTGAGAGTACGATGAACGTTGCGTTCAGCCCCGCTTCCTTCAGATCGATGGCTTCCGAAACATGAGCGACGCACAGGGTTTCATATCCCATGTCCATGAGATGGCGGCCGACGATTTCTGCGCCATGGCCGTACGCATTGGCTTTGATGGCCGGCCAGAGGGGGCGGTCGCCTACCAGGCTTTGAAGCAGATTCATGTTGTGGGTGAGATGATCGAGGTGGATGAATGCCTGAGTCAGATGACTCGACCGATGATGATCCAAGATAGGCCTCCTGCTGTGATCGCCTTGCAGTATTCAGAGATTGTTTACACTGTTCCAAGAATCTTCTTTCCAAACAAGGAAAGAATATACTCCACTGCGGTTCGCTCTGTGGAGCCATTTTTGTCCCTCTCCTGAGAGAAACCTACCACCGCCAAGGATCGAAGAAGTTCCGACCGGGCGATCATTTCCATCACGAGGTGCCCCTCCCGGTAGGAGAGGCCGCCTTTGGCAGGCTGAAGGACTGCGGGTGCCACGCCGGGATCTAAAACATCCATGTTCAGGTTCAAATGAATGCCCGCGGTGCCCATTCCCGCAGTATGCAGAGCACGATCCGCGACCTCGCGTATCCCAAGGGCATCGATCTCTTCCATGGTGTAGACGGTTATGCCTGAGTGGATGATCCGTTGAGCTTCCTCGTCCTCTACTTCCCGCAGGCCGATCAAAACGACCTGTTCCGGTTGGAGGCAGGGTTGAATGCCTGCAAGCGCCGCAGTTGTGCCCACGTCGAAGCCAAGAGCTGATCCAAGTGCCGAGTGCCGAAGGGGCACATCGGTACGGGGGGGCATGAAGCCGCCGTGAGCGCTGAGAATGATCGTGCCGCAGGACGGCAGAAATCGGGCCAATCCCTGGTAGACACCAAGGCAATGCCCGGGATCATTTGCCAGAACCAGGGGAATGCAATCTTGCGCAAGAGCTTCGACCACCCCATCAGCCACTGCCGGTGCCATTTCAAGGATCTGCCGGTTTTCCGCGGAAGGGGAATGCCTTTCATGGCTCTGCGTTTCTCCTCCCGAGGGAGAGGAGATGTTCTTTTTTATGACATTCGAATATCCCAGAACTTTCAAGCCCT
Organism: Desulforhabdus amnigena; assembly: GCF_027925305.1. Taxonomy (NCBI): domain Bacteria; kingdom Pseudomonadati; phylum Thermodesulfobacteriota; class Syntrophobacteria; order Syntrophobacterales; family Syntrophobacteraceae; genus Desulforhabdus; species Desulforhabdus amnigena. The sequence continues at coordinate 2,660,143 of NZ_BSDR01000001.1, read as the reverse complement.
TCTCAAGTCTTTCAATATCAAATACCGTGAAGGGGGCTTTACCGTTGGCTCCCCTGATACACAAAATCATCACCCCGGCACGAAGTCGTTCCATTTCGAGACCTCTCAGAGGGCGTTTTTCCACATACTGGGAAGTCATGGCAGCCAAAAGTGCCCCGTAGTTCATGGAAAAGGCCAGGTCCTCCCCCAGATGAACGGCTTTTTGTGCCCGTGTGACGTCCAAGATGAGGTGGTCGCTGGATGCGCCGAGGATGGAAAGTCCTAGATCCACCGGCTTGATGCCTTCGATGTCGACATCTTCCCGCCCGATGTTCAATATGGCCCGGATCATCTCACCCTTATCTTCAAAAACGGGTTTACCTCCGAATGCGTCCTCGCTTGTCGGCCCGATGGGCATGGATGGCTTTTCTTTCAACTCGATCACTTCCGCATGGAGCATAAACGCATCCTGAAAGGTGCCGGGCCAGGCGGTCCGGTTTATGGTTTCGCGGCCAAGGAGAATCCCTTCGCCGATACGCACGTGATTGATCCGCTTGGGCATCTTACCCGAAGCAATGAGGTTGAGTGCGCTCGAATTCCCACCTGAAATATACTGCAGATCGATGCTGAAACTCTTTTCGATCATGCAGGCGTATTCGACCAGCCGGTTCATGTTTTCTGCCGTGGGAATTACACCTCCGTAACAACTGAGATTCGTTCCGAGACCCACGATGCGGATTCCGGGAAGGCCCACTGCGTCACGGACAAACGGGAGAAGATCGTCCGGCCACACTCCCTCGCGAAGGTCGCCAAGATCGACCATGATGATGATCTTATGAACCAGCCCTCTGCGGCATGCGGCATCCGAAAGTGCCGAGATCACTGGGAGTTCTGAATTCAGACTGATATCTGCCGAGGCTACGATATCGTCAGCCCCTGAAAGGGGTGGGATCCTGAGAAGCATGAAGGAAGTGTTGACTCCATTGGCTTTCAGGCGGTGAATATTCTTCATTCTGGATTCGCCGATGGAAGAGACGCCGCCGCGAAGCATGGCTTTGGCCACCTGGGGCATGCCGCAGGTCACCTTGGTGACACCGGTGACTTCAATGCCGTGTGCCCTGCAGAGCCGGGTTATTGTACGGGCATTGTGTTCAATTTTTTCAAGATCGATGGTGATGTAGGGTCCGTACATGTTCTTTTTTCCAAGGGACTCGCCGGTTTTTTCAAGAGAAAAATTCACTCGGCCCAGATCTGATGTGATGAAAATCAGGCTGAATTGATCCGCAAATTAAGCAGATTTTGGAAGATTAAGAGATCATCTATCTTGGGTTGGCGGGATTATTTAGCCTGCTCAATCTGCGGATGAAAACGGAATGGAAAAGTCCAATTTCAAGGGCTGACCCCTGAAAGGGGAAGAGAGATGAAAAAGGTTGTCCCCTCTCCCTCTTTGGTTTCAAACGTGATGCGCCCTTCATGAGTTTCAATCATTTCTTTGGCGTATGACAAACCGAGCCCGGATGCCAGCTTCTTGGTGCTGAAAAGCGGTTCGAATATCTTGTTTTGTATCTCCGCTGCAATTCCCTGACCGTGATCCTGGATAGTGAATACGACGCAGTCTCCTTCCTGAAACATCCGCAGTGAAACTTCGCCATGCTGTGGAGAGGCTTCAATGGCATTTACAAAAACCTCCTTGAGCGCCATGACGATCGAATCCTTGTCAACGATCAGCTGTGCTTTGACCGGCTCTTTCTCTGTCAGCACCCTCACCTGCGCAAGTCGGGCTTTACCTTGGACCGACTCTAACAATGCTTCAAAGATCAGATCGGGATTTGTCTCTTGCAGTTCGGTAGCCATCTCATGACCCGCCTTGAGGATCCCCGCCACCAGCTGCTCCAGCTTTTCTGTTTCCGCCAGGATGATTTCCAGTTTCGGACCCAGTTCGAAGTCACAGGCAAATTTACGCTGCAGGATTTTGACAAACCCGCCTATGGAGAGTATGGGGTTTCTCGTCTCGTGAGCCAGGAGGGAGGCCATGCGGGCGGCTGTGGCGCGCCTTTCCAAGCGGATAATCTTTTCCTGGTCCTCCTTGATTTCCTGGTAGGCTTTTTCCAGTTTGTCATAGGCTTCAGTGATTTTTTTTGCGTAGTTCTGAACGACATAAAACGTTTTCTCGACCTTGTGGTAATAAAAGGTAATGGAGGCGATAAACATAAAGGTGGCTGTATTGATTGCCCCGCTAATGGGCGCGATTTTTTCCCATGCAGATTGTTTTCCCATGGAGATAAGAACGATCTTGGCGATATGTCCCGCGCCTCTGCCTATGGAAAAAGCGGAAAAGACCAATGCCAGGACGACCAGGTAGGACCAGATCAGATTCTCCGGGTCCTTCCTCGATATTTTGAAAGCATAGCGCAGCGACAGGAAAGCAAAAATGATCATTACGCTCGAGCCGAACAGATCCACGGCCCAGACAGGCCAAATCGGCAATCCACTGATCATTTCTGCTCCTCATACAAGGTTTTGATGCCCCAAAAGAAGAAAAGAATGGCGGGCATGCAAATGAGATGGTCGAATTTTAAAATGTAAAAAGGAATTCCAATCCTTGCGGGCGCTTCCGCTAGAACCTGATGCCAGACCCCGGCCTTTCCTGTAAAAGACGGAGCCGGCATGAGCTCTTCCAGGATGTGCCCTACAAAGGCGTAGAGGTTCCAAAGAAAAAAGAACGCACAGGAAATCTTGATGCGATTCCAGCCTTTTCCTGTAAGCAGTGGATTGCGATGCAGTCTTGAAAATAGAAAAGCGGCGGCGGCCAAAAAAAGAAGGTGTCCCAGCTGGTGAATGTAAAGACCCTCAGGAGCCTTATGAGTCTGGGTGGCGTAAGCCGGCAGGGCGGCAACAAACAAACTGAAAATGACGATGCATGTAATGAGTCCGGACACCCTGCTGGTCCACTTGAGTCTTCTACGCCACATTAATGCAACCTCATATTATTTTGATTTTTAAGCCACAAGTATGAATGAAATCCCTCACAATGCAACCATTTTTGTATCCATGGGGTCAGCCCTTGACTTGAGACATTCCCCATGCTAAAGGTTTCGCTTATATGGGAGGTTTTTCATGGCGAGACCTTTGCGGATTCAACACGAAGGCGCTTTTTATCACGTCACGAGTCGCGGAAATGAGCGCAAGAGGATCTTTTTTTCCAAGGCGGATTACGATCGGTTCAAAACCTATCTTGAGGAAGCGCGGGAAAAGTACGCATACCGCCTCCACTGCTATGTCCTGATGCCCAATCATTATCATCTGCTCATTGAAACCCCCGGAGGAAATTTGAGCAAGGTGATGCATTACATCAACGGATCCTACACCAACTACATCAACAGGAGAAAAGGCCGGACGGGGCATCTTTTCCAGTATCCATGGGGTCAGCCCTTGACTTGAGACATTCCCCATGCTAAAGGTTTCGCTTATATGGGAGGTTTTTCATGGCGAGACCTTTGCGGATTCAACACGAAGGCGCTTTTTATCACGTCACGAGTCGCGGAAATGAGCGCAAGAGGATCTTTTTTTCCAAGGCGGATTACGATCGGTTCAAAACCTATCTTGAAGAAGCGCGGGAAAAGTACGCATACCGCCTCCACTGCTATGTCCTGATGCCCAATCATTATCATCTGCTCATTGAAACCCCCGGAGGAAATTTGAGCAAGGTGATGCATTACATCAACGGATCCTACACCAACTACATCAACAGGAGAAAAGGCCGGACGGGGCATCTTTTCCAGGGCAGATACAAAGCCATCCTGGTGGATAAGGACAACTACCTCCTGGAATTGAGCCGATATGTCCACCTGAATCCGGTAAGAGCGGGGATAGTCGAAAGACCCGAGGCCTATCCTTACAGCAGTTACAAGTCATTTATTCAAAAAGAGGGGGAAGAGATAGTTTATCGGGATCTTATCCTGGCAATGCTTGCGAGCGACCCGGCTTTGGCCCGGAGTAAATATCGTGCCTTTATAGAGAGCGCTATATCGGAAGAGCTGGAGAGTCCTTTGAAGGATGTCTACGGGGGAGCGATTCTGGGCGGAGAGAATTTTATTCGGAAGACTCTGGGGCGGCTGAAGGATGAAACCCTGAGCAAAGAGGAGGTATCGTCCCGGCGTGAGCTGCAAAAATCGATGGGAGCTGAAGAGATATTGAAAATAGTGTCGCATCATTTGGGGATCTCCATCGAAGATCTGGCAGTGCAGAAGGATGACAAGAGGGACCTGACGATTTATTTACTCAAAAAGTATACGGGGCTGACCAACCGCCGGATCGGAGATTTGTTTGGCGGTTTGAGCTATTCCGCAGTTGCGAAGGTGTATGCGAGGTTCCCGGAAAAGGCCGAGAAAGATAGCGCACTTGGCAAATTGCTGGCTGTGTTCTCCCTTGCAATTTCCAATGTCAAGGGCTGACCCCACTAAGGTTTCTGACAATGAATGTGGCCACCTGGCGCCCCTTGGCGCCCCTTCCGAATCCTGCGTCCATGCCGCAGGCCCTGGCCATTTCGTCGGTCACCTGGGTGCCGCCGGCGATGAGGAGCACCTTATTCCGCAAGCCCCGTTCGACGGCCAGGTCATGGAGTTTTTTCATGTTGGTCTTGTGAATGTCGTTGTGAGTTACTATGGTGGAGATCAAAACAATGCGTGCGCCCGTCTCCTCAACGGCATCCAGGACCCGGGAAAGAGAAACCGAAGTTCCCAGGTAGTGGCATTGGAAGCCGTACCTTTCAATGCCTCCATGCTTGATGTCCAGAATCTCTCTCAATCCGACGGAATGTTCATCCTGCCCCACTGTGGCCCCCACGACATGGATGTCTCTTGGCCGGACATAGGCCTCGATTTCCTTGTCGGGTAAGCTTTCCTCTTTTTTCTGAAGGACCAGTTCATCCCTTTTCACCGCATAATCGAGCCTTCCCTTGACCTCAAAGAGGCTTCCTTCCGCAGGGTGCATGAGCCGCCTGCTGATCACTTCCGGGTTCAAGAGCCCCATTTTTTCCGCCATCTTGAGGGCCGCCGCTTCCGCCACTTCGGGTTCCTCGGGGATAAAAAGGGTGACGCACACTATACCGTCCCCGGACCATTCGACTTCGGGCCGCACCCATCCGGCGGCTTTTTCCTCGAGGGGTTTTTCAAGGCGTTTGTGTACATTGTCCATTGGGTCCAGTTCATCGATATACTGAATCTTGGAGGGATCACAGAGGGTGCATCCCCCGTATGAACCGCAAGGCTTTTCGTCCTTTGGTGCATAAACGTTGTCACCGAAATGGCAGCAGACGGGAGCGCCGTAATCGGGTTCACGCTTTATGATGGAATCGGCGGCAACTCCGCCGTGGGGATCTCGGACGATTCCATCTCCCTTTCTTTCGGGAAAACAACCCGAATCCACGAAATGCCCTTCTTCCACCGCAGCAAAATAACCTCCCGCTTCAAGGATTTCCTCCAGGAAAAGAACGGCGCGTTCCTTCAATTCCCGAACCTTTTCAGGCAGGCTGCCCTCCCTTTTCAGTTCGACCATCTCCATGAGTCCGTCCGTTCCCATGAGGGTCTGCCGGCCGGTATTCACTCCCAGGATGTTGTTGTAATGCCAGGGCACGTTGCGTCCTTCATCCGGGGTGATGGTGCTCTGAATGTCGGTGGGAGTCATGCTGGTAATCAATGTGTCGAGCACATGGGTGATGGTCGCTTCGGCCATGTCCGCTTCCATGTACCGTGTGTTCTGTTGAGCACGGAATTTGAACCCCTTGAAAATCTCCCGGAGCGCCACGGCATAGGGGAGGTCGAGACGCATTTTGGGTGCGGGGGGTGCAGTGGGAGGGACCGTGGAAAGAGCGATGAATTCCCTCGGCATGCCTACCGCCAGGGAAAATGCCGCATTGACGGCGTGCTGCACGAAGAGCTCCGGCATGACCTTCCAGGCTTCTTTGGCCGTGGCATTGGCATTATGCGCCCCGTCGATCTGAAGGATTCCCGCTCCGGCCATGATCGTTTTGGCTTCGGCGGCATCCACGAAGGAACGGTGCATGTTGATGTTTCTGTAGAGCACGTTGTACTGGGGGTCCTGGTGGGCTCCATTTACACCTTCTTCAGCAAACATGACGGCAATTTCCGGGCCCGCGACTCCGCTCACGTAGGAATGGAAGTTGATGGGCCTCCCCACCTCCTCCTCGATGGCGTCCAGGGCTTTGCGCGTTGCTCGAAGCTGCTTTCTCGTGATGGGGATTCCACCCACTCCCTCCGGTGTGCCTTCAATGAGTCCGTCGAAGTGCGACTGGCCCACGGTGCGGATGACCATGATGTGGTCCGCTCCGTGCCATGCCGCCATGCGCATGCGCCGGATATCGTCTTCGAACCGCCCGGATGCGATTTCCGTCGTGATCACCACATCGCATTGAGGATCTATGTTCCCCAGGTGCCGGGCTGAAGGAAGCGGCACGGAATTTTTGAGGTTTTGCGACGTTTCCTTGAAGACGAAGGGGCCGATCTCCTGGTTTTCAATATGCCTGCGCCAGCTCCATCCCTTTCGCTTGGGGCGGTATTTGTCCAAATCCTCGAGCACTTCCTGGATGTCGATTTTCTTTTCCGGGACCAGGGATTTCATCCTGCCACCTCCTCCCAATATTTTCCGTCCATCAATGCAAGCCCAGCCTCCCGTACGGCAATGCCCTTCTTTCGTGCGAGCCGAAGGATGAGGTTCCCCGCGCCGTGGCCGAGAATTCCCTTCTCGAGCATAGTATTGACGATGGACTTTGCTTCCAGACTGGAAAAGCCCATCCGCAGGAGCACCGACCGTTCGATGGAAGGAGAAGTATGGGTTTTGGCTTCCTCCACGAGGGGCTGAACGATCTGATTCACCAAAGTCCAAAAATACGTGTGCAGTTCCTCATCGGACATTTTTTCTAAATGTTGTCGCCGGGTTTTGAAGTCATCCGCTCTTTCCGTAATGCTCATGAATCACCTCCCGAACATAGTCCTGAGTTGATTTTGTATCGGCTGCCAAAAATCGCACATCGGTTTCGGTGGGAAACCGCTTCTCCCCAAGGGAATGAAGGGCATTTCGCAGGTAGGACCTTCTGAGCCGGTCCAGGTCCACATCCACGGCCTCAATTTGAGCGGGATGCTCCGGGATGACGATGGATTTTCCCGGCTTGCTCGCTCCGGGATCCCCACGCACCACCTCAATGCCCATTTGTTTTGCGAGATTCAATTGTGCGGATGGATGCTTGCCGGCTCCCGTGTATTCGGTTTCCTGCACGACGATGATCTGGTCCCGCTCCATCCGTCGCGCCATGGCAAATGCGGCGGCGAGCGAGGTGTTTCCCGCCGGGCCGCGTTCCAGTCCCTCGATTTCAGCGAGGACCTGCGTGATATAAAAGACCTCTCCTTGAGTCACTGTAACGAAGCGGTCCATGTAACGAAGGGCCCGTGCCGCGTTTCTCGGCACGTCCGCCCTGTCGGGCCAGGTGGAAAAGGGAATGGAAAAGCCCGTATGGCCGGTGGTGAAGGACTTGCGATTGAAATCGCGGTCCGAAGCCATATGGAGGCCGGAAAGGTCCACGCTTGCGGCAACCACTCGGGTCTCCGCCGCACCCGCTTTCAGGAGCCCTCGGGCCGTGCCCGTGACGTTCCCGCCCCCCGCATGCGTGGCGACCACCACATCGGGAAATCTTCCCTCCCCAGTCTGGATCTGCAGGGCGAGCTCATAGCCCAGGGTTTCGATTCCGAGGATGGAGTAGGGGGTGTAGAGGGAAGCGTTGAAGTACCCGGTTTCTTTGAGCACCGCAAGAAAGACGTAAAAGAGTTCCGGACCTACGGAGAGCCGGACGACTTCCGCTCCGTATGCTTCGCAGGCCCTCGTTTTTTCAGCGATTTCCGGCTGCGCGACCCCTTTGCTGTCAAAGGCTTCCTGCACGATGATGCATCGAAGGCCCGCTTTCGCCGCCTGTGAAGCCACCGCCGCACCGTAGTTGCCGCTCGTCGCCGCGGCAATTCCTCTGTAGCCGCGCTTTTTCGCTTCATGAGCTGAAAGGGAGGCCCTGCGGTCCTTGAACGACCCCGAAGGGTTGGCTGCTTCGTCCTTTAAAAAGATGCGCGCTCCCATTCCCGGCTTGGAAACGGCGCGGGCAAGCCCGGTGAGATTCCTGAGTTCGACCATGGGGGTGTTGCCCACTCCGGTCTCGCTCTGGATGGAACGGATCGTTTGAAGGTCATAACCGGTGTCGGCGAGCAGCCTTTCGTAATCGAAGGAAAGGGGGCCAGTGATGTATCGAGCGTAATCGATGCCGACGGAAGAGCGCATGATTTCTGTGCGCTGAGCCATTATGGATTCATAGCTATCGCGGGGATTCATTGTGCCTGCCCCTTTTCCCTGAGAATCGCCCGTACTTCGCCTCCTATGCGTGAGAGTTCGGGAATCGGGGAACCAAACATGTGCGTGTACGGCGGATTGACCGCTGTGAGTTTTCCCCTGAGCGTCCGGCCGGCGGGCGTGACGATTTCAGCTTCCCCGCCCACCACGGCGTCATGGACCAGAAATCCCTTGACCTTCATTTCCAGAGGGACCCTTTGCGTGTCCTCGGGAACCTGTGGAGCTCTTTCACCCTTTTCCAGCACGATGCCGTGAATTTCAACCCAGGAACCTTTCTCTGCGCGTTCAGCCATTGGCCGTCTCCCTTCGATTTTATTGGAGCAGTGTACGTATGTCCCCCATGAAGGCTGCGGGTACGGGGAGATCCGCCATGGATTTCAGCCCGGGGGGAGCATTGACGACATGGGGAATCATGTTGACGGCCAGGGCGATCGTGCCGATACCACCGGGGATTTCCGGACTGCCGGAAAAATGGACATTGGGCTCGCCCTCTATTTTTATGGAATCCCCCGTTTCGACGCCTTCCAGGTGTGGGTGCACCTGTTGAGGGTGCACCAGGTGGATGACCGGATTGCCGTCACGATAGGCCAGTGCAGTGTGGTTACAGCCTGCGGTGAGCCCCGGTTCGATTTTCACGAAAGGGGTTTCGCGCTTCACCCTGGAAACGATGGGGCTGCGGATCTCTTCGATCCTGTCGATTTCCCAGCCGAGAGCTTTGGCAATCATGCCGATGGATTCGGGAAATCCCATGTGTCCGACGATGGAACCCTCCGCCACGCCTTTTTGGAACGCTTCAGGGGTGACACCCACTCCCTGGGCCGCCAGAACGGATGGGCCGTAAGGAGAGAGGTCGTTCACCCGCTTTGCCGTAATGGATTCCACTTTCCAGCACACGCCTGTGAGAGCGATCACCAGAAGATCGAGCACGAATCCCGGGTTGATGCCGGTTCCGAGGACGGTCACTTTCTTTTGCAGAGCGAGCGCATGGAGTTCTTTGGCGATGAGCGGGGATTGGCAGGCGGGATATGCCATTTCTTCTGCAATGGAAATGACGTTTGCTCCCTGGTGAAGAGCGGTTCTGATTTCTTCCGCAGCCTCGGAGACCCTGGAGCATGTGGCCTGGATCACCACGTGAGCTTTTGCCTTTTTCAGCAGAGCCGGAAGGTCGTTCGATATTTTGATCCCGATTTCCTCTGCAAGTCCCACTGCCTTTCCGATATCGATCCCTGCCCGGTCGGTTCTACGACCGTAAACGCCGGTCAGCTCCAGCCCTTTTTTTTGAAAGAGAAGCCGGATGATGCCGCAGCCCATCCGCCCTGTACCCAATACGGCAACTTTCAGAGGTCCTTGCATGTAAACAGCCTCCCGTGGTCTGCTTCAAGCGTTGCGGATGCAAAGGTGTTATGGTCTTTTGTTAGGCATTGATGGAGGGAAAAGCATCTCTTTTGGAAGAAAAAATTTTGAAACGATAAGCCTCACCTGCCCCGGCAGAATGAAGGGAAGGGAAAGAGCGGACAGAGTCTGTTTGGGGAATCCGGGGAGCGTGGGAAAAAGAGTCGGAAATCCTGGTTTTGAAAAAATCTCATTCGTCAGGGGCAGGTGGCCAGAAAGATTGCCCTTCTCGGCGCCGGCAATCCTTCCACGGTCAGCCGGCGGTCTTTCGGGTCGAGATAATCGGGCAGGGATTCGTAGGTCATCCAGCCGGTAGAGCGCTGTTCTTCGGTGGTGGTCTCACAGACATTGACCAGCCGGACATCCTTGAAGCTGCAGCGTTTCAGCCAGAGTTCGAGGGTGGGGCAGGAGGGGATGAACCATACATTGCGCATCTTTGCATAGCGGCCTTCCGGAACCAGCACTTCCCCGGTTTTTCCCTCGATGACCAGTGTTTCCAGAATGAGTTCCCCGCCGCTTCGAAGGCAGGATCTCAATTCCATCAAGTGGTCGATGGGGGAGCGGCGGTGATACAGCACCCCCATGGAAAAGACACTGTCAAACCCTCCCGGATTCTGCGGCAGGGCCTCGATACCGAGGGGAAGCAGATGGACCCGGTCATCGCGCACGAAACGCTGCAGTGCTCTGAACTGCGCAATGAACAACAGGTAGGGATCTATGCCGACAACGAGTTGAGCTCCGGCGCCTGCCATGCGCCAGCAGTGATAACCGTTGCCGCAGCCCACATCCAGTACCAGCCTGCCCTTCAGCGGTCGAATGTGGTCGCGGAGGCGTTCCCATTTCCAGTCCGAACGCCATTCCGTATCGATATGGATGCCGAAGACCGAATAGGGTCCCTTCCGCCAGGGGTGAAGCTGCCGCAGCAGTTTTTCAAGGTTCTCCCGGTCCAGGGGATCGCAGTCGGTGGCATTCCCGATGCGCACGGTGCCGGTATTCAGATCCACGGATGAGGGTGTCAGTTGAGGCATTTGCTCGATGATGGACTCCCACCTGGGCCAGTCGCCGTGGGGTGAGTCGTTGAAAGCTCTTGCCACTTTGGAAGGCAGGATCTGGAACCACGGAGCCAGCGGCGTTTGTTCTATTTTTTGGTACAGGCCGGTATAATCGATCATTTTCGCGCAAAGAGGGAGGCAAAATTGAGGCATTAAAACCACACGTCGCACCGGGCGAAACCGGCGGCGAGCAGACGCTCCCGGTGTTCGGTCAGAGTCTCCGGAATCAGTACCTTCTCCAGCGCTGCGCGCTTTTGACTGATTTCAAGATCGCTGTAGCCGTTGTCTTTCTTGAACGCATAGTGCATTTCCGTGTGGAATGTCTGCTGTTTGAGATCGGAAAAACGGATCTTTTCCGAGAGAATCAAAATTCCTCCCGGCAACAGACCTTGGTAAATGTTCGAGAGCGCCTGGAGGCGCTGTTCCGGATGAATGAACTGCAAAATGAAGTTGAGGACCACCACCGAGGCGTTTCGAATTTTGACATCCAGGATATCGGTGCACAGGATATCGACGGGGGGGGCGGAAGCGTCGGCATCGATATTTTGCCGGCAGCGTCTGATCATGGCCTCGGAATTGTCCACCGCAACGATGCGGCAGCCGGGCTGGTGCAGGCGCCTGCGCATGGAGAGCGTGGCGGCTCCCAGGGAGCATCCGAGATCATAGCAGGTGCTGTTTGGCTGTGCGTAGCGGCCGGCCAGGACGCCGATCAGGGAGGTGATCGTGTCGTATCCCGGCACGGATCTCTGAATCATATCGGGGAATACATCCGCAACGGTTTCGTCGAAGACGAAATCCCCTATTTTTTCTCGCGGCGCCGCATAAACGGAGTCGCGAGACCGGTTGCGTTCTTTCGGGAAATTTTGATGAGATTCTGGTGCATTCATTGCGCTGCTGCATTCCACCTTTTTGATTACTTTGAATATAAGTTAACGAGTTCTGAGCTTATAATAAAGTGGAACGGACAAAGCAAGAGGCTCCGTAGTTCCGTCACCAATTCTCATTTTGAAAACCTCCCCCCCCTTGAGGAGGGAGATTTAGTATAAAATCCTCCTTATGAAGGGGGATTGAGGAGGATGCCGGAAATGCCAATCATGAGAGCCATCCAAAAAATGAGAATTGCTGAAAACCTTCAAAAGGTTCTTGACAACCCGGGTTTGTTTTGTTTAAGAATCAGCTGACATTGATACGAAACAGCGAGGGAACTGAATGCGCACTCTGCATGCCTGTTATTATTGCTATTATTGCAGCGGCTCTTACCGTGGTGTTCGGGGTGCACGCAGCGACTAGGCTCTAAGCGAAAAGCATATAAGCCGTGGGGATCCCGAAGATGCCCACGGCTTTTTTTGTCCGGTTTTCAAAACGTTCAGGCCGTGGGTAAGAAATTGCTCGCGGCTTTTGTTTTGGGAGAGAAAGCGATATCTCTGCCCTGGCAGAAGCGATTTTTGCACAGAGATCATGAGCTTTTAAACGTACTCCGGGAGGAGAAAGTCCCGAGCGGCAAAAGTCCTGCCGCCCGATGGAACGGGAATCTGCTGCGAATCCATGTGCATCGCAGAAAGGAAAGGTTATGTCAGACAGTAAGGTTTTGTCCGATTTTGATGCCTTGAAGAATGCGGCACCCTCTTCGCGATGGGGGCCTGGAGCTCGCATGGGAGTCATCGGGGGCAGGGGGGAAATGGGCCGCCTGTTCGCTCGCTTTTTTGAAGAGTGGGGGTACAGGATTTCGGTTGCAGATCGTTCCACGGTGCCTGGCAACCGGGAGGTGGTGGAAAATTCGGACGTTGTCCTGTTTGCCGTGCCTCTCCATGAGACGGTAGCCGTCATACGCGAACTGATTCCTTATGTCCGCCCGGACCAGCTGCTGATGGATCTTACGAGTCTCAAGGAACCCCCCATCCGGGAGATGCTGCGCTCTCAAGCCAGCGTCGTGGGCCTTCACCCCATGTTTGGCGGACGCATTTCCTCCTTCAAAGGTCAAACCCTTGTGGCTTGTCCCGTTCGCATCGAACCTGCGGATTGGGCCTGCCTGCGCCGTCTTTTCGAGGAGAGAGGGGTGAAGGTCAAGGAGGCCACGCCCCGGGAGCACGACCGCATGATGAGCATCATCCAGGTGCTTTTTCACATGACCACCATGCTTACGGGGAGAGTGCTTCGGGATTATGGGGTGGATATAGCCGAAACGATGGAATACACAAGCCCCAGTTATCGCCTGGAGATGAATATGCTCGGGAGAATTTTCGCCCAGAATGGAGCGCTCTATTCGGCCATCACTCAGATGAATCCCTACACGAAAGAAATTCTCGGGTTGCTGAGGGAAGGGCTCGACCGCTATGAGGAATGGTACGACCAGCAAAACCTGGACGCTTTTGTGGAAGATTTCCAGCGGAGCGCCGAGCACCTGGGAGACTTCACCCGTAGAGCTTATCAGGAAAGTGCCGCGATTCTCGATTTTACAGTACAGCTGGCCAATTCAAACCAACCCGATACAAAGCAGGTTGCGGATCGCTCGGGATGATTTTTGCTGAAGGGAATGGTCAGGCAGGTCAAGAGGATGCTTCAGTCTTGTCTTCCGGACAATCGACCTTATCCATGCATACTTTGAGGCAGTTTTCACAGTTGGATGTTTGAATGCCTTTTTTGCAGTAGCGTGCGAAGGCCTCAAACCAGTCAATCCCCGTGCGTGGGCAGATTTGGATGAACTCCAAAAAACGGACCAGCCGATCTATGGCCACGGGATCGATGGCATGTTCGATGCGGCAGGCATTTGCCTCGGCGTCGTCGGGATTCATCTGAAGGGCCGTCAGGAAAAATTCCTTGAGCGTATCATGGCGGCGGATGATGTCTTTGGCGATATTGCGCCCAGTGGCTGTGAGAGTGATGTAACTGTAAGGACTGTAGTTGATCAGCCCTCGACTCGCCAAAGCCTTCAACGCTCCCGTCACGGAGGCTCGCTGAACATTCATTTGGTCGGCGATATCTTTTGCGCGCGCCACGCGATTCGACTGCTCCAGGTGGAAGATGACTTCCAGGTAGTCTTCCAGGCTGGCAGAAAGCCCTTCCGCAATATCAGAGATCATCTCTCGTCCCTCTCTTCATTGAAATTTTCAACTTCAGCTTATCCATTTCCTACCGGTGCGTCAAGGCCCATTGGAGGTGAAATCCCTTTCCTGTGCCTGCCAGTGGGATGGCCTTCGGAACATGGCGGAGGTTTCCGTCCGTTCCTGGAGCCTGTCGGCATTTCGGGTATGTGCAAGAATTTTTGTGAGATTATTCGTGTGAGCGCTGATAGTTTTGACAGAAACGGGAAAAGCTGTTAAAAAGCCTTGCACATTGAACCCTTACGTGAGAGGATGGACCGTTTGAAGATGGTCGCGCCCAAACACGCCATACTATATTTGAAAGGAACAGGAAATGGAAAGCAACCAGCAGTCCCCTCAGAATCCCCTTCGACCTGTAATAGAATTGCTTCAGGGCGGTGACCCCGATGCCATTGCTTCAAAGTATAACATGAGCCGGGAGGAATTGGAAAAGCTGCTCCGCGAGTACCAGGAATCCCGGCGGCAGATGGCCCTTGCGGATCATCTTGTCATCCACAAGGCGGGGCGAAATGACCCATGCCCCTGTGGATCGGGGAAGAAATACAAGAAATGCTGCCTTCCCAAACATGAGGAAGCCCGCAAGAGGATGCCTCCCGACCGGTTGCAGGAAATGGAGGAGCAGGCCAAGCGTAAGGAAAGGTTGGAAAAAGATGTCGAAAAAGGCTTCGACCTGCTGTTTTCCCAGGAGTTTGAGAAGGCTCAACGCCTTGCAGAGCGTCTCCTTGAATCCTACCCCGACGAGGATCGGCTCCATGATATCACCGTGATGACCGCATTGGTTCAGGGGGATTACGACAGAGCCTTCCACATCGCGCGTGAACGGTGGCAGGTGGCTCAGGAAGAAAAGGCCTACTATCAGGAAAACGGGTTCCATAAGAGAGAAGGAGTGGAAAAGAAAAACCTTGTCTATTTCTATTCCCCGTCGACCTGGCTGGAAAAATTCTGGATCGCTCAGCGGGCGCGAGTCTACCGCGACCTGTTTCCCTCAAACGATGATCAGCGGCTGAAGAAACTGGTGGATGGCCTCAAAGCCGCAAATGATCCCAAGAGATTTCCGGGCCGCCAGGAAGAGGGATATGAAATGCGGCGCCGGGCTCTGGCGGGCAACCTGGATCAGTTGGAGCAGGAGGGGCCCAGCGCCATTCCTTACCTTTTGCCGCTGACGTATTCCTTTTCCTGGGCGAGCCTTTTTATACCTGATCTTCTCTATGCCTACGGCAGCGACGAGAGCATTCTTCTGCTGGCGGAACTTTCCATGTTCCGGTTTCCCTATTTTGCTCAGAAGTGCCTGGTAAATCTTGAGAAACTTGGAGATCGCGCCATTCCCGTGATTGAAAAGGTGCTTTCGGAAAACCCGGCCTTCGATGAGCTCAAGGTGGGATTGATCAGTGTTCTCGGGAACCTGGAGACCCCGGAAAGCTTCCGCATTTTGGTTTCTCTCACGGAACATGAGAATCCTTACATAGTGAATTTTGTCGCGCAAGCCCTCGGAAATCACAAAAACCCCGAAGCCTTGCCTTACCTGGAGAAGGCCAGGGAGCGGGTGGGGGAACTCAGCAAAATCGCCGGAGCCATCAAGGATCTGGCGGGGGAATTGAACCGGTAGAATTTTAAAATTTCAGCGTAAACGAGGTTGCTTCAGGCTGCTTGTACCCCCTGATGGCTTATCTGAAAAGTGTGTCCCGGACCGTCCCCCTGCGAAAGGGGGGATGGTCTTTTATTTTCTTGATTTTTTATCTTTCATATTTTTGAGTTTTCCGCACCTCTTTTTCTCCTTTGAAAACCTTCTTTTCTTTTTCAAGAGAATTGGCGGATTTCAATATCCCGCTATTCACCACGGAGACACGGAGAGCACATCGCGTAGGTCGCATTGAGTTTCGAAACGCAACCTACGCACTGCGCATTCACTCCCCAAACTTCCCCTTTCAAACCTTTCCCGATTCGAAGAGCACGTATGGTCCGTTCATTTGATGTATGCGGGTGCTTGCCGGTCCGTTGCAAACAGAGTTTTTTCAAAAAAGAAACCTGTTGACACAACATTGCTTGAATAATATTTGTGATCCGAAGATTGCACAACCTGCACAAAATGCCTGTGGCTTGGGCTGGAATGTGCAGACCTCAGAAAGATTTTTGTCGGATTATTCCATGATTCAAGAAATTTTCAGTCATCCCGTCCTCATTTTCGGATGCGGAAACACGCTCCTGGGAGACGATGGGTTTGGACCGGGTGTGATCGAACATCTTCTTCAGGATTATGTTCTTCCTGATCATGTCTTTGCCGTGGATGTGGGGACGGGTGTTCGCAATGTGCTGCTCGATTTGCTTCTGATGCCCGAAAAGCCCCGAAAAATCTTCATCGTGGACGCGGTCATCCAGGCCAACCGCAAGGCGGGAGAACTCTTCGAGATAGAGCTTGAGCAGATTCCTCTTTATCAGAATGCCGCTTTTTCATTGCATCGGTTTCCTTCGGTGAATTTGCTTACGGAGCTTCGGGATGCTGCAGGCGTTGAGGTCAGAATCCTGGCGGTGCAGGCCAAACATATACCTGCAGAGGTGTCTCCGGGGCTCTCGGCGGAAGTCGATGCCTCCCTTCGCGGTGCCTGTCTATGGCTTTTGGATCATGTGAAGGAGGGAGCATGATCGTCATTCGTGTGGGAGAGCTGGCAAAGCATCTGGGCGTCCATCGCAATACGGTGCGCAACTGGGTGAACAGTGGGAAACTCCCTGCCCGAAGTGTTGCCGGGAAACGCTATCTCATATCTGAAAGCGATTTTGCAAAGCTCTGTGAAGAATTTGGGATAGACCGGTCCTCCATGAAATTGAAGTTCGTGCCAGGCAAACCTGTCATGAGCCGTGAAATGACCTTCCCGCCGGAAGATCTCAAGGGGGTCGGAAAACGTTCTCAGCGCCTTCTCCCTACTGCCCAGTGGGGAGATGTATGTCTCACGTGCGGCAGTTGCGCCGGTGCCTGTCCCATTTCCGGTGTGGATGGCCTCGATCCGCTCAAAGCCGTTCGCATGGCCATACTGGGGCGTGAGGAGGAGTTGATCGCATCCCAATGGCCCTGGAAATGCACGCTTTGCGGCAAGTGTGAGGAGGCCTGTCCCATGAACGTCGAAATCGTGGCCCTTTTACGTACTGTTCGAGGACTGCGGGACCGCAAGAAGGTTCCGGGGGCTCTCCAAAAGGGTGTGCTCTTGTGTCTGGAGAAGGGCAACAACCTGGGTATTCCCAAGGAGGATTTTCTTTCTTTGCTCCAGGAAATGGGGCGCGAGATGCGGGAAGAAGGATATGCCGGCTTTGAAGTCCCTGTCGATGCGAAAGGGGCAAACCTCCTGGTGACTGTGAATTCCAAGGAGGCTTTTGCCGAACCTGAAAGCATGAAGTTCTGGTGGAAGATTTTTTATGCCGCCGGGGAATCCTGGACCGTTCCTTCGGAATACTGGGAGGGGCTCAACTGGGGGCTCTACACGGGAGACGATGAAGCTATGAAAACCATGGTGGGGCGATTGGTGGAAAACATGCACCGCCTGGAGTGTAAGACGCTTCTCCTGCCGCAATGCGGTCACGCTTATTACGCAACCCGTTATGGATTGAATCGCTGGTTCAAGGAAGATTTGAAGCATTTCAGAGTCCTCTCCGTTGTGGATCTCCTTGTGCAATATCTTGAGCAAGAACGCATTCATGTGGAACCGTCGCTTCCTTCTGATCTGACCACCTATCATGATCCCTGTCACTATGGTCGAAAGTCGCTGAAGGCGTTCGGGCAGGGCTACTTTGAGGAACCACGAAGGATCGTTCGGCAGTGTGCTCCAAATTTTGTGGATATGGTTCCCGACAGGGAAGGAAGCTACTGTTGTGGTGCGGGCGGAGGAGCCTGGGCCACGCCTTTCAAGGAGGAGCGGGTTTTCCATGGGAGGCTCAAAGCCAGGCAGATCCAAACCAGCGGGGCAAAATGGGTGGTGACTGCCTGTCAGAACTGCAGGGACCAGATCCTTCGAAGTCTCAAGAAAGAGTACGACCTCGATATCGGAGTGAAATACCTTTGGGAGTTGGTGGCCGATTCCCTTATTTTCAAGAATTCCAAACCCTCGGGTTCTTCTCCCTGAGAAGAGAATGGATCTCGATCCCGACTGTGGGAGCGCGTCGAAATGATTTTACAGGAAAAAACCGGTGCAGTCATGGTGGTGGGCGGCGGTATCGCAGGCATGCAGGCCGCCCTGGATCTGGCCAACAGCGGCTTTTATGTCTACCTGGTGGAACGGACAGGCGCAATAGGCGGGTCCATGACCCAGTTGGACAAAGTCTTTCCCACCAACGATTGTTCGGTCTGAATCCTCTCACCCAGACTGGTCGAGTGCGGTCGGCACTTGAATATCGAGTTGATGACCCTGACGGAGGTGGAGCAGGTCGAGGGGGAAGTGGGGCATTTTGTAGTCAGCCTCAAGGAACATCCACGCTACGTGGATAAGGAAAAATGCATCGCCTGTGGAGAATGCGCGCGGGTTTGCCCCCGTGAAGTCAAAGACGGGTACAACGAAGGAATCAAGGTCCGCAAGGCAATTTATCTGAAGTATCCTCAAGCGGTTCCCCTCAAATATCAGATCGATCCGCAGGAATGTATTGGAATACAGGGGGGCAAGTGCGGGGCGTGTGAGAAGGCCTGCCCTGCCGGAGCGGTCCGTTTGAATGACGCTCCTCGACATGTGACCCTCGAAGTCGGTTCCATCATCCTTTCTCCGGGCTTCCAGACGTTTGACCCCAAAGGTGCCCGCACCTGGGGATATGGCCTTTTGCCCAACGTGGTCAAGTCCATGGAACTGGAACGTATTCTCTCGGCGTCGGGACCTACGAGAGGGCGGCTCATCCGGCCCGGGGACGGCAGGAAGGTCAAAAAGATGGCTTTTCTGCAGTGTGTGGGGAGCCGGGATTACAATAAATCCTCTCATGGCTATTGTTCGTCCGTCTGCTGCATGTACGCCATCAAGGAGGCCATGATCGCCAAAGAGCTTGAGAAGGACCTGGATGTCTCCATTTTTTACATGGACCTGAGGACATACGGCAAGAATTTCGAACGCTATTACGAACGGGCTAAAGAAAAAGGCATCCGTTTTCACCGGTGCAGGGTGCATTCTCTGGAGCCCTCCAGTGAAAATCAGAGGATTCTTTGCCGCTACATCACCGACAACGGGAAACAGGCGCAGGACGAGTTCGATCTGGTGGTCCTGTCGGTGGGCATGGAGGCGCACTCGGGGTGCAGGTCTCTCGCCCGGTGTAGCGGGGTGGAGCTCAATCACAATGGATTTGCCGTCACTTCTTCTTTTTCACCCACGGAAGCCGGTCGCGCCGGGATCTATGTTTGTGGGACATTTTCCGGCCCCAAGGATATTCCCCAGTCTGTCGTGGAAGGGTCTGCAGCGGCTGCGGCGGCAACCATGTCCCTCATGGATGTGCGCTTCAGCCGTACAGTGCAGAAAGAGTTCCCTCCAGAACGGGATGTGAGGGGAGAGGAGCCGCGAATCGGGGTTTTTGTGTGCCACTGCGGTTCCAATATCGCGGGGGTGGTGGATGTGAAGTCTCTTGCGGACTATGCGAAGTGTTTGCCGCACGTGGTCCATGTGGAGAGGAATCTCTTCACCTGTTCGCAGGATTCCCAGGAAATCCTGCGCCGGAGAATACGGGAAAAGGCCTTGAACCGGATTGTGGTGGCGGCATGCACCCCTCGGACTCACGAACCGCTTTTTCGCGAGACGCTCAGAGCATCGGGGCTCAATGAATGTCTGTTTGAGATGGCCAACATTCGCAATCATGGGGCCTGGGTTCACGCGGCGGAACCCGAAGCGGCAACGGCCAAAGCCAAAGACCTGGTCCGCATGGCTGTTTCCAAGGCTGCACTCCTGGAAGCGGTTCCTCCCGTTTCGATAGGAGTGATTCCGCAGGCTTTAGTGCTCGGCGGGGGTGTTTCCGGAATGGTTGCGGCATTGGGGCTGGCCGATCAGGGGTTTTCGGTGCATCTCGTGGAAAAGAGTTCTGAACTGGGAGGAAATGCCCGCCATCTCTCCGAGACGTGGAAGAAGGAATCCATACCCGATTTTGTGGAAAATCTCATTGCCCGGGTCAAAAGTCATGAATTCATTTCCCTTCACCTCAAGAGCACCGTCAATCATGCGGAGGGGGCTGTAGGGCATTTCCGTTCCATCATTCAAAAGCAGGCAGGCAACATCACGGTGGATCATGGGGTGGCGATTCTTGCTACGGGCGCTCAAGCCTTCAAGACCGATGAATACGGCTATGAATATTCCCAAAGGGTGCTCACGGCCCTTGAATTCGATAAACTGCACCTGGTGGGGGACGAACGGGTGAAATACGGGCGTGATTTCGTTTTCATCCAGTGCGTGGGCTCAAGAGAACCGGCGCGCCCTTATTGCTCCAAGGTTTGCTGCACCCACTCCATTCAGTCGGCTATTGTCCTCAAGGAAGAAGATCCGCGCCGTAACGTTTATATCCTTTACCGGGATATTCGAGCATATGGGCAGCGTGAAGAGCTTTACACAAAGGCCCGTGAACTGGGGGTCGTTTTCATCAGGTATGACCTGCACGAGAAGCCCAACGTCCTCATTCAGGACAATGACGTGAACGTGGTGGTTCGGGACCACGTATTGAACGAACCACTGCGCATTCCGGCCGATGTGGTGATTCTGGCCACAGCCATCGTTCCCAACCCGGATATTGCTGATTTGGCAAAGCTCTACAAGATTCCCATTGATGCGGATGGCTTCGTTCAGGAAGCTCACGTCAAGCTTCGTCCCGTGGATTTTTCAACGGACGGACTGTTCCTGGCGGGGCTTGTACATTACCCTAAACCCATAGAAGAATCGGTGGCCCAGGCGCAGGCGGCCGTGGCCAGGGCGGTGACGGTGCTCTGCAACCAGCACATGATCCTCGATTCCGTCAAGGCTCGAGTGAATCCCGAAACATGCGACGGCTGCGCCCTCTGCGTGGATGTGTGCCCTTACCATGCCATCACCCTCGAAAATGTTCCTGGAAAAAAGGATCAAAAAATCATTGTGGTGCAGGCGGCGCGGTGCAAAGGTTGTGGATCCTGCCAGGCCACATGCCCCAAGGAGGGTGTGGACGTTGGAGGATTCACCTACCGGCAGCTTTCCGCCCAGGTGGAAGCGGCGCTGGGAGAACAGGCAGATGCCGGGGCGAGAGTTTCTTAATATGCCAAAAATGTCTTTTGAACCCAGGATTCTTTCTTTCAACTGCCATTGGTGTTCCTATGCGGCTGCGGATCTCGCGGGTATTATGCGCATACAGTATCCCCCCAACGTGCGCATCATTCGCGTCATGTGTTCCGGAATGGTCCATTCGAATTTGGTGGTGGAGGCCTTTCAAAAGGGGGCCGACGGTGTGATGGTCACCGGGTGCCGGCAGGGGGAATGCCATTATGTGGACGGCAATCGGAAAGCCGAGATGCGGATGGTGGTGGTGGAGGAGATGCTCGATACCCTTGGATTGGAGCAGGAGCGCTTTCGCCTGGTGTGGTGTTCCTCTTCTGAGGCGGACCGTTTTGTGGCGGCGGTTCGGGAAATGACGGAAACCGTGAGGGCCCTGGGGCCTTCACCCTACCGGTCGAATGGCGGCCTGGATCGCGATGATACGGAGGAGTTCCCATGCCCCTCACGGTAGCCCTGGAATGCTTGAACAGTTGTTCGGGATGCGAAATGGCCATCCTCAATATGGGAACGGCTTTCCTGGATCTTCTGCCGGAACTGAATGTCGTTCACATGCCCCTTCTCATGGACCATAAATATTACGGCGAGAAGGGAGGCGGGGCCGCTCTGACGATACCCGAAGCGGATGTGGGGCTTGTGAGCGGAGGGGTTCGAAACCGGGAACACATGAACGTGGCGGAGGAGATGCGTAAAAAGTGCCGGATCATCGTGGCATTGGGGACCTGCGCCACTCATGGCGGCATCCCCGCATTGATCAATTCCTTTTCCAATGAAGAGCTTCTGTTGCGATATTTCGGCCCATGGGAGAAAGATGGCCCGCCGCCTTCGCCCCATGAAAATGTCCCCCCGTTGTTGGACCGAACCTATGCCCTGGACGAAAAAATAAAGATCGATATCTATCTTCCGGGCTGCCCCCCTCATCCGGATTCCATTCGGAATGCAATCCAAGCCTTGTTGCTGGGAGAGAGGCCGACGGCAAACGCAAAAAGCGTCTGTGATTCCTGTCCGGCGCTGCGGGAAGGGAAGAGCATCGTGAAAGAAACGAGGCGGTTCACCGAAAGTGCGGAATACTCGGCGGCAGAGCCCCTCAGTCGGATGCGGTGCCTGCTGGAGCAGGGTTTCATCTGTATGGGCCCCGTGACTCGTGGAGGGTGTGCAGGGTCTTCCGGGGGAGCTCCCCGCTGCATCATCGCCAGGGTTCCGTGCAGGGGATGTTTTGGGCCCATAAAGCAAAACGGAAACCAACTGCTGGATTTGATGAACGCCCTCGCCGGCAGGGGAGTGGACATCCGCGGAATTCCCGACCGGACGTCGATCCTGAGATTTTCCGGAGCGCATCGGCGGTTGGTGAGGCTCAGCCGTAAGTCCACGGCCTTGAAATAAGACAGGTCATTTAGCTTGAGATTGTCAAATTTGATCTCCACGGAGACACGGAGGGCACGGAGAAAGACTTTCAAATGAAATCTTTGTGTTCTCCGTGTCTCCGTGGTTAGATACGAAGGTTTTCAGATGGTAAAAAAAACTCCTCCAGGAGCTGAAGAAAGGTCGGCTGAGCGTGAAGGGACGCGCGGCGGCAAGGTCATCCATATTCAGCCCGTCACCCGTATTGAAGGTCACGCCCGCATTTCCATTCACCTGGATGCGGAGGGGGATGTGCAGGATGCACGTGTGCACATTCTCTCTCTGCGAGGCTTTGAAAAATTCATCGAGGGAAGACTTGCCGAAGAGGTTCCTCGCATTGTGAGCCGGATCTGCGGGATCTGCCCCTGGCAGCACCACATCGCCTCCTGCAAGGCGGTGGATGGTTGCTTTGGAGCGAACGTACCTCACGCAGGGCGCAAGCTGCGCGAACTGATGCAGGTTATGGCTCACCTGAGCGATAAGATCCTCCATTTTTTCTTCCTGGCGGCACCCGACTTTGTGATGGGAATCGGGACTGAACCCGCGGAGCGAAACATCATGGGGATGGCCCGAAGGGATCCCGAGTTGACTCAAAAGGTCGTGACGGCCCGGTACCGGGGGCAGATGATGATGGAAAAGTTTGCCGGGAAAGTCATTCATCCCGTGGTGGTCGTGCCGGGCGGTTTTGCCAAGCCCATGCTGGAAAGGGAACGGTTGGATCTGCTGGCTGAATCCAGGGAGCAGTTGAAGTTTGCCCGTTTCGCCATGGATTATGTAAAGGAAAAGGTCTTCTCCAGGTTCAATGATGAACTCCTGGAACTGGGAGAGGTTGCCACGGGATTTCTGGGCACGGTGAATCCTCACGATGGTTCCTTGAACCTTCATGAGGGAGTTCTGCGGCTCATGAAACCGGACGGTTCCTTCGAAGAATTTGCCCCCGAGGATTATGCGGACTTTCTTGAAGAGCATGTGGAATCCTGGTCTTACGGGAAATTCCCCTACGCCGCCGGCTGGGGGGAAGGGTTTTCCATGGAGCTGGAGGAACCCCGGGGGATTTACCGGGTCAACTCTCTGGCGCGGCTGAACGTTTGCGATTCCATGGGAACGCCTCTCGCGCAGGCCGAACTGGAAGAATTTCGGTCCCGGTTTGGAAGGCCTGCCCAATCGACCCTGCTCTATCACTGGGCGCGAATGATCGAACTCCTCTACGCTTCCGAAAAAACGGTGGAACTTCTGGAAGATCCCGACATCACGGATCCGCGAGTCCGGGATGAAGTGACGCCGCGAGCCGGACGGGGAATAGGCTGTGTGGAAGCGCCCAGGGGAACGTTGATTCACGACTATTCAACCGATGAAAACGGGCGCATCACCCGGGCCAATCTCATTGCAGGGACCAACCACAACCTCGCTCCCATCAATATGAGCGTCAAAAAGGCGGCTCAAAGCCTCATCCGGAAGGGAAACATCGAAGAAAGCCTGCTGAACCGGGTGGAAATGGCTGTTCGCGCTTATGACCCCTGAATTTCCTGCGCGACCCACCGCCTGGATGGCGGACCCGCAATGGAAATCACCGTGACGGATGCGAAAGGAAACCTTGTGGCAGTGACTCCTCTTTCATGAGAACTCCCCAGCTGCTGAATTCTCTGCGAATGTCGGTCTCCCTGCCATCAAGTCAAATCGGAGTGGTTTATGAAGACGCAAGATGAAAAAAAACGAGTGCGAGTGGAACGGGTGGACACGAAATGCGGCTCCATTGGTCATATGACTGTGGATCAGATCAGGGAACGAACAGTCGGGGAAAATGTCAACGTAGCCTGCCCCGAATGCGGCGAGATTCACCTCACACTCGAGGAAGTGGAAGAGGCTGAAGCAAGAAGGATCACCTCAACACGAAGGTTTCAGAAGATCAAAGAAGAGGCGGAGGCGTAGTTCCGTTCTTTCTCGATCTTTGTTTTTGTGTTTGGCGGGGAACAGTTGCTTCGGAAATAGAACTTGATCTTTTCCCACTCCTTGGGTATTCCTCTTATCCGTTACTGGTTTGTTTTCGCGAAAGATTTTCCCATAAACTGAGCTCGATTTCTGAGCCAGTCGATAAATAAACCCCATGGATTCGCGATCTTATTGTAATCGTCTCTAAAATCATTTCGACCGATAGCATCAAATCCTTGTGGCCGGCTTTCGACAAAGAGAGAAGCGAACTTTGCAAGAGGTGAGGGATGTATCGAAAATCCAGCGATATCTTAACCAGGAAAGATGGAATTCGGAAATATTACGCCGGAGTTATTCTTTCTTGTTTTATTCTGCCTGTATTCTTCGTCTGCTTCGCTGCCGTCACAAGTACATGGGCCGTTTCTTCGGTGAATGTTCCCCTGGACCATTGGTCTTATGGAGCTATTGAAAAACTGGACGGTTTCGGTTTGATTCATTCCGATATCCAGGGGATGCGGCCTTTTACCCGGATAGAAATGGCCCGGCTCGTTAAAGAAGCGCTTCTTCAGAAGGAATATGCTTCCGGAGAATTTCCTTCCATCGTGGAATACCTTTTGTCGAAACTTCAGAGAGAATTCCAGGATGAGATGGGAGCTCTGAAGGTGGGAGGCAACGACCATGCCACAACCTTCATCAAACCCCTTGAGGAAATAGAGGCGCGTTATGTCTATTCGGAAGGGCAACCGCGGGAATTCGTGGGTTTTCCCGTCCGGCCGAACCGCATCAAAGCTACCGAGGGAACTCCCCTTGTTTACAATAATGATGGCGTCATTTATGGAGAGCACCATAATTTCACCCTGCAGTTTTCATCCTCCATGAGGCTTGGGAACATCCTCTCCGGGTATATCGAACCCATTTTGCTCGTGCGGGAAAATGACGGGGACGTGGCAAACATCGATGATGCGGAACTCGATATACTTAAAGGATACGGGAAGCTTTCCCCTTGGAACATAGAACTCGAGGCCGGACGCGACAACCTTTGGTGGGGACAGGGGTACCATGGGTCTCTCATCCTCACAGACAATGCCACTCCTCTGGACCTTGTGAAACTCTCAAATCCCGTACCGTTTCTTCTTCCATGGTATTTCAAATACCTGGGGCCATTCAAGTATACGGTTTTCATTTCAAGACTCGAGGAAGACCGGGAAGCTCCCCATGCGTTGTTCGGTGGTATCCGGTTCGGCTTTAAACCCTTTCCCATTCTTGAAATGGGACTCAATGCTACGGCTATATTCAACGGAGATGGGCAGCCCAGCATCAATTTCAGCGATTTTCTGGATTTCATCGGTTTTCAGGGAGGGGAGTCCAATAAAAAGTTCAACCAGATAGCTGGGCTTGATTTTCGATTGCAGCTTCCGTTTCTGCGGAACGCTCAAGTCTACGGCGAATACGGCGGGGAAGATTCAGGTGGCCTGGAATATCCAGAAGAATTTCTTTTCGGTGACATCGGATACCTGGTGGGGATTTATTTCCCCAGGCTGACCTGTGACGGGAAAACGGACTTGAGGTTCGAGTACGCCAACAATGCCCATCGAGTGGACAGTACTCCCGGCTACTGGTATGGCAATGCGGTTTACAGGTCCGGCTATACACATAATGGAATGATCATGGGACACCATATGGGACCGGACAGCATGGATTTTTTCGCTCGTGCCACATATTATTTGACGAACGATCTCAAGGTGGGATTGGACTACGATTATATGGAAACGGGGGTTACCTTGAGCGCCACGGAGGAGAAGATCAACCAGATTGGAACGGACGTGACGTATGATCTCACGGAACGTATCTCTCTTTTTGCCCGGTACGGATTTGAAAAGGTGGAAAACTTCAACCTGTTGCCGGGGGAAGACCGCGAAAACCATCTCTTGATGACGACATTCAAGTTTGATTTTTAGGGAGTTGGCCGATTCCAATATCCCGTTTTTCACCACGGAGACACGGAGGGCACGGAGAAGATTTTGTAATTTCTCTGTGATCTCTGTGTCTCCGTGGTAAATGGGGATCTCAAAAGCGACTCACTTCCTTAGACGGTTTGAAATCTTTTGAACCTTTGCCGTCGGAGCGCCTTACTCTTTTCCCGCATATTGGAAGCACCTCACCCAATGGCCGGGACGGTATTCATGCAAGGGGGGAACTCGATCTTTGCAGCTTGCTGTTGCTTCCGGGCACCTCGGTTCGAAGAAGCATCCCTCAACTGGGCTTTGGGCAGCGGGAGAATCTGCCAGTATCTTGTCGCGTTTTTTCCTGGCGCCGGGAATGGGGATGGGAATGGCCTTCAGGAGTGCCCGGGTGTAGGGATGGTATGGGGTGTCAAAAAGTTCATTTTTCTCAGATAGTTCTACAAGCCTGCCCAAGTACATGACCGCCACCCGGTCACTGATGTGCCGCACCACTGAAAGATCGTGGGAAATAAAGAGATAAGTCAGACGGTATTTTTCTTGAAGGTCCTGGAGCAGGTTGATGACCTGCGCCTGAATGGAAACGTCCAGGGCCGACAGGGGTTCATCGCAGATGATGAACTCCGGATTGAGTGCAAGAGCCCGGGCAATGCCGATGCGCTGACGCTGGCCGCCGCTGAATTCATGAGGGTAGCGGTTGATATATTCCGGACGCAAGCCCACAACCTCCATCATATCTTGCACCCGTTCCCGCCGTTCCTTAAC
Source organism: Desulforhabdus amnigena (assembly GCF_027925305.1). Lineage (NCBI taxonomy): Bacteria > Pseudomonadati > Thermodesulfobacteriota > Syntrophobacteria > Syntrophobacterales > Syntrophobacteraceae > Desulforhabdus > Desulforhabdus amnigena. The sequence continues at coordinate 2,632,919 of NZ_BSDR01000001.1, read as the reverse complement.
GGAGCCGATTTTGTGAATGTTGAGCCCTTCAGCGATGATCCAGCCGATGGTTTTGCGGGGATTCAGTGAAGAGTAAGGATCCTGGAAAACGATCTGCATCTTTCTGCGAAGGACCTGCATCTCTTTGTGAGATGCTTGCAGGATATTTTGACCTTCAAAGAGGATTTCACCTTCCGTGGGTTCTTCCAATCGCAGGATGACTCTGCCCAGAGTGGATTTCCCACAACCGCTTTCTCCCACCAGTCCCAATGTCTCACCCTGATGGATGGTGAGGTTTATTCCATCCACCGCTTTGACACATCCCGCTTCCCGGTGCAGTATTCCCCGTGTGATGGGATAATGTTTCCTGACATTTTTTAGAACCAGCAGGTTGCTGGTCTCTTTCCATTCTACCACGTCATTTCTCCTCGTAGAGCCAACAGCGTACGGGATGTCCATTTTGGGGAAGCAGAAGACCGGGTTCCGGATCGTGAAAGCATCGGTCAAAGGCGTGAGGGCAGCGCGTATTGAACTTGCACCCGGCGGGGAGGTCCAGCAGGCTGGGAACAACGCCCGGAATGGCGTCCAGCCGTTTTTTGTCCTTACAAACGATGCGGCCGGGTATGGACTGCATCAACCCTTGCGTGTAAGGATGGAGGGGATTGTCGAACAGGTCCTTCACGCCGGCTTCTTCCAGGATGCGTCCGGCATACATGACCAGCACCCTTTCGGTGATCTCCGCCACGACCCCTAAATCGTGGGTGATAAGAAGAATGGAGGTGCGAGTCGACTCGCGAAGGTGTTGCAGAAGTTGCAGGATCTGGGCTTGGATGGTCACATCCAGCGCGGTGGTGGGTTCGTCGGCAATGATAAGTTGCGGGTCGCAGGCGATAGCCATGGCGATCATCACACGTTGGCGCATTCCGCCGCTCATCTGGTGCGGGTAATCCATGATCCGCACTTCGGGGGAAGGGATTCCCACCTTTCGAAGAAGTTCGACGGTCCTCTCCATGGCTTCCGGCTTCCGAACTTTTCTGTGGCGCACAATGACTTCACTGATTTGATCTCCCACCCTGAAAACCGGGTTGAGGGCCGTCATGGGCTCCTGGAAGATCATGGAAATCCTGTTGCCTCGGATGGCATTCATTTCTTCCTCGGAAAGAGAGAGCAGGTCCACTCCCTCGAAGAGGATCCGTCCATTGACGATTTCGCCGGGTGGTGAAGGGATCAGGCGCATAATGGATTGAGCCGTCACTGTTTTTCCGCAGCCGGATTCTCCTACGATGCCAAGAGCCTGGCCCTCGGAAAGGCTGAAGCTCACCCTGTCGACGGCTTTGGCAATGCCCCGTTCCGTATAGAAATATGTTTGAAGGTCCTTTACTTCAAGCAATGGCGTATCCATGCAAAAGAGGTCCTTATCGTCTATATGAAAAAAGACTCATGATTCATGGCTCATGGTAACATCGTTTTTCAAGCGCGTTGCCCGCTTTCCCTGTTGTCTTGCATCTCTTCGCTTGTTTTCATTTTTCATTGCGACCGTTCCGGTCATGGGAGTCAAGGGAAAATAGCCTGCAACCCGGCTTGAAAACAATGGATTTTTCGATCTTCTTTGAATCCCCATTTTTCCCTGAATTCTTATACCACTCCGACCGTCACGTGCAAAGAGGATGAAGCATTGCGCACGTATCGTAACTCGTGTGCGCAAGAATCGTAACCCAAGGGCTATTTAGAGAGGGTTTTGATTAATAATTAAATGATTTTATTATTTAAATTTACTATGGCACGCCTTTTGTATAAAGGCCGACTGTGATATATCTTGCAGGTTGGAATGCGTACATAGAGATATGTGGAACGGATAGAAACTTTTTAAAAATAATAGTGAGGTCAACATGGCAAAACTTGCATTGAACAGCATCTTGGGTTTGGTCACCGGAGGTTTGGCAGCTAAAGATCGTACCGAAAGAGATCAAAGCGAAAACGCATCGGAGACCGAATGTGTCTCGGAGACTGCGGCTCCTGATTCCGGCGGTGATTCTTTTGCTGAAGGCGAGGTCGTGCCCCCGGTGGATCGGGATGGCAGGAATCTCGACATCGATTTCTTCAGGGTCCAATCCGATGATTCCAAAATCGTACGGCCGGTATTTCCCCGGGTGGAACCCTCGACGGGGATTGCGGAGTTTTACCTGAATCCTCCCAAGGCCATTCCCGTTGTAGAAGGCGTACGCCCCAAGGTTAAGGGGAAATTCATCTTCGTCGGCGATGAAAAGTTCTACATGCGCGGTGTAACGTATGGCCCCTTTCGGCCGGATGAAGAAGGTTGTGAGTATCACACTCCGGAACTGGTTGAAAAAGACTTCGCCAAGATGGCTGAATACGGCATCAATGCGGTGCGTACTTACACGGTTCCTCCCCGCTGGCTGCTGGACGTGGCCCAGAAATACGGTTTGCGCGTGATGGTCGGCCTTCCTTGGGAAGAGCACATCGCTTTCCTGGAAAACAGGAAACTGGCTCGGGATATCGAAGACCGTGTCCGTGCCGGCGTTCGGGCCTGTGCCGGTCATGCTGCGTTGCTCTGTTTTACCGTGGGCAACGAAATTCCCGCATCCATTGTGCGCTGGTATGGCCGTCGGCGCATTGAACGCTTCCTGGAACGCCTTTACAACGCAGCCAAGGCCGAGGACCCCGAAGCGCTCGTGACCTATGTGAATTTCCCGACCACGGAATACCTGGAGCTTTCCTTCATGGATTTTGCCTCCTTCAATGTCTACCTGGAAACGAAGGAAAAGCTGGAAGGATACCTGGCACGGCTCCAGAACATCGCGGGGGATCGCCCCCTGGTGATGGCCGAAATCGGCCTCGACAGCATGAGAAACGGCGAGGAAGCTCAGGCCCGAATGCTGGATTGGCAGATTCGATCCACATTCGCAGCCGGTTGCTCCGGTGTTTTCGTCTTCTCCTGGACCGATGAATGGCACCGTGGTGGTTTCGATATCGATGACTGGGGCTTTGGAGTAACGGATCGTGACCGGAATCCCAAAGCATCCCTGGAAACCATTCGCAAGGCTTATGCCGAGGTGCCGTTTGCTCCAGACCTGAACTGGCCGAGTATTTCCGTCGTGGTCTGCACATACAATGGAAAGCGGACTATTCGGGACACTTTGGACGGGCTTCGCAAGCTGGAATACCCCAATTTCGAAGTCATAGTAGTGAATGACGGTTCCACGGACGGGACGGGGGAAATCGCCAAGGAGTATGGTTTCAGGGTGATCTCCACTGAAAACCGCGGACTGAGCAGCGCACGCAATACGGGCATGCGCGCCGCCAAAGGGGAAATTGTAGCGTATATCGACGACGACGCCCGGCCCGATCCTCACTGGCTGACCTATCTGGCGGCTACTTTCCTGAATTCGGATCATGTGGGAGTCGGCGGTCCCAACCTCCCTCCTCCTAATGATGGCCCCATCGCCGATTGCGTTTCCAATTCGCCCGGTGGCCCCCTCCATGTGCTCCTCACGGACCAGGAGGCGGAACACATCCCTGGCTGTAATATGGCTTTCCGCAAATTTGCCCTGGAAGCTATCGAGGGCTTCGACCATCAATTCCGTATCGCGGGCGATGATGTGGATCTCTGCTGGCGCCTCCAGCAGAAGGGTTGGACCCTGGGATTCAGCCCGGCGGCCATGGTTTGGCACCATCGCCGCAATTCGGTGAAGGCCTACTGGAGGCAGCAGAAGAATTATGGAAAGGCGGAAGCGGACCTGGAGAAGAAATGGCCTGAAAAGTACAATGCAGCGGGCCATATTCCCTGGGCGGGACGCCTCTATTTCAAGGGGTTCGAACAGTTGCTGGGGTCCATGCGGGGAAGGATCTACCAGGGGACATGGGGGAGCGCTTTGTTCCAGTCCATTTATCAGCCGGCGCCGAGCCTTCTCTGGTCGTTGCCCATGATGCCGGAATGGTATGTGGTCATCGCAGCGCTTGCGGGGCTTTCCCTCCTTGGCATTCAATGGGCTCCGCTGCTTCTGGCTCTGCCCCTGCTGGTTTTCGCCGTTGTCGTTCCGGTGCTGCACGCCGGCCTCTGTGCGGCAAGAGTGGACTTTCCAGCGGCAGGAAAATCGCGCTGGGAACAGTTGAAACTGAAAGGTCTGACGGCTTTCCTGCACCTGCTTCAGCCCCTTGCGCGCCTGGTGGGGCGTATCCGTCTGGGACTGACTCCCTGGCGCAGTTGTGCCGTAACGGGCATTTCTCTTCCCCTGCCGGTACCCAAGACGTTCACTGTCTGGAGTGAAGAGTGGCATTCTCCCGTTGACTGGCTGGAATCTCTTGAAAACAGCATGAAGAGCCTCCGCAAGGTGGTTTCCCGCGGAGGAGATTACGATCATTGGGATCTTCAATTGCGCGGCGGCCTTTTGGGTTGCGTTCGAGTGCTCATGGCAGTGGAAGAACACGGCGGTGGCAAACAGTTTGTACGGTTCCGCACCTGGCCGCGCATCGCACCGGCGGGAATCCTGCTCACTCTGCTCTTTGCGGCCCTCGCGGCCGGGGCGGCCTTCGCCCAGGCATGGATCGCCTCCGGTGTGCTCATGGCCACGGCGTTCCTTTTCATGATGCGCATCTTCAAGGAATGCGCGGGCGCCCTCTCCGCCATGGTCTGCGTGTTCAAGCCCATGCAACTCCAAAAGAAAGACTGATCAGTACCCTCGATGTACGGAAGCGCCCCTGCAAGGGGGCGCTTCTCCTGCCCATCCTCCCGCCCTGCGGGCAGGTCAATAGAGTATCCCATCCCCCCCATCGACGAAGCCTGCCGGTAATTTCAGATCGGCAGTTTAAATCCTTTTTTCATTGCCTGAGCTTGACAAGTTTTGCAGAGCGGTGCTAGCTTTTTTCAAATCAGCGTTCTCATTTACTCATGTCCATTTTCCTGTGTCCTGGCATTTCTTTCGGGAGCGAGGGTTGATTCTCAGATCCATAAACATTCTGGAATTCCGGGCGGAATGATCCTTGCTCTATAACTTGTCCGATATGTTTGCCGGTGAAGGTCTCTCCTTCCTCCAAATGAAGGGGCAAAGTTGAACCGTCCCTCACCGGTTTTATGATCCAGATACGACTTCTTGAAAGGTCATACCCATATGGACGTCTCACTTACCTGGAATGCCGATTTCATCGATTCGCAATACAAGCTTTGGAAATCAGACCCCAAGCGGGTTTCCCGAGAGTGGCGGATCTTTTTTGAAGGGTTTGAACTGGCGGCCTTTCCGGAACGGGAAGCCGTGGGAATTTGCCACAAAAGCGAGGTATTGCGTCAGGCTCGAGTGAACGAACTCATTCATCGCTACCGGGATCTGGGGCATCTGCTTGCGTGCCTTGATCCCCTCGTGAGCTGTCCGACAGATCATCCACTGCTGAACCTTACGGCCTTCAATCTCTCCGGCGAGGATCTGGAACGGTCTTTCTATGCAGAAAATTTTTCGGACTCCGGGCAGGCTCCCTTGAGGGAAATCCTTCAAGCTCTCAAGGAAACCTATTGCCGTTCCATCGGAGTGGAATACATGCACCTGCAGGACCCTGATGAACGAAGCTGGCTGCAGGAACGTATGGAACCCGGTCGAAACCGTCCGCATCTGGAAGCCCAGGACAAAATCCGCATTCTGAACAAGCTTTGCCAGGCGACTCTCTTTGAAGAGTTTCTTCATACTAAATACGTGGGTCAAAAACGTTTTTCCCTGGAAGGGGCCGAAGTAGTGGTTGCCATGCTGGACGGACTCATTCAGCATGCCTCGGAACGGGGGTGCCGGGAAATGATCATGGGAATGGCTCATCGGGGGCGTCTGAACGTACAGGTGAACAACCTGCTCAAGCTGTACGAAACCATCTTTTGCGAGTTCGATGACAACTACGATCCCGAATCTCTCGTAGGCAGTGGAGATGTGAAATATCACAAGGGGTTTATGGCCGATATTCAAACGCTCCATGGGAAAGCGCTGCGCATTCTGCTGGCGAGCAACCCCAGCCACCTTGAAGCGGTGAATCCAGTGGTGGAAGGCATTGCCCGCGCCCGGCAGGATCAAGCGGGCGATCTGGACGGAAAAAAGATCCTGCCTCTCCTCATTCACGGGGATTCAGCCTTTGCCGGACAGGGGATCGTTGCGGAAACACTCAATCTTTCGCAATTGGAAGGTTACCGGACGGGGGGAACGGTTCACATCGTCATCAACAACCAGATCGGTTTTACGACGCTTCCCGAGGATGCCCGCTCCACACGATATGCCACCGATGTGGCCAAGATGCTCATGGTTCCCATCTTTCATGTTCATGGGGAAAATCCCGAGGCCGCCCTCCATGTCGTCAAGCTGGCCTGCGACTACCGCATGGAGTTTGCCAAGGATGTGGTGATCGATGTCGTCTGCTATCGCCGCTATGGCCACAACGAGGGGGATGAACCCTATTACACGCAGCCCCGGATGTATGATCGCATTCGGGAGCGGCCGCCGGTCTATGAAATTTACGCAGAGAAGCTTCAGGACGAAAAGGTCGTTGTCAAAGAAGACCTGGAGCAGATCAAGAGCGGCATTAACGAATGCCTGGCGAGGGCATACGATTCGGAACGGGACAAAACGTGCGGTCCTCCCGAATCCCCATTTTACGAGAGTTGGAGCGAAATTCGCGGGAACTATTCACACACGCCGGTAGAAACAGGCGTGAAGAGAGAGGAACTTGTCTCCATCGCCCGCAAAATGCATCATGTGCCTAAAGGATTTTCCGTCCACCGGAAGCTGGAACGCATTCTGGACCGGCGCCTGGAGGTGGTGGAAAAAGGGGAGGGGATCGACTGGGCCACCGCGGAGCTTCTGGCTTTTGGGTCCCTGCTGCTGGAAGGCACGCCCGTCCGGCTGAGCGGCCAGGACTCTCGGCGGGGAACCTTCAGCCAGAGGCACAGTGTTCTGACCGACATGCACTTGGGCGAACACTATACGCCTTTGAATCATTTGAGCGAAGACCAGGCGCTCTACACGGTGTACGACAGCATGCTTTCGGAAAATGCCGTGCTGGGATTTGAATATGGGTATTCCCTGGCGAGCCCTCGATCCCTGGTGATATGGGAGGCCCAGTTCGGGGATTTTGCCAACAATGCCCAAGTGATCATCGATCAGTTCATTTCCAGCGCTCAGTACAAGTGGAATCGGCTGAGCGGCCTGGTTCTCTTCCTTCCCCACGGTTTTGAAGGACAGGGCCCGGAACATTCCAGCGCCAGGCTGGAACGCTACCTCCAGCTTTGTGCTGAAGACAATATTCAGGTCTGCTACCCCACCACTCCCGCTCAGCACTTTCATATGCTTCGGCGCCAGGTCAAACGCGATTTCAGAAAACCGCTCATCGTCATGACCCCCAAGAGCCTCCTGCGCCATCCCCTCGCTGTTTCAAGTCTTGAGGAGATGGCGTCGGGTCATTTTCAGGAAGTGCTGGACGATGCATTGGAAATCCAGAACCCGAAACGGGTGATTTTCTGCAGTGGAAAGGTCTACTACGATCTGCTGGAACGACGCCGGGATTTGCAGATTTCCAATATTGCCATTCTGCGCATCGAGCAGTTTTATCCCTTTCCGGAAAAACCTCTCGAGAAGATCATTTCCCGGTACGGCAGCGCGGAAGAATGGTGTTGGGTGCAGGAAGAGCCCGAGAATATGGGTGGTTGGAGCTTCATGAGACACCGCCTGCAGGATCGGGTGGGAAAAGCCCTGCAATACATCGGTAGAGCGGCGGCGGCGAGTCCCGCCACTGGCCATCTTGTGACCCATAAGCTGGAACTTACGGCGCTGCTGGACCTGGCCATCGGCATCAAGGCGCAAGGATAAATGGGGGCATTCATTTACAACAGCCCTTCCAACTCTTTTTCGAGGAAGCGGGGAGCGACCACCATGAAAATAGATATCAAGGTGCCTGAAGTAGGAGAATCGGTACAGGAAGCTGTCCTGGCCGAGTGGTATGCAAAGAATGGAGATCGGGTTCGAAAGGACCAGATACTGTTTTTGATCGAAACCGACAAGGTCACTTTGGAGATATCCGCCGAAGCGGACGGGATTCTTGAAATCCTCGTTCCGGAGGGGCAAACGGTGGCTGTCGGCGCCGTGGTGGGGACCCTTGAAACGGAGGTTTCTGCGGCGCGGGGCAAAGAGCAGTCTCCCGTGAAAGAAGCTGAAAAGGAAGCTCCCGAGGTGGAAAAGCCTTCAAAGGCCCCCAAAATCCCTCCACAGGCCGGGAGGGCTTTAGAAGCGGAGCCGAAGCGGCAGGAGGTTCCAGGCATGGATATAGCTCCTTCGGTGCGGGAGATGTTGGAGGAAAAGGGACTCGACGCGTCTAAAATATCGGGAACAGGTCCGGGAGGGAGAATCACCAGGGGGGATGTTCTCTTGTATCTGGAGGAAACTTCCGGGGAAAGGGGTGAGGAAAAACCCCGACCGGCGCCGGGGAAGGTAGCCAAACCACCTGCTGCTGCAGAAACCGGCACAAAGGAGGAAGAGGGGCCTTCCCTCGAAGAAAAGATCACCCGCAAAACCATGACCCCCATCCGGCAGCGCATCGCCGCCCGTCTTCTCGAAGCGCGGCAGAACACGGCTATGTTGACCACTTTCAATGAAATCGACATGAGCCGGGTGAAGGAGATTCGAACGCGATTCAAAGACATTTTTCGTGAAAAGCACGGGGTTTCCCTCGGGATCATGTCCTTTTTCATCAAGGCTTCCATTGCTGCCTTGAAGGAGTTTCCCGAAGTCAACGCTTTCATCGAAGGAAAAGAAATCGTTTATCACCACTATTATCATATCGGAGTGGCCATAGGAGCGGAACGGGGGCTTGTTGTTCCCGTCATTCGCCATGCGGACCGGCTCAGTTTTGCCGAACTGGAACAGTCCATTGTGGATTATGTCCAGAGCATCAAGGAAAATCGACTGCAACTCTCGGACCTGGAGGGAGGCACCTTCACCATCAGCAATGGAGGGGTGTTCGGGTCGCTCCTGAGCACTCCGATTCTCAATACGCCTCAAAGCGGCATCCTGGGGCTTCACAAAATAGAAGACCGCCCCGTCGTTGTGGACGGCCAGATCGTGATTCGGCCCATGATGTACGTGGCTTTCAGTTACGATCACCGCATCATCGACGGCCGTGAAGCTGTGAACTTTTTGAAACGTATCAAGGAATGCATCGAAAATCCCGAGCGGATCATGATGGAGATATAAAAATGGGCGGCCAGGACAACCACGATCTCATTGTCATCGGAGCGGGCCCCGGCGGATATGTTGCCTCCGTTCGTGCCGCTCAGTTGGGTTTCAAGGTGGCCTGTGTGGAGAAAGATCCTCACCCGGGTGGTGTCTGCCTCAATGTGGGCTGTATCCCCAGCAAAGCCCTCCTGGACTCGACGGAATATTATCATCTGGTAAAAGAGCGGCTGGCGGAACACGGCATTCAGACGGGAGAGGCAACGTTCGACCTGGGTGCCATGATGTCCCGCAAGGAGCAGGTAGTCCGGGAGCTCACCGAAAGCGTTCGCAACCTTCTGGAAGGAAACGGGGTCGAGATCGTCCGCGGGGTGGGGCGCCTGGCGAGCGAAGATACCGTTGAAGTGATGGCCGGAGAAAAATCTAGGTCGGCAATACGGAAACTGAGAGCCGGAAAAATCCTCCTTGCGGCCGGGAGTGAGCCGATTTCCATACCGTCCCTTCCTTTTGACGGGGTGCATATCATCACTTCCACGGAAGCGCTGGCGTTAGATACCGTGCCCGGGCATCTTGGAATTGTCGGCGGCGGGTATATCGGCCTGGAACTGGGTTCCGTGTGGCGGCGTCTGGGAGCGCAGGTGACCGTGATCGAGATGCTGCCAAGGATCGCCTCCACTCTGGATGCCCAGGTGGGACGCGCCCTGGAGCGGGCTCTCGGCAAACAGGGATTCAGCTTCCATTTCAAGACCAAAGTGACGGAAGCCCATGTGGAGGGTGGAGAAGTCCGCCTCACCCTGGATTCCGAAGGGCAGGAAAAAACGATGACCTGCGATCGTTTGCTGGTGGCCGTGGGACGCAGACCCCTCACGCGAGGGCTCGGCCTGGAAGAACTCGGGATGAAACTGACGCAGCAGACGCGGAAGATCTGGGTCGATGGGCAGTATCGCACCAGCATCCCTTCGATTTATGCCATAGGAGACCTCATCGACGGTCCCATGCTGGCTCACAAGGCTTCGGCCGAGGGCATAGCAGCCGTGGAGTGTATGGCGGGGTTGCCGGGCGAAGTCAATTACGACGCCATTCCTGCTGTGGTTTACACGTCCCCCGAAGTGGCTGGCGTCGGTCTCACCGAGGAAGAGGTGAAATCTCGAGGCGTCGAATACAGAGTGGGGACTTTTCCCTTCGCGGGCAATAGCCGGGCGCGATCCCTGGGAGAAAAGGAGGGTTTTGCCAAAGTGATCGCCCATGCGAAAACGGACCGTCTTCTTGGGGTGCACGTCATTGGTCCGCGAGCGTCCGAACTCATCGCCGAATGCGTTGTAGCCATCGAATTCAATGCAAAGTCCGCGGATATTGCCCGGGTGGTCCATGGACATCCGACTCTTTCTGAAACCCTGCATGAAGCGGCGATGGCTGCGCGCAAGAGCTCCCTCCGTGGGTCTTGAGCTGGAAAGCCTGATCCGTCCTCAATGGTTCAGTAGCACACTCCTGATTCCCGTAAAGACGATCTGGGCCGCCAAGGCAGAGAGGATCAGCCCTGTCAGTTTGCTGAGGATGTTGAGTCCTCTGCGGCCGACGATGCGTTCGATGGAAGATGCCATAAAGAGCATGATTCCCACACAGAGTACGGCGACGGTGAGTGCCCCGCAACCCATCACTTTCAGGAAGGTATCCTGAGTTTCTGCTCCCATGACGAGAAGTGCGCCTGTCGTAGCCGGTCCGACGATAATGGGGACAGCCAGGGGAACGACCGTGATGTCGTTGTTATCTTGTGTGAGAGGTGCAGCGCTGGAAGTCTTTCGCACGAGATCCACGGCGGAGAGAAACAGGAGGCTTCCCGCACCGATGCGGAAGGAATCCAAAGTGATGCCGAATACGTAAAAGATACTGTTACCGAAAAAATAGAGGACAAAGCAGGCTACTATGACGGAACCGGTAACGCGCAGGGCGATGAGACGTCTTGCTGCTGCTTCCAAATCGGCTGTCAGGGAGAGAAACATGGAAAGCGCAAAAAAGGGGGTCAGTAGAAAGAAAAATTTGATCCAGACACTGATAAAGAATCGAACGGCATCGCTCATGATCTTGGGGTCCCATACTCCGCTTTTCGCCTAGCTTGGGTAGATAAAATCTTTTTTGTTAACATAAAAATATAATAATTTAACTACAGTTACACTGTAGTTTGGCAGTCGCAGGGAAATCGTGATACCCGATGGGCGAACCGGTCAGGTTTTCAGTCCTTGTTTTTGGATGCGTAATATTCCTCGTAGCACCACTCACAAATCAGGTTCTCATTCTCATCCATTCTTTCAACCATGATGTGGGGATGAAGCAGGGGAAGTGCCCGTCCACACCTGTGGCAGTTCATTTCCAGTCCCGTGCGCCGGGGAGCATTCTGTTTTTTAGCGTCATCTTGTGATTTCATGAACCGTTGCTCCGTGAGATAAGGTATTTTGGGCTATTGCCGGGTATCAGCGGGAACGTTGATAGGTTCCCACAAGTTCACACTGTTCCAGGATGTGTCCCTGCATCGCTTTTTCCAGCTGAGCCTTGGTGGGTTTGCCGAGATCGGGCAGGACCGTATCGAGAGCATAAAGCTTGTGGAAGTAGCGGTGTCGCCCGATGGGGGGGCAGGGTCCTCCATAGCCGGTTCGTTTCCAGTCATTGAGGCCTTCCCGGGTGCCTTCCGGGAGGTCCTTGGCCTTTACTCCTTCAGGCAGACCGGTAGCGGTGGGGGGAATGTTGTAAAGCACCCAGTGCACCCAGGTCATTTTGGGAGCTTTGGGGTCGGGGGCATCCGGGTCATCGACAATGAGTGCGAGGCTTTTGGTTCCCTGCGGTACACCGGACCATTGGAGAGGAGGGGAAGCATCCTGGCCGTCACAGGTATAACGACGGGGGATGGAACCATCCTGCGAAAAGGCTTGCGAGGTGATCTCAAGAGACATGGCGTATTCTCCTTTCTGAGCTTTGGATTCAGCCGCCGCAAAAGGGGCGGGAATCCCGTCCATCAGCATAAAGGCCAGTACCGTAATGAAGCATAGAATGGATGGGCTTGGAAAGCGCCGCAAATGAAAAGTCCCGGCATGACGCGTTGGAACAAAACAAAATCGTGGCATGTCCTTTTCTCCCTTTTTCGGTATTTCTTAAATGAAGGAAAACAGAGCCGAAACTCATTGCCGCTCAGTTGCTTTCAATCCCGGTGTTCCATGATTTCCTTTCCAGGGCAGACAAACGAGATGCCCTGACCCGATTCCACTCCCGTCATCACGGTTTCGATGATGGGACGGTTCACCCCGCTTTTTGCGCTCCAACGCACTATGAAGTTTGCGCCCGAGCCTCCCCTGGTGTCCTTTTCCTCGACATAGAAGTAGGTTGAAGCCAGGGGCTTGAGGACCTGTGGCGCTTCCATGAAATCCCGGATTTTCCTGCCGTCTGAATCATAATAGTCGGCCGATTCAACAGTGATGGGAAATTGAGGATCCGTATTGCGAATGCTCAGAGTTGCAGCCAGAGGAAATGGACGGACTCGAGGCCCGTAGTAAATATTGGAATACACGGATACGTAGACCATGGCGCCTGTCGAGAGGTCATCCTTTGTCCCTCCGAAAGCCGAGAGCGTCAGAACAAGAACGAAGAGGGGTACTGCTGCTACGAAAAGCCAGCGGGGAAAAAATCTCGTAAAAACCATTCCGTCTGCTCCTTTGGCGGACCCTGTTCCGTGAGCGGGTACTGGATCCGTTTAAGTTTTCCTGGGCTTTCTCTTTTGGGAGTTGGCATATTTCAATATCCCATTACTCACCACGGAGACACGGAGGGCACGGAGAAGACTTTGGAGTTCTTACGGAATTTCCCTGTGATCTCTGTGCCTCCATGGTAAATGGGGATTTCAAGAGCGACTCACTTCCTTTCACTACATTACGCGACTCAGAAAAAGATCTGAGTAGGGGGCTTTTCGTGGTTTTGTCGAGCCATATTTCGAAGGTGTTCATCGGAGGAGGAGAGGTCTAGAATGATGGCGGATTCCGGGCAAATGCGGGCACAGCTCCAGCATGCGAAACAATCGTTGCCGAACCGGGGATAGGGGTCCAATGAAATGGCGTGTGCCGGGCAATTTTCCGCACAGATTCCACATTGAGTGCAAAGGCTTGCATCGACTCCAAATTCCGGGTGCATCTTCTTGGCCATTCCTATGTTTTTGCCCTGAGCGGCGCTTTTCCTCTCGGGTGGAAGATAATCCAGAACACTCAAGGAAATGGGCGATCTTTGCTCTCCTGCAAGCTTTGCCAGCACCTGATCTACGAGACTCTTTACCGCAGCGTCATCGTTCTCATCCGGATGTCCCATCCCCAGGGGTTGTTCACATTGCCACATGGAAGAGTGCGTCGCTACGACTTTTGCGGCGCCGAGCAGGAGAAATCCCTTTTCTTCAAGCATCTGACCCATCTCAAGCAGGGCCACGCCGCTGCTGACGCCTCCCCAGGTCACAAACGGCACGGCATACCCGCCTTTTCGCGATGGCAAACCTCTCAGAAAGGCTTCCACCGGAGGAACCGCGTGATCGACGTAAACGGGAGAGGCGACCCACAGGCAGAGAGATTTTTCATCTTCGATGAATGTTTTTGAAATTGCCTTCAGGTCGTCTTTTCGAGCCAGGTCGCATTTCAAAACGGTGCACTCCATTTGCCTGAGTCTTTGACCAATTACTTCGGCCACATGCCGTGTAGAACCAGCGGGCGAACTGTACGCTATGATATGTCTCAAGGTCTATCCTTTATTTTCTGATGGAGCGGCCATAAAGAGTTCATGAATGTCGCTTGCCGACATTGAACAAATCTATATATCGGAAAGTTGATAAATCTGAAGCACATTTTCTCCAAAAAAGGAAAGGATTTTTTGTCTCCAATCTCTCTTATACCTTGCCGTATCCGATCTCGGACAAGCGCCTGGAGATGGAACAAGACTCAGCGCTCACTGAAAAGTACCCACCGACACAGTGTAGCCCTTCCAAGAATGTTGGAAGGGCTACACTGATGATGAGCTGTATATTCCCCTCCGCCAATGCTCAATCGGGATCCTTATCCTCTAAAGTGAAAGGAGATGTGGGCTGAGATGATTCATCCGACATTTTTTGTACTTTCGAGCTTTGGCGTGGCAGAGCCTTGCGCCTCCTGTCGGATTTATATTCTTCTCCCTCTTGCCATAGGGGCTCCGGCTGTTTGGTCAGAGCCGCCACATACCTGGTGTATCGAGTGCCCTCGGCCTTTTCCGTGCCTTTGTAAAAGGCGGTACAGTCAAATACGTAGATGGGCTGGAGATAGTTCTGGGACTGGTTGATCCCGCGCTCCAGGTAGGCGAGAGTGATGTTGTTTACGTTTACCTCTGATATGTCGGCCAAAAGCGTATCACCGAGAGGGTTCTTATTGAACTCATCCCTGGCGCCGAAGACACCGATGAGCGGTTTCACGCTTTCAGCTTTCAGGGAGCGCCACACGCGCAAATAACCTGCCACCATCCCCTCTGAATCATGAAAGATCTTGATCTTACCGCCAGGACCAATCACCTTGTAACCATTGAGAATCCGCCGGTAGGTAATATTGGCTCCCAGAGGAAGCACCTTCTGCTTGCCTTCTTTGTCAGTGAGCTCGACAGAATCGGTGGAGAAGCGCCTCACAGTCTTTTCTTGAGGGTTTCCATTGATTTCATATAGAAAGGTTGCTGTTGCCGCTAGGATCTGCTTCCTGTTGAGGGGCGGCACTTCATCGTTGAATCCAGGCACTCTTGCCCAGAGTCTGTTGAGGTCCGCCGCAAATATCCCCCCCGAAGCCTTCTGCATGTCCACGACCATGTTGCTTTCGCTGCCGAAAAATTTCTTGACGGCTTCCATCTGGGATTCTCCACCCTGGTCGGGACTGGTACGGTAAACCATCAATCTTCCGGGTAGCTTCTTTGCCAACTGCTCCAGGTCGACCTTGTAAACGACCTTAATTTCCGTAGCAGTTACATTGGGTTGTGAAGCGGAGCCATGCCGGACTGCTTCTTCTTTGGCCCAGGCTTGACTGTCCATCAGGAGGAAAGCACTGATGATTGCGACGACAAAAAATCCGGACAATTTGGTTGCTTGCATCGATGCCTCCTTAGTCGCAGTCATGGAATGAGCACCAGTATGAATCTGCAGGATACGGGTCAGCGCTTTGGGATCCGAATCCCCAGATATGATCGGACGCAGGACTGATGCTGCCCTTATTGGCTCCCATGACGGAAGCGAACGTTCCAGCTCCTTCCGTCTGCTCGGCGGCATAAAACCATGCCTGCATGAGGGTCCATCCATCCACCAGCTTATTGGCGAAGTACTCACCCCGATCGCACATGTCGTGGGCATTGGTATCGAAGCTGGCTATTAAATGAAGTCCCCGGAAGGCATCTTCCCAACAGGTCCACTGGAAATCATGCTGGACGCAAGAGCAGTCGTCAAAGATGATCCACTCGAGATCCTTATTTCCCCATCCCGCCTCGTCAGCCCAAAGTCTGCAGTCATCGTGAGTTGTGTTGCCGAAGGCGAAGCGGCACCGGTTGCCGTGATCCGCATGCAAGGCGATATCTGCTTTATCTATCCAGTTCTGGTCACCGGGTTCCTTGAAATCGCTCTCCCAGGCAAGCGAGTTGCCGAAGTTAAAGAGCCCTACGTATCCATTGTCGCGAAGGATATTGTAAAATCGAACCGCTACGTCATCACGACAGGAAAGATCGTTGTTTCCACATGGATTGCAGATGTTTATCCATTCCACAGCGACCTCTCTGTCGGCGTCACACCAACCCGATGTGGCCATCCCTCCCAGGAGGAAGAGCACTGCCAGGATTGAAGTCTTTTTCATTCTATCCTCCATTTGTCATTCATGGTAATAGCTGACCCCAGGTGATGTCGGTACAGGAGAGAGCAAGATGAGAAAGAGCCAGAGCTCCCCTGGAGTAAATTCCCCCTTCACGAAAGCTGCACATCCAGGCCACACCGGATTTGTTCGTGACCCGGAACATCATATGGCCCTCCCATTACTCAGAATCGATTCCATTTTCATCCTCATGGGTGAAATGGACCGCAATTCATGGCATGTTAGGTTAGAAGAAAAATAACATTGGTTGAAATGATGAGACGTCCGCTCAGTGGATTTTCCTCTTGAAGTCTCTCACCTCCTTTGCGTGGAATTGTCAAAGGGTGAAGTTGACACAAGCCTGCAAGCAAGAACATCATCTCAGATCATTTAAGGAGAGCTGGTTTCTGGATCAATGGATAAAGCGAGAAAAATGAAATATAAAAAACTTTTTAAAAATCTACTACTTATCATTAATAATGTCAAGAAAGTTTTTGCTTTGATCAGCAATTCTCATTTTGGATGTCTCTCGTGATTTTGGGATTTTCGACATCCCCCCTCAAACCCCCTTCAAAGTGAGACTTTATCCTAAAAATTCCCCTCCCTCGAGGGAGGTAGGGGGCACAAGTTTTTCAAAATGAAAACTGCTGATTGCATGATAATTAAAGATGTTTTTCTGGATTGGTGTGATATTCTAATAATTTTATTCGTTCATTATGGGAGGGAAAAAGAATGGGAACTTCGCGTCTTCGTATTATTGTTACGGGCTTGGTCGGGCTCTATCCTGTGGGCGGTGTGGCGTGGGACTATCTGCAGTATGCGATCGGCTTTGCCCGGATGGGGCATGACGTGTACTATCATGAAGACACATGGAGCTGGCCCTATCATCCGCTCCAGAAAACCTATACCGAGGATCCGGGGTACTCGGTGAAGTATCTGGAAGACTTCTTCAAGAACTATGCGCCGGATCTATGCAGCCGCTGGCACTATCGCCATTTGCACGCGACCAGTTACGGCATGGACAAGGCGGCTTTCGATGCAGTGGCCGGGACGGCCGATATCTTTCTCAATGTCAGTGGAGCGTGCATCATACCCGATACGTTGTCTCCCCGCTGCACCAGGATATTTCTCGATACGGATCCCGGCTACAATCAGATCATGCTGAGTGAGCGTCTGGAGTGGTCGGAAAATGTCGAAAGGTGGTGTGCCGGTGTCGCCGAGCACGATCAGCATTTCACCTATGCCGAAAACATATACGGGGCCGACTGTACCGCCCCTCGACTGGATTTCAAGTGGAAGACCACCCGCATGCCCATCGTAATGGATTTATGGGAACCTCTTGCACGGCGCGTTTCTCACGAAACGTCTCCCTGGTCGACCATCATGACCTGGAACGCATTCAAGGGAAAGCTGATCTACAAAGGCGTCGAGTATGCCAGCAAGGGGGCTGAGTTCGAAAAATTGATCGACCTTCCCCGCCAGGTCGGGGTTCCTCTCAAGGTTGCCGTGGGGGGAGTGAACGCCCCCCTGGAGCGTTTGGCTGCGGCAGGCTGGCAGGTGGTCGACGGCCCTGAAGCCACAGTGACTCCAGCCAAATATCAAGATTTCATCCTGGGATCCCGGGGAGAGATTTCCCCGGCAAAGCATGTGTATGTGGCCATGCGAACCGGATGGTTCAGCTGCCGTTCCGCCTGCTACCTGGCAGCTGGGCGGCCCGTGGTGGTCCAGGACACGGGATTTTCATCTTTGATTCCCTGCGGGAAAGGCATTCTCGCTTTCAACAGTGCGGAAGAAGCTGCAGATGCGCTCCGTAAAGTGGAGAATGACTACGCCTTCCATGCAAAAGCCGCTTTCGCTGCCGCTCGCGAGTATTTCGACTCATCCAGAGTCCTCGGAAAAATGATCGAAGATGCATTATAATCTTTTTTGTTAGAGAGCGGATTGGGTTGGTTAATGTGACAATGTCAAGCTAAGAGTTTAAAAAGGAAAACGAGCCATGAGCCCGGCAAAACCTTGTAAGGGAAAGATTATCGTTTTTGGAATCATCTTCTGGTATCCGCTGGCAGGAGTGACCTTTCAGTTTCTTCATTACTTGATGGGACTTCGACGCCTGGGTTATGATCCCTATTACGTGGAAGATTCGGGGCGTTGGATTTATAATGCCCGAACATTCGAGTTCTCCCCCGACGCCTCGGAAAATATTGCGGCGGTGGCTCCCGTTCTCGATCAGTACGGCTTCAAGGACCGGTGGGTTTTTAGAGGCAATTATGAAGGGGGACGGTGCTACGGGATGAGCGAAGCGCAACTGCTGCAGCTCTACAAAGATGCCGACGCATTCCTCAACGTGACGGCATCCCAGGAGCTCCGCGAAGAACACATGAACGTTCCACGCCGCATCTATGTGGAATCCGATCCGTTCGCCGTGCAGGTGAAGGTCGCTCAGGGAGACCAGCCCACTCTGGATGCTTTGGCTGCACATGATACCCATTTCAGCTTCGGAGAAAACTTTGGTGCTCCCGACTGCGATCTTCCCCTGGAGGGTGTGGACTGGCTCCCCACGCGCCAGCCGGTCCTTCTCGACCTGTGGGATAATCCTTATGCCCCGTCACGCGATTCGGCTTTCAGCACCATCACCACATGGCACAACAAGGGCAAGAACATCGAGTACCGAGGGAAGACCTATTACTGGACCAAGGATCGCGAATTCTTGAAATTCCTGGATCTTCCCCAGCGCCGGAATGTCCCCTTTGAACTTGCGCTGGAAGTGGATGAACCCACCCATCGGCTTCTCACGAAAAATGGCTGGCGCCTGGTGCATTCCCTGGACGTGTCCAAGGATATCCATGACTACCGCAGATATATCCAACAATCCCACGGAGAATTCACTGTGGCCAAGGAACAGGTGGTGCGGCCCCGCACCGGTTGGTTCAGTGACCGGAGTTGCTGTTATCTGGCGGCGGGGCGCCCCGTGATCACGCAAGAAACGGGCTTCAGCAACATTTTGCCCACAGGGAAAGGACTTTTCGGATTTCTCACCATGGAAGACATTCTTGCCGCAGTGGACATCATCGAAAGCGATTATGAAGGAAGCTGCCGGGCCGCACGCGAAATCGCTGAAGAATACTTTGCTGCGGAAAAGGTTCTGGCAAGTCTCCTGGAACGAGCTGGGCTGACGTGATTTTCAGCCGTTCCCGGGCGCTTTTCCCTCTCTGGAGAATCATGTGAAGATTTCATCAGTCGTACCCGCCGCTCAAAGACTGACATGGCTCGATACCATGCGCGGGATATGCATTCTGTGGATCGCTTTTTTCCACTTTTTCATCACTTATGACAATGGCAGGTTTCCCTGGCCTCTTAACCTGAAAACCTTCTTTCCTTTTGTGTCTGATTGCGGAGCTGGTTCGGGCATTCTGAGTTGTACGCTGGATGCCCTGCTTGCCGCCCTTTTTGAGCGCGGCCCGCAGGCAGTCGGGGTTTTCATCATCTTGAGCGGCTTCGGTCTCACCTATTCCCTGACACGAACGGGGTTTCCGAAAGATGGCTGGGCTGGCTGGTACGGAAAGCGTTTGCTGCGCCTTTTCCCTATGTACTGGCTGGCGCACCTGATCTACCTGATTTCTCCTCTTGTGTACAAGCATGACCCCGTGGATTACCGGTTTCTTTTGAGTTTCCTTGGGGACCGGGTTTTCCCCGTGGACGCCATGTTTTATTACATCAACCCTGCGTGGTGGTATTTCGGTCTGATTCTGGAACTCTGCGTCGTTTACCCGCTCCTTTTTCGCACGATGCAAAAAGTGGGGGTTGCCTGGTTTCTCGTGCTGAGCGGCCTCATAACCCTCTCCAGCCGTTTTCTGCTTCACTTTGTCTTCCATGCGCATTGGAATTATGTCCAGGGGGCCTTTTTCGGAGCCAGACTCTGGGAATTCGCGGTGGGTATGGCTCTTGCCTTCTTCTTTCGCAAGCGCCCGGAAGACGTGATACGGCATCTTTTCTCCTGGCCGATGCTGCTGGCTGGAATCCTTGTCTACAATCTCGGCGTTTATGCATATCAGCCGAACATCGCCTTCATTTGCAGTGATGCGCTCATGGGGACCGGGCTGTTTGTCATTATAGCCCATGTCGCCCGGTGGATAAGTGCCGTGCCTCTCCTTGGCCGGGCCCTCCCCCCGGTGGGTGTGTATTGCTACAGCGTCTACCTGCTGCACCAACCCTATGTCATGTATTTTGGAAAACAGTTCGTCGGCCTCAGTATGCCCCTCTATGTGGTCTTCGCCTGCATCGTGTTGGCGGTCATCTGCTGGAGTGGCATCGCATTGGAGCGCCTGGTGAACCGTTGGGTGAGCCTGATGGAGGGGCGGCTGAAATTGATTTCGTCGCCACCGGCCATTGCGGGTTAGCACCGAAAACCTGTCCGAAAACCCTTCTCGGCAGCGTCCCCCTTTAGTCCCCCCCCCGAGGGGGGGGACTAAAGGGGTTGTTTCAAAGTCCACAGGAAATTTCCGGGTGGGTTCTTAAGTGAGCTTCAATCGTTCTGCGCACGCTGTTCCGCGGTAGAATCCCGCAGCACAACGATCCGTAGAGTTTCCGGGTCCTCGGCGCTCTTCAGAGTGGGGGCTCCGAACCAGGTCATGGTCATTTCCCTGTAGTAACTGGCAGCGGTGATATTCATCTTCAGTTTCATTCCGTCCTTCAGAGCTGGGATTCCGAGCCAATCCGAGGGGAAAAAGGCTTCAACGGCCATATGAGGCAAAAACTTGCGGAGTCTCTGGACATGCCCCTGAATCGGCATGCGCTCCATAGGACCGTTTTCTACCTGACGGTAGAGTTGAGGATTGATTTCAAAACCGTCCGGAAGAGCCGGATTTTTTTCCGGTATGAGATAAATGACGAAATGGTTGAGCCTGCCGCCTTCCGCCTCTACCTGAAGATGGATCTGGAAGGCTTCGGCCTGAGGAAATTCTCCCTTGTAGTCGAGGAAAAGCGGATCCACAAAGGTGTTGGCGATACTTGCCAGATAAAGTCCCTCCGGTTTCCAACAGAGATGAAAGTCGCCAAAGGGGACATAGGGTTGTGGGGTCTGGAGCCCCTGCAGTCGCGTGTTTGCCTTGTCCCAATCCACGAGGGATTGGTCCGTCACGTCGATGGAGTGCAGCGGCTTCAGAATGGTTGGTGTTCCTGCCGAAGAGGAGGGGATTGCAGGGTTTTGCGCCTTTACAGGAATTATATTTTCGTTGAGTAATGAGGCGCGAGGGTGCCCTTCTTTGTGGTATGCCTCGAGCACGGGGTTCAGCCGCTGGAAGAGGTCCGTGACCTCTTCATACGGTCGGTTTGCCGTATCCACGAGGCCCATATTGTAGTCTTCCCCGTCCTCACGCCCGCCGAGAGGCTCGTCCGCGTACTGGAACCAATGAACGCCCACTATGTTGGGAAATCTTGCAAAATTGACCAGGGCTGCAGCGGCTCCCCAGGCGCGTTCCGCCTGAGTATCCACGGTCATGAGGTGACCGGGCTTGGGGTGTTCCTTTCGAGCCGTTTCATTGCGGTTTCCGCTTCGATTTTCTTCTGCGGCAAAGAAAAATTCCGTCACCAGAACAGGTTTTCCCGTCAGCCGTTGAAGACCTTCAAAGTAGTAGGGGGCGATCCATCCATCGGGGGTGTCCACGTTGTAGTTCGTGGATATGACATCCACATTGTCTCGCATGGCTAGAACGGCATCCTGGTGATAGTAGAGGGGGAGGCGGTCTCCGAGAATGAGTGCGCCCGGATGTGCCTTGCGAATGGCCTGGGACATCAACTGATAGTAATGTCCGGCACAAAGTGCCATGAATCGATCGACGAGGTGTATGCCTTCACCGCCTGCCCTCAACTTGAGTTGGGAGCCGGCGCGCTTCAATTCTTCGAAACTTCCAAGACCACCCTGGGGAACCCAGTCTTTGAGCAGAAGGTTCCAGTCGCCGCCATAGTGATCGTGGAGAAGCTGCCAGAGCACTCGTTTCGTATGATTTTCCCAGCCGGCTTTGAGATACCATGTGAAAAGAGGCGAATTCCACCATCCGACTTCGTTGTCTGAGTAATAGCCGATGAGAAGAGGGTCATTCTGGTAAGGGGCGGTGAGTTTTTTGGCCCACTCCAGGGTCGTGGCTTCCATGGCGGGGTCAAAGGGGTCAAACCAGTGAAACTTCGCATTCCTGCCAAGTTCCAGGTCTACCGTGAGGGCAAGTCCCATATCGGGAGAGGGGTCCGACCAGCCCCCCCGGGTATTGAACCCCCATCCGTCGAGCTGGCTTCCAACAGTTTTGCGCCATGCGTCGAGAGAAGGGTAAAAGTTTTTCCAGTAATAAGCCTGGTTCTGGCGGCTTTTTTCCGTTTCCATGGCCCCCGACACGATGTTCACTCCCTTGGAAAAAAAAGGCCGTCCGTCCGGTGTCCGCAGCCATTGGACTCCGTCCGCCTCCATGGTCGTCCAGCCCTGGGAGGGGACCTCGGAAGTCTGCGCCGCCACGCTGCCGGCTGCCAAAAGGAATGTAAGAAGTATAGAAGCTAATAGACGAATCATATATTTCCTTTTTTACATGAATGAGGGCTCATGATGATTTACTATGAACAGTTGAAACCTTGACTTCTGTAAGTTTTGTAGGAGCGCCTTCCAGGCACGATTTTTTTGGGAACAGGCTATTTTTGTCGCGGCTGGAAGCCGCTCCTTGTATCATCAAGAAGTCATGATCTCGTCCGCATGGAGTATAACTTCGCTTTTCAAGAGCGTTTCCCGCTTTCCCTGTCGCCTTGTATCTCTTTGCCTTTTTCCATTTTTTCATTGTGATCGTTCCAGCCATGGGGCTGATGAAAAAGCGGGGAGATGATCGGAAGAACAGGCACCCCGCACCAGGAGCGCGGCAAGGTCCGCTGCCGGCGCTCAACTCCTGGACCGCTTGAAACGTGCGGCGTATTCTATCGGAATATTAAGTGTTTGTGTTGAGCTTAGCTGGCAGAAGAGTTCGTCGGAGCGCATGAACTCCTTGAGGAATTCTCCTAGCACCTGTATTTGCGTGTGATGTGCTGCAAGGGCACGTTTTTTCCCTTCCAGTTCATTGGCGGTAAGATGCAGATTGTACCATTGAGCTGAGGCAAGTACCTTGCCGGCAGCCCTTGTGCCGCCAATGCCGGTTACACTGATTTCCTTGATCCACTGGTTCGAGGATGGGTAGTCAAAGTAATGGACGAGATAGGTAAAAATTTTTGTTTCGCTGAAGGAAATATCACCTTTTTCATTCAATTGGCGCACCGCGTCCAGCACGAAAACTCCCGTGGTGCAATGATCCGGATGGTAATCCCGTGGATCCGGCAGAACAATCCAGTCGGGTATGAACCCTTCCAGCGTGCGGCTGATCTCTTCTTTCAAGTCCATTCCCGCATATTCCGTCCATCGGCTGAAGCGCTCTTTGTATTCCGGTCGGCTGTAACGGGTATAAGGCGATGTATAGGGTCTGATGCTGGACCAATGTTGTGACCACAGGTCATCGATGCCGTCGTCGGGAAACCCCAGAAAAATACCGTTTTCAGGTTGAAGCCCCAGGGCCCGCAGAGCTCCAAGGGCTTCATCGTGGCGTTTCTCCCCATATTCGATGAAATCGTTGGAGGATGTGTTTTTCTCCTTCAGGCTGGTTCGCACTCCTTCTGTATAGCCATCTCCATTGGTCACAAATACGACCCGAACACTGCCGCCCTTTTCCAGTACTCTCTGGATGAGACCTCCTGCGGCCAATGTCTCGTCGTCCGGATGTGGAGAAAAAACCATCAGGCGCAAGCCAACGGGGATTTCCATTTCTTGGCTGGCAATCGGCCACGGGACAGAAGTATTCGTCGGAATGGATAGAGATTTTTTGGGAATGAGAGACCTTGCAATGCTGTTGGAATTGTTCCATGACCGTGTGCCATCGTTTAGCGGCACGGCTGGTTGTATTGTATGCGAGGTGTCGTGAGTCCAGAGAATCCAGCTTCCAAGTATCAAAAAAAACAGTCCGGATAAGAGTCTGATAATCCAGGTTCGCATGGTCTTTTGCCTTCCGTCGCAAAGGGGTCAAGAATGAATTCGCTACGAACGAAGCGAAAAACAGCCGAAAAGTTCCATATCTTGCTACGGTATTTATATTTATTCTTCCAGGCTGAATTGACTGCGGTAAAGAGATGCAAAAGGACCTTGTCCCTTCACCAGTTCTTCGAAATCACCTTTCTCCACGATTTCGCCGCCCTTAACGACAATGATGACATCTGCCTGCCGGACGGTGGAAAGGCGGTGAGCAATGATGAAGGTCGTACGCCCTCTGGTGAGTTGGTTGAGCCCCTCCATGATGAGCGCTTCTGTTTCGGCGTCCACAGAGGAGGTAGGTTCATCCAGGATCAAAATGGGTGCGTTCCTCAGGATGGCCCGGGCAATGGTGATGCGCTGCCTTTCCCCTTCGGACAGAGTGGCTCCCTGCTCTCCGATCACCGTGTCGTATTTGTTCGGAAGGCGGTCTATGGATTCATGGATGCGCGCCAGACGGGCGGCTTCGATGACTTCCTCCAGAGTGGCCTCAGGGCGGCCGTAGGCAATGTTTTCCCGAACGCTTATGGGAAAAACAAGGGGCGGCTGAAGCACCATGGCGATCTGCTGACGCAGGGATTTGGTCTGGAATTCACGGATATCCGTTCCGTCAATGAGCACTCTGCCCGCCTGTGGTTCATAAAAGCGGGGAAGAAGGCTCACCATGGTGGATTTCCCCACGCCCGTGGGACCCACAATGGCGACTCTTTGCCCCGGTTGAACGTGAAGATCGATCTTCTTGAGAATCGGCTGCCCCGGCATATATTCAAAGGAAACAGCCTCCCAGGCGACTTCACCCTTTGCTCCCTCTCGGGGAAAAGTCCGGTGCCCCTCTTTGATGTCCCTTTCTACGTCAAGGATTTCAAAAACCCTTTGCACTCCCACTTTCGCGCCCTGGATGATTCCCCAGGTCTGGCTGATGGTATTGATGGGGGCGTAGAGGGAAGCGAGGTATGTGGTGAAAACAACGATTTCGCCAACTGTCAGGGAACCGGAGAGAACATGGCGTGCTCCCACCCAGACCACGAAAGCCGTTCCGAGTGCCATGACTACATTGATCACGCCGGAATAAAAGGTCTGCAGAGTGTAAAGCCTCAAACTGGCATCCAGGCTGAGATCACTGGCCGTCATGAATTTTCTGTGTTCGTCCTCTTCCTTGGTGAAGGCCTGCACGATACGCATGGCGGACATGCCTCTCTGCACTATGGAATAGACTTCGCTTTCCTGCTGGCGGGCGAGGGTTGCTGCGGTGGAGATGCGCCCGCTCAGAAGTGAAATGGTGACAAAGAGGGCAGGGACTACGGCGAGGGAGAGCAGAGTGAGTTGCCAGTCGATTTTGACCATTACGAAAAACATTCCCCCCAAAAGCGCGGCTGCCGTAACGATGGGGAAAACGCCATTCATGGTGAGGCTCTGAATGGCATAGGTGTCCGCCGTGACCCTGTACATGAGGTCACCCACCTGGCGGCGGCTGTGAAAGGCCAGGGAAAGGCGCTGCAGATGGCTGTAAATATCACGCCGCAGGTCGTTGACCATCCGCTGGCCGATTCTGATGGTGGTATAGTTGTTGAGGAGTGTGATTCCCCCCAGGATGAGGTAGATCATTACCAGCCCCAGACATGACAGAATGAGAATCGTCTGGTGGGAAAACCCGGCCGCAAATTCCCAGGGGATGGGTTTGTTGCCGAGTACATTGTCGATGACGATTTTAATAGGCCATGGCTTCAGAATTTCACAGGCACTCATCAGAAAGACCTGGGTCAAAGCGAAAAGAAACGGTAAACGGTAGGGCAAAAGATAAGGCATAACCTTGCGTATCATTTTTAACCATCACCTTTGGGGATGCGCGGAAGCGACAGCGTCCGGGAAGTAGTCTTTCCATCAGGATAAATGTTCACCCCTCGGGTCTGTCAGCTCTTCTCTGCAGGAAAGAAGGCGGAAAGATGCAGGAGGGGGCGAACTGCTTCTAAGAGCCTATCCGGAAACCACCTGTGGACTTTGCGACACCCCCCTTGGTCCCCCCTCGAGGGGGGACCAAGGGGGGTGTCCGCTGCCGAGGTAGGTTTTCGGATAGGCTCTAAATAGAGAAATCCCTCCTTGGGATTCAACTCAGCTTGATACCACCTTAAAGAAAAGGATTACATTTCATCTTTTTTAAGGGAACGGGAGGATTTCTAACCTAACCAAATGAGGTAATCAACTGTAAATTTTGTGACTTCCTGTATTATCCGTTGTGGCAAGGAGCGGGCTCATTCTGCCATGAAAAAATTCCTCCTCAAGTCAATACTGCTTATACGAACCGTTGAGGGTTTGTGGTTGTAAGTTCCAATCAATAGTCTAAAATATTAACAATTGCAGATAAATATGATCCAACGAAATTTATCGAATGGAGTGTATTATTTTCAGCAGAAGACATTGTAAAAATTCAGGAGAAGATTTACATTTAGCCAACTGCTGGAGTTGTTTGGCCTTTTGAGATTAAGTATTGGAAATAATTTAAAGAAGTTTATGGTTTGTCTTGTCGAGAGAACTGACGGAAGATTTCATTTTGATCCTTTGGGAAAGGAATTTTCATGCATATTCGTAAACGTTGTGCAGTAACCGGCGGCGCCGGATTTTTGGGTTCTCACCTGTGCGAAAGGCTTCTCAAGGATGGCTACGATGTGCTCTGTATCGACAACTTTTATACGGGCAGCAAACGCAATATTTTGCATCTTTTGAATAATCCCTATTTTGAATTGTACCGGCATGATATCACCTATCCTCTCTATATAGAGGTGGATGAGATCTACAATCTGGCCTGTCCCGCATCTCCCATCCATTATCAGAACGATCCGGTTCAGACGACCAAAGTGAATGTGCATGGCTCCATCAATATGTTGGGATTGGCAAAAAGAGTGCGGGCTAAAATCATGCAGGCATCCACATCAGAGGTTTACGGTGATCCCAAAGTGCATCCTCAGCAGGAAAGCTACTGGGGCCATGTGAATCCCATCGGTCGGCGTTCCTGCTATGATGAAGGCAAGCGTTGCGCCGAAACCCTTTTCTTCGATTATCACCGTCAGCATAAGTTGCTCATCAAAGTGGCCCGTATATTCAATACCTACGGCCCGCGTATGCATCCGCAGGATGGCCGTGTGGTGTCCAACTTTATCGTCCAGGCCCTGGAAGGGAAACCCATCACCATTTATGGCAAGGGGACCCAGACCCGCTCTTTTTGCTACGTAGACGATCTGATCGAGGGTTTTATCCGGCTCATGAACACGCCTGACAGTTTCACAGGGCCTGTAAACCTGGGGAACCCTGGGGAATTCACCATCCTGGAACTGGCCGAAAAAGTGATCGCCATGACAAAATCGAAGTCGGAGCTGATCTTCAAACCTTTGCCCGAAGATGATCCCACCATGCGGAGACCCGATATCACTCTGGCCAAGCAGCATTTGAACTGGGAACCCAAAATCCCGCTGGAAGAAGGTCTGCGCAAGACCATCGATTATTTCGATGATCTCATGAGATCCGGGGGATCGGCCAGCTGATTCCTTCCCATGAATAACGATTGGAACCGTCAGTTTTTTTGTCTTCTTTCCCTGTAAATGGGAGGGGAAGGGGCGGCCGCTCTCTTCCACAGTCGCCTCTTCGAGGCTGCAATCGCTTTCTGCAGCCTCGAAGAGATTTCTCTCCGCGTTTTTTGCCCTCTTTTTCTCACCTTCGAACAGGAAGGATCGGTCATGATCGAACAGTCCGCTGAAGAAAAAATCCGTGTCGTGAAAGAAAAGCTGGCACAGTCCAAACGGGTCGTTGTTCTGACGGGTGCCGGCATTTCGGCGGAATCCGGAGTCCCGACTTTCAGGGGTGAGGGCGGTTTGTGGCGGCAGTACCGGGCAACAGATCTTGCCACTCCGGAAGCCTTTGCCCGCGACCCCAGGCTGGTCTGGGAATTTTATAACTGGCGCAGGGAACTGCTGGCCCCGCTCAAGCCCAATGCTGCGCATTTTGCCTTGGCTGAAATCGAAAAGAAAGTGCCCCACTTCACTCTCATCACTCAAAACATCGACGGTCTCCACCACAAGGCGGGCAGCAGAAATATTCTGGAGCTTCACGGCAATATCTGGTGGCTTCGCTGCACCGGTTGCAGCGGCCTGGTGGAGGACCGGACGGTGCCCCTTCCGGAACTCCCCCTGTGCAAGGCTTGTGGATCTCTTTTGCGTCCCCATGTGGTCTGGTTCGGGGAAATGCTCGACCCGAAAATTTTGGATCAGGCGTACAGTACGGTGCAAAAATGCGATTTGATGATGGTGATCGGCACTTCAGGGACGGTGCAGCCGGCGGCTTCCATGGGAATGCAGGCCAAGAATGCGGGAGCCATGGTGGTGGAGATCAATCTGGAGCCGACCCCTTACACGGCTGCCTATCACTTGAGTCTTATCGGCAAGGCGGGAGATATTGTTCCTCTGCTGAAATGACGGCTGTTCATATAAATTTTATGAAAGAAGGCTCACGCCTCATGATGACATCGCTTTTCAAGGGCGTTTCCCTCTTTCCCTATCACCTTGCATCTCTTTGCCTTTTTTCATTTTTTGTTGTGACTGTTTCATTGTGGAGCGGGAACCAAATTCTTCACTTCTGAGATGAATTTTTCGCGCTCCTCCGGATTGGGGATGGCCATGCCGACCACATGATCCAGACTGTCCAGGATCTCTTGCTTCACTCTCATTTCCCTCTCGTTTCCCGGTTCTCCCTTCGTTTCGAGCTGCAAGTAAATGAGGCGGGTGAGCACGAGGGCGAGGTTGGCCGTCGCATCGTGAACGGCGATCATCTGCTCCTTCGTATTCTCTGCAAGCCCCTGAAGTTCCCTCATGCGCTGTTCCTGAACTTTCAGCCCGTCATCCAGCTTCTTTGCAGCTTGTATGAGCGTTTCATCCATCTTTTTCTTCTCTTCCAGGTTTTGGGAAGCGCTTTTCACATCTTCAATCATAGCCGCAAGAGCTTTGCGG
Organism: Desulforhabdus amnigena; assembly: GCF_027925305.1. Classification (NCBI taxonomy): domain Bacteria; kingdom Pseudomonadati; phylum Thermodesulfobacteriota; class Syntrophobacteria; order Syntrophobacterales; family Syntrophobacteraceae; genus Desulforhabdus; species Desulforhabdus amnigena. Next base: position 2,603,785 of record NZ_BSDR01000001.1, on the reverse strand, counting down.
CGAGCATTGGATTCCTCTTCAATGGCCGAGATCGCTTCCCGCTTGATGCTTTGGACCTTGTCTTCAAAAGGCTGGATGCCCGGGACCTCCCACCGGACGTTCCGCATCCAGTCATGGTTGGCGATGCTCCAGCCGGAAATCAGTGCGAAAGCCAATAAAATGGCAGTGAGACCATTGCCGATGTGCTTTTTCAGGACAAGGAAAATGACCAGTCCCGTCAAAATCAAAAAGACGCTCAATGCGATAATTTCTCTCATTTTCTGTACCTCTTGCAATTGAACCGAATCGTTCGATGAGGCCAAAGATTTATTCCAATACCCCGAGGTTGGAATGAGCGGTTTGCCGATGAAGTAACTGCCTTACCGACTGGAAAAAAACGTTTTTCTTTCTACACAACAATCAGGAAAAATCATATGTAGTTAGGGAGTGAGCCGCTCTTAAAACTTTTATTTTACCACGCAAGCACAGAGATCACGGAGGAATCCCATAAGAATTCCAAAATTTTCTCCGTGCCCTCCGTGTCTCCGTGGTGAATAAACGGGATGTTAGAATCCGCCAATTCCCTTAGAAGACGTAGAAATCTTACATTTCGCATCGATGGATCGGCTTGCCATCGGGAAACAGCTATTGCCAAAAATGTGGATTTCAACATCGTTCGACTATAGCATTTTAATGTAGTTTGACAATTTCTACGTGCACCCCCAGTTTTTCCGTTTGACTTCTACGAAAGGATACCCCAGCTATGGAGCGTTTAGATCTTCTGTTTCCCGGAATTCAGGTCGAAGGGATGGAGCCCCTCGCTGAAATCGCTCTGGATCTACATTGGTCGTGGGATCACTCCTTTGATGAGCTATGGAGTGAACTGGAGCCGGAACTCTGGTCTCTGACCCGAAATCCGTGGCTTGTGCTGCTAACAGCATCACGGGCCCGGCTTCAACATTTGGCCAAAGATTCAAATTACCTCCGAAAGATAGAGGCGACATTGGAAGCTAGACGGCAGGATAAAGACCGGTCCCGATGGTTTGAACGGATGTATCCGAACGCTCCCTTGACTTCCATCGCATATTTCAGCATGGAGTTCATGCTGAGTGAGGCCCTGCCTATCTACTCGGGAGGGCTGGGCAATGTAGCGGGAGACCAATTCAAGGCCGCCAGTTGTCTGGGGATCCCGCTGGTCGGCGTCGGGCTGCTTTACCAGCAGGGCTATTTCCGTCAGATGATCGACCGGAACGGAAAGCAGCAGGCACTATATCCCTACAATGATCCGTCGCAATTGCCCATTTTACCTGTTCGGGATAAAGCGGGGGAGTGGGTGCGGATCGAGATTTCCTTGCCGGGTTCCAAGGTGTGGCTGAGGGCATGGCAGGCACGAGTGGGACAGCTCACACTCTACCTGCTCGATACCAACGATCCGGCCAATCCTCCCGTACATCGGGGCATTACCGGAGAACTGTACGGTGGCGGGCCGGAACTGCGGCTCAAACAGGAACTCGTGCTCGGCATCGGTGGCTGGCGGCTTCTTCAAACACTCGGAATTCGACCGGAGGTTTGTCATCTCAATGAAGGACATGCCGCCTTCGCCGTACTCGAGCGCGCCCGGTGTTTCATGGAGGAAAACGATCAGCCGTTCGACATCGCTCTTGCCGCCGTGCGTCCAGGCAACCTTTTCACTACTCATACGCCCGTAGCCGCCGGGTTCGATCTCTTTCCTCCAGCCCTTATGGAACAATACCTCGGTGCTTACGCCCAGCAGCGGCTCGGCATTTCCATTGATAAACTGCTCGCTCTGGGCCGTGCGAATTCGAACGATTCCCTCGAGCCGTTCAACATGGCCTATCTAGCGGTTAGAGGCAGTGGCGCGGTCAACGGAGTGAGCCGCCTCCACGGGCAGGTGAGCCGGCGCATTTTCCAGCCTCTATTTCCTCGCTGGCCGGAAAAGGAGGTACCGATCGGACATGTGACCAACGGTATCCATGTGGCGACCTGGGATTCAGCCATGGCCGACCTTTTGTGGACCAATGCTTGTGGAAAAGAACGCTGGCTCGGTGAGATGGAGACACTGGAAACGGACCTTCGAAGCGTTTCGGATGTTGATCTCTGGCAGATGCGTTCGCAGGCTCGCCAAATCTTTGTGGAAAACGTGCGAAATCGTCTGTCGAGGCAACTGGCCGAGCGGGGGGCAGCGCCCGAAGAAATCGCTCGGGCGCGCCGGATTTTCGACCCGGACATTTTGACCATGGGCTTTGCACGCAGGTTTGTCGCATACAAGCGACCGAACCTGTTGCTCCATGATCCGGCGCGGTTGATTCGCATCCTGACCGACCCACAGCGTCCTGTGCAGCTCGCCATCGCCGGAAAGGCCCATCCGGACGACGCATCGGGGCAGGCCATGATTGAAGACTGGATGAACTTCATTTGCAGGCAGGAAGTGCGTTCGCACGTGATCTTTCTGAGCGATTACGACATGGAACTCACTCAGCAGTTGGTACAGGGGGTGGATCTCTGGCTCAATACACCGCGCCGCCCCTGGGAAGCATGCGGCACAAGCGGTATGAAGGTCCTCGTGAATGGAGGTCTCAACCTCTCCGAACTCGATGGCTGGTGGGCGGAAGCTTACACTCCCGAGGTCGGTTGGGCGCTGGGCGATGGAATGGAGCATGACGATGACCCCGGCTGGGACGCATTTGAAGCGGACCAGTTGTACACCCTGTTGGAACAGGAAGTGATCCCCATGTTCTACATGCGAAACCACGACGGCATACCGGCAGAATGGATTTCGCACATGCGCGAAAGCATGGCGCGGCTCACAGGGCGTTTTTCCGCCAACCGCGTGGTGCGCGAATACACTGAAAAATACTACCTGCCAAGTGCTGCAGCCTATCAATCGCGTGCTTCTGAAAAAGGACGGTTGGGCGCCAGGATTGTAGACTGGCAGCGAACCCTTGAACAGAACTGGCTGCAGGTTCGGTTTGGCACAGTGACTGTCGAGACGGACGAGAAGCAATTCCGTTTTGAGGTTCAGGTTTATCTTGGCGATCTTGACCCGAATGCAGTGTGTGTAGAGATTTACGCCGATGGGAATCAGGACGATCGTCCAGTGCGGCGGGAAATGGAGCGAGGGCGGCAGCTGAGCGGCGCTCACGGCTATGTGTATCATGCTCGGGTGCCTGCCGTGGGTTCAGTCATGGACTACACGGCACGAGTGATCCCAAAGGGGCCGGATGCCGCAATTCCACTCGAAGCCCCCTACATTCTCTGGCAGCACTAGGCGCTGTTGGCATTTCAGATCGAAACGTTCTCGTAGAGGCCGAATCCATAAGGCATTGCACCGGCAAGGACCGCTTCGAGGCAGATCAAGCATCTATTTGAAAATGTTGAACTTTAATCAAATGTCAACAGAACCCAACGACGCCGGGAAAATAGTCCCAAATGGGCGGTGAGAAAATCGGCCGCCATGGCGGTTGAAAATAGACCAGCCTTTCCCCGTCCCCTCAAATTCCTTTTACTTCACTCCTTTTTATTAAAAAATTATCTCAAAATTCGTTCATACCGTCACCCTGGCGGAAGCCAGGGTCCAGCTCTATCGAGAATGCCTGGATTCCGGTTTCCATCGGAATGACGATCAAGGGTATTCGGACCGTTTTGAGATAATTTCTAAGGAAAAACTTGCCCATGATCCCGACGCTAGCTTCATGAGGTTTCGCATCCGTCCCCAGCGCGAACGCCTTTTGATACGCAAACGACACGAATCTGACATTAAATGGCCTTCATTCGCCTGCATACTGGCATCGCTATGAACATTGGAGGTGCGGCACTACCTGATGGATCGTCCGCACGAGATGGGTATCAGTTTTTCCATGGCCGGTTCTAATCACACTAGGGAGGAATGAAAAATGATTGGTAGTCCTTGGTTAAAGAAAGCTACGACGTCCTTCGCGAAGGTTGCTGCCGTAACAGCGGCCTTCTCGCTGCTCTGCGGCGGGCTGAGTCCGGCGTCGGCCAAGCATTGTCCAAAGCCTGCAGAAAGGTGGCTGGCAGGCGATTTTCATCAGCATACGCTTTACACTGACGGCAGCACCAGCTTTGACTTCGTGATGGAGAAAGACAATGAGTTCGGTTTGGACTGGTGGGCCAATTCCGAGCACGGCGGGAGCCGGAACCGGGACGGCGATGGTGTCAAGTGGCTCGATACCACGAAGTACCCGGTCAACCCAATTCTGGGCGATAACGCAGCATCCGGCAACATGTGGCGCTGGCAGAGCCTGAGAGACTTCGTTTTTCCCGACATTTTGGATGCTCGGGCGCTCTATCCTGACAAGAGGATCTTCTCCGGCCTCGAGTGGAATGTTCCTGGCCACGAACATTGCAGCACGGCTATCGTCGCCAAGGATGCCGGCGCGATCAGTGCTTTCGAGTATCAGTTCGACAAGAGCGATACGGACAAGAGCCGCACCGGCGAGGTCACTCCCTACGGGATTCTGGCCAAGCAAAATGGACGAGACCCCGACACACAGGCAACAAAACCTCTTGGCTCGGACCGTCACGCAGACGCTGTTGCAGCTTGTAAATGGATGGAGGAACAATACAAGGCCGGAACGATTGACAATGGCTGGATCATTTTCGCCCATATCGAACGGGCCGGTGTGTTCAAGACCGGTTCAAGCGACGGCGGATATAACATCGAGCATTTTCGCGATTTCAACAACACCGCTCCGGACGTCTGCTTTGGCTTTGAAGGCGCTCCGGGGCATCAGGTCAACGATTTCCGCGGTCTCGGAAATAAGGTCACCTGCGTGGACGGCGTTTGCACCTCCAGTGATTTCGGCGGCACCTACGGTGGCGTTGGCTACTATACGGCCAAGGTGGGCGGTCTGTGGGATGCCCTGCTGGGAGAAGGACGGCACTGGTTCAACTACGCAAATTCCGACTATCACACCCATTGGACGGCAGGCGGTGATGATTTCTATCCCGGCGAATATCAAAAGACCTATGTTCATGTCATTGACAAAAATCGGAACGGCGAGCACGATCCCGACGAGATCGCCGACGGCCTGAGGTCGGGTGATGCTTATTTCGTGCACGGTGACTTGATCGACCACCTCGAATTCAGCGCCCAGAGCCGCATGGAGCTGGCCTCCATGGGCGGCACCCTCCGTATCAAAGACCGGTACCAGTCCAGAGAGCCACTGGTTCTCACCATCAAATTCAAAAGCCCCTCGACCAACAACTGCGTAGCCGACGGCACTTTCGTTACATCTTGTCCGGCCCCCGTGGTGGATCACATCGACCTCATCGCCGGCAAAATCACAGGTAAAGTCGATTCGTCCAGCCCGGACTACACAAAAGCCACCAATGAAACAACCAAGGTCATTGCCACCTTCACAGCTGACGACTGGCGCACCGATCGCCAAGGCTACAACGTGATCAGTTATCGGATCAAGGATCTTGACGACAGCATGTACTTCCGGCTCCGCGGAACAAACGTGCCGGTGAATACTCCCCATGAGACCGATGAGGCCGGCAACCCGCTGCCGGATGCTCTGGTCACATTAGATAAGGATGCTAATGGGGTCCGCAAAATCTCCGCTGCTCAAGAAGCATGGAACGACCTCTGGTTCTACTCCAACCCGATCTTCGTCTACGTGAAATGATGTCGTCTCGAAGCAAGGTTTTCTTCTGAGACACCTGGAGGGGGGACATGTGTCCCCTCTTTTCGTTTTGTTCATAACCTGGAACGATTTCTTGCATGAAGCTCAGGATTCAAATCCTTATTTGTGTTCTTTTCTTATCGGGCTTCGCGGGCTTCCACCTTATTGCGGCCAACGAAGCGTCCGCACTGTACCCAGGCGTCCGGGAAGTGTCGAATCCGATCCTTGCCGAAGAGCAGTCTTAGAACCTATCCAGAAACCACCTGTGGACTTTGCGACACCCCCCTTGGTCCCCCCTTGAGGGGGGACCAAGGGGGGTGTCCGCTGCCGAGGTAGGTTTTTGGATAGGCTCTTAGGTCGCGTTGAGCCCGCGAAACACGACATCATGTCATACCATCTTTCGAGGGGGCAATACTTTTGTTGCGTTTCATTCCATTCAACGCACCCTACATCCCTGTGTCATTGAGTATACGATTCTACACGAAAACCTTCGAAGCTTGGCCTGCCCAGAGCGTAACTTGCCGATTTTAAAGGCAAACAATCAGTGGCTACTTCTGCCGTAGTGTCAAAGTGGAATCTTGTAAAATCAATCACTTACATAGAATTTCCCACTGTCCAGTTACGAGAACGAGCTGTAGAGCGTGATGTACGTTACATCTTTTCAGGGTGATGCACGCAAGGGTTGAAGAGCACAAAAAAGGAACTTAAGATTTCTCATAAGTTCCCGTAGGCATTGTGTTTAAGGTGGTGCCCCCGACAGGATTCGAACCTGTGGCACCAAGATTAGGAATCTTGTGCTCTATCCACCTGAGCTACGGGGGCCTTTTCATGAAATCCATTCAGTCAATAGCATAGGGGGTGAACGGCTGTCAATATAACCTTTCGAGTTTGAAGTTTCATCGAAAAGAGAAAGTAAAATTATATTAAATATCTAATATGTTTAAAAAAAATAGCTGGAACGGCGCTTTTTGCCTTGGCGCCCGGTGATCCATCCGATAAACCAGCCTAAAACGAGCACCAGCCCCCCGGCCCCAAACCATTTGATCTTCTGAGAAAGCTTCAGGTTTTCATTCTCCTGCATGAGTGTTTGAATGTTTTCCTGGGCAGAACTCAGAGTCGATTTGGCCGAATCGTATTCCTGCTTGAGTTTCAGGTAATCTGCAGAACCGTTCTTGAGTGATTCGTAAGAGCCTGTCAGTTTGCCCAACTTTTCACTCAGTTCATTTTGCTTCTGGGTCAACTCGTTTTTCTCACGTTCAAGGTTTGCCAGTTTTTCTTTGAGGGCGGAGTTTTCTGCTTCCAACTCTTTAGTGAGCGTTTCCTCGGGGGGGCGCGACCCGATGGATGAAGTTGGAACCCAGCCATTCTTTGGGTCGCCGGATTCCGGAGTATAGCGCACCATGGTCCATTCGGGTGCTTTTAAAACCTCTACACTGGTGCCGGGCGGAAGGGTGGCGATGGCTTTTTTCTGCTTGTTGGGAGCTGAACGCAGAGGAACGGGTGCGGAATCGGTGATATATGCCCTGGCTGCCCAGCTTGCCTGTGACATGAAAATCATGATAAGAAGCATGATGAAAACAGTAGGTATTCGGCTCTTTTTCATTGCGTATAGTCCCGTCGGGTCGAGAGTCATCGTTATTGGCATTTGAAACATCGCTCAAGCGTAGCTGACTGCGTAAAACAGCGTCGAAAAAAATATCGGGGCAACGGCGGCAGAAGCCATTGTGCACATGAGCCATGGCCAATGTCCGTTATAATGCTGTTGCCCGATTCAATCCTGTTGCTCCCTGGATGGAGACCCATGGAGCGGACCACGGTTTTTAAACTGCGTGGTGCGCAACCAGAAAACTGGTTGAAATGGGAGACATTATAGATGGAGAATAGGGGGCGAGCAAGGCAAAAAGGCAGAAGGCATGGAGCCGGGATTCCGTAGTTGCTTGGAGTGGCTCGTTTTTTAAGGAAAGTTGTCCTCTCTGAAGAACATGCAGAAAGAAGATACGAAATTGGAAAAACTCATCGATACTCACGCACACCTGGATTTTCCAGAATTTTCAACCGACCTCGATGCAGTGCTTGATCGTGCCGCTCAAAAGGGGGTCGAGGAAATCGTAACCATAGGCATCGATCTTTCCACCAGTCGCAAAGCGGTGGAACTGGCGCAGAGTCATCCTCAACTCTATGCCGCCGTGGGGATTCATCCCCATGATGCTTTTGTGCTGGATAAAGATTCCCTGGACAGTCTGCGGAATCTGGCGCGCCAGGATCGTGTGGTGGCTGTGGGAGAAATAGGGCTGGATTACTACCGGGACCGCCAACCCAGAGCACTTCAAAAGGAATGTCTGCACCGGCAGCTGGAAGTGGCCTGCGAAGTGCAACTCCCCGTGGTTTTTCATATCCGGGAAGCCTATGGCGATTTTATGGGGATCATCACGGAGTACGTCTCTTCTCTCAAGGGCGTCGTTCTCCACTGTTTTTCGGGAGATTGGCCCATAGCGAAGCGCTGCCTGGATCTGGGCTTTTACCTCTCCGTTCCGGGCACCGTCACCTTTCCCAAGGCCGGAACGCTTCAAGATGTCGTGCGCCGGGCTCCCCTGGAACGCCTGCTGGTGGAAACCGATGCCCCTTATCTGACGCCCGTGCCTTTCCGTGGAAAGGCCAATGAACCTTCATATGTCTTTTATACGGCACAGAAGGTGGCCGATTTGCGGCGGTGTTCCTTTGCCGAGGTGGCTTTTCAGACCACCTGCAATGCCCACAGAATTTTCGGAATAGAACAGTCTAAAGTTTTGCGAGCTGTGATAAAATGACGACCCTATCCTCAAGGGAAAAAGCCATATTTCGTAACCTTGAACCATTGGTGCTGGCTTCGTCTTCTCCGCGGCGAAGGGAATTGCTCGGTTCCATGGGGCTTAGTTTTGAGGTTGTTCCCAGTGGAACCGAAGAGGCGGGAGGAGAAGGTGAAGCGCCTGAAACACTTGTGGTGCGGTGGGCGGAAGAAAAGGCTCGCGTGGTTTCGAAGATGTACCCGGATCGCTGGATTTTGGCCGCAGATACCATCGTGGTGCTCGAAGGCGTGCTTTTTGGCAAACCCCGGGATGCCGCTGAAGCGGTCTCCATGCTCAGACGGCTTTCCAATAGGACCCACGAGGTGATCAGCGGGGTATGCCTCCTGCATTCTTACCGGCAGATTGTCTACGTTCGTTCCGTGCGGACGTTTGTCCATTTCAAGGAATTGAGCGCCGCCGAAATAAGCGCCTACGTCGATACGGGAGAGCCCATGGACAAGGCTGGAGCCTACGGCATCCAGGGGAGGGGCGCATTTTTGGTGCATTCCATCCAGGGTTCCTACACCAATGTGGTGGGGCTCCCATTATGTGAAACCCTGGAATATCTGATGCAACACCGGGTCATAGCCCCTGCAGTGGTGAAATGACACAAGGATGGAATAACCATGACCGCTATTGCTGAAAATCTGAGCGTCGTTCGAAAAAGAATCGAAGAAGCCTGTCTGCGGTGTGGGCGTAATCCCTCGGATGTGCGGCTTGTGGGAGTGACCAAGACCGTTCCCGTGGAACGCATTCGGGAGGGCGTACTGGCAGGAATAACGATTCTCGGGGAAAACTACATCCAGGAGGCCCGAAAAAAAATCGAACTTCTGTCGGATATGAAGGTTTCCTGGCATTTTATCGGACACTTGCAGTCCAACAAGGCCGCAGTGGCTGCGGAATGCTTTGACTGGGTGGAGACGGTAGACCGGGAAAGCCTGGCCCGCGAACTGAACCGGCAAGTCCAGAAGCGGGGAAAGCGCCTGTCCGTTTTGCTGCAGGTGAACGTGGGGGAAGAAGAGAGCAAAAGCGGTGTTTCACCCGGGGGGCTTCCGGATCTTTTCCGGGCTGTTTCCCAATATGACGGCCTGATTGTTCGGGGACTCATGACTCTGCCTCCCTACTTTGACGATCCCAACGCAGTGCGGCCCTACCTGCGCATGCTTCGGCAACTCCTGGAGCAACTCCGTGAGGCCGCCTCACGGCCTGAAGAATTGACGGAGCTTTCCATGGGGATGAGCAATGATTTCGAGGTCGCCATCGAAGAGGGGTCCACTCTGGTTCGTATCGGTACGGCGCTTTTTGGTTCGCGGTCTACTTGATCCGGTTTCCGTGCCGGGCTTTGGAACAAGGATGCTTCTCTCCGGATTGAGGGAAAGATGGACGGGGTGAGGACCGCCTACTTTCGCTTTGTGAGCCGTTGGCGTTGCACCTCCGCCAGAGCGATGGCGCCGGCGGCTGCGGCATTGAGGGATTGAATGGGGCCGAGAACCGGAATTTGCACCAGGAAGTCACAATGTTTGCGCACCAGGGGGCGCAGCCCCTTCTGTTCGTTTCCCACCACCAGACCCAGAGGGAGTGAGAGGTCCGCTTCGTAGAGGGATTGGTTTCCCGCTACATCCAGGCCCACGATCCAGAGTCCCGATTCTTTCAGGGTTTCCAGAACACGCGTCAGGTTGGTCGCTTGCACGATGGGGATATAGGAGGTCGCGCCTGCAGCCACCTTGATGACTGCGGCGGTGACCCTGGCCGATCGGTCCGAGGGAATAACGACCGCCTTCGCTCCGAGGAAACAAGCGCTCCGCAGCAATGCCCCGAAGTTTTGAGGATCCTGAATGCAGTCCAGAATAATGACCGGTTCACGCTCGCCTGCAGCCCCTTCCAGGATGGATTCCAATGAAGCGTAAGGGTATTCGTTCGCGCGCAGAGCTACTCCCTGATGATGATCGTGCCCCACCTGCGTTGACAGAAATTCCCGGGTTTCATGCCGCAAGGCAATACCCTTTTGCTTTGCCCAATCCATGAGCTCCTGAACTCTCTGGTCCGTTCTGGCAAGAATCATCTCCCGGATCACCATGCGATCCGCCCGGAGTGCTTCTCGAACCGGATTTATCCCCGATATCCATAAATCCTGGGGCGGGTGTTGAGGCCCTTTCCCCGAATGCCGTCTCGAGGCTGTTTCGGTGTGTCTTTCTTTGCGTTGTCCCTGCATGGTAAAAATTCCGTAGTGTGAAAAAATGATTACAAGAATCTGTCAGATGGAAGTTGAAATCTCCATTGCCCTCCCGAAGAGGGAATCCATTTGCCGGACGGAAATTAGAAAGGCGTTTGGGGAATCAGGAAGGTTCTTACTTTTTCCAGTTGAAACATTCTCTTGCAGCGGCAGGAACGCAAGATGGCCTGCAGGTCGGCGATGGCGTCTTCGAGAATATCGTTTACGACAATGTAATCATACCAGTGAGCTTCTTGGATTTCCTTCCGGGCGGCGGTCAATCGTGCGGCCAGTTGTTCAGGGGATTCGGTGTTACGGCCTCGAAGCCTTTCTTCCAGGGCCTTCATGGAAGGTGGAAGGATGAAAATGCTCTGTACGCCTGGATGGGCACAACGCACCTGGCGGGCTCCCTGAACATCAATATCCAGAAGCACATCTTCGCCGTCGATCAGCCACTCTTCGATCTGTTCACCGTCCGTTCCGTAGTATTGGCCGTGTACCTGGGCCCATTCAAGAAACCGGCCCGACTGGATGCCCCTTTCAAATTCTTCATGGCTCAGAAAGTGGTAGTCCTTGCCCGGAGTTTCCCCAGCGCGAGGGGAACGGGTCGTGCAAGAAACGGAAAAACGCAGGCTTGGCCATTGCGCAAGGATGGTCCGGATGATGGTGGTTTTGCCTACGCCCGAAGGGGCTGAAATGACAAAAAGCTGACCTCTCTGATCCTGTGGAAGCATGATTCTATTCTTTTTCCGCCTTGAGAAGGTTGACATCCTTGGGGTTGTTGTCGGTCAACAGCCTTTGAGCGATGGTTTCGGCCTGTACGCCCGAGAGAATGACATGATCGCTGTCGGTGATGATGATGGACCGTGTGCGACGGCCCATGGTGGCGTCTACAAGCTTGTTGGCCAGCTTGGCATCCTCTTTGAGACGCTTCATGGGAGCGGATGCAGGAGAGACAATGGCAACGACTCGATTGGCGAGCACGGTATTCCCAAAACCGATATTCAACAATTTGACTTCCATAAGAACCTCACTTTGGCATGGGTCTCAAGCCATCATATTTCGCAGGTGAACGAAACGTTTTATCCCGGCGTCTGTTTTTCGCCCGACGGAGTGGGCCTGAACGCATTGTTTATTCCACATTTTGGACCTGCTCTTTCAATTTGCCGATTTCGCTCTTCATGCGCACAACCGCCTGAAGGGCCTCCAGGTCACCTGTTTTGCAGCCGATCGTGTTGACTTCACGGTGCAGTTCCTGGGTAAGAAAGTCGAGTTTTCTTCCATCCGCCTCCCTGGATGTGGTCAGGAGCGTCTCCAGTTGGTCGAAATGACTGTTCAATCGGACAATCTCCTCATTGATGTCCGAGCGCTCTGCAGAACAGGCCGCTTCCTGCAAAATGCGGTTTTCATCCACCTGGATATCGCCCAGAAGTTCTTGAATCCTGTCCCTCAGCCTCTGCTGATATTCCTCCAGGATCAGATCCTTCCTGCTGTCGATCACCGCCAATTCCCGGCGCAGTGTCGACAGGCGGTTGAGGCAGTCCTGCAAAAGCGCTTCGCCCTCACGGCATCGCATCTGACGGACTTGTTCGAGGGTTTCTGCAACGGCGTTCATGAGGATCTTTTGAAGAACGTCTCTATCCCCTTCTTCCTTGTGGGATTCGAAAATGTGGGGGATCCTGAGAAGATGTTCCATTTTGGGAGGATCGATTCCGGGAAGTTCCCGATGCAGTTCCTGAAGTTGTGCCCAATAGTAGCGGGCCAGTGGGATATGCAGGCGGGGTGCTTTTTGTTCAATCTGTGTGGTTTCGATTTGCACGAACACTTCAACCCGGCCGCGCCGCGCAACTTGGGCGATCTGCTTGCGCAGAGGCTCTTCAAACTCCAGATAGTTTTTGGGCAGGCGCAAAACGATATCCAGATAACGGCCGTTCAGGCTCCGAATTTCAACTGTAACGGAGTAACCGGATTCTTCCTTTTGGGTCCGTCCAAAAGCGGTCATACTGCAAATCAAGGGTTTTCTCCTTTTGTTATGTACTTTCGAGGCAATCGCCCATTTCGTTGAAAGGCAAGCTTCATTCTCAAGATGCCGAGGAAATGGCGCAATTCCGGATTCTGGTAGTCGGGGTACGTCCAAGGCAGGCTCTGATAAGCCCCACCCTGATAGATAAGAGTCAAATCGGCATAAATCCCGTCTCTCAAATGAATGCGGTGCGTGTAGTTTTTCCCCGTGGCAAGGATCAGCCTTTCCTCACTGAGCAACCCAGGATCCAGATTGATCTGCCGTCTGCCATCGAGAGAATTTTCCTTTTCCAGCGCATTGGTGAAAAACTTGATGTCCGGAAGGCTTTCCAGCGGCGCCAATTGCAGGAAGCTCACCGTCTGGCGATAAATCCCGGCTCCCATTTCCCGGTCATAGTAATGTGTGTAGGAAAAGGGCTCAGGTTCCGTCAAGAAATCCATGGGGCCGAACTCTTCGCACAGACGCTTCAGCACACGTCGCTGCAGGTCGAAATCGCGAAAAAGGATCCCCATCATGAGCTTGGCAGGTGAGGGCTTTCTGGGTTCACTCATGATTATCTCGCAATAGAGCTGAACAGGTCGCCATCCACATCTCCATTTCGTGCAAAGCAGGCATCGATACCGCAAACTGCAGAACCTGCGATTTCCCCATCACGCTTTTGTTCCTCAGACGAAGGCCCTCTTTCATGAGCCATGAGAGCGCTTTTATTGGAGCTGGCGGATTTTAACATCCCGTTATTCACCACGGAGACACGGAGGGCACGGAGAAGATTTTGGAATTCTTATGGGATTCCTCCGTAATCTCTGTGTCTCCGTGGTGAATGGGGATTTCAAGAGCGACTCATCCCTATTCGCTCTGAGCCTTCTCGACCGTTTGGAAAAGTTGGGACGCTGCGACGGCGGTGGTTCCCACCTCACCGACCACGATTCCTGCGGCGAGATTGGCCAGAAGAGCCGCTTCCACCATGGACAAACCCGCGACGATACCAAGAGCCAGAGTTGCAATGACCGTATCGCCCGCACCCGTCACGTCAAAAACGCGTCTCGCCACCGTGGGGATGTGAAATACCTCCCCATCTTGATGAAAAAGGCTCATGCCTTCCTTCCCCCGTGTGATGAGAACCGTTTTGCATTGAAGGCGCTTCAACAGGATTCTTCCCGCCTCAACCAGTGATTTTTCATCGCGTATTTCAATACCGCTCATTCTGGAGGCTTCGTGATGGTTGGGGGTGATCATGGTGAAATGCCGGTAGAGCTCAGTATGCTGCACTTTGGGATCGACAATCACGGGGAAGCGGCATGTGGCGGTAAGAGATCTCAAGGCGTCCATGAATTCCGGGGTCACCACACCTTTGGCATAGTCCGAAACGATGATACCGTCAATATTTTCCAGGTTGCCTGCAATGTGAGAAAGAATGTCTCCGACGGACTCTCTCCGCAGCGGGATCCGGCATTCACGGTCGAAACGGACCACTTGCTGATTCTGAGCAATAATCCGTGTCTTTATGGTAGTCGGTCTGCCCGTTTCGACGACGAGGCCCTCGGTGGGGACATGGATACTCCGCAAAAGCTGCATCAGTTCCTCCCCCGGCCCGTCGTCTCCGATGATTCCCGTTACGAGCACTTGTCCTCCCAAAGAGGCGACATTGTGCACCACATTCGCTGTGCCTCCCAGAAGCCGGCTTTCTTCACACACTTCCACTACCGGCACAGGAGCTTCGGGGGAAATGCGGCGTACCTCCCCCCAAATGAAGAGGTCCAGCATAAGGTCGCCGACTACCAGAATGCGGCGGTGAGGAAATCGTTCTATGGCTTCCAGGAGATGTCGCTTCTGTTCCCGCGAGAGATGAAAATGGTTGTGCATGGAAGAGGGCCTTACTCTTGTAAGGGCTTGGCCTCATCAATCAGCATGATGGGGATACCATCCCGGATTTCGTAGATGAGTTTGCAATTGTTGCAGATCAGACCATCTTGCGTCTCGTTGAGAATGATGGTTCCCTTGCATTTGGGACATGCTAAAATATCCAATAATTCTTTACTGATAGCCATCTTTTTTCCCCATATATTACCTGGAAAACAAACTTCCGGGGGCTTTTCATCGTGCTAGGGTGCCTCCCGGAATGACAATTTATTTGAAAAGAGTCAATGCCGGTTTCAGCGGCTCAACAATGTAACCTTGGCAGGCTGTTCATCCTCTTTCGCATCTTCTTTTTCCAGATCGAGCAGTTGCTGATAGGATTCCAGGACAGAACGCAGTTTGCTCTCCAGCTGAAGCCTGTGCCGTTTCAGCTCGCCGATCTCTTCATGAAGTTGAGTCAAACGCTGATTGGCTCCGCGCAGGATATTTTCCGCATTGAGTTCCGCCTGGGCCACAATCAGTTTGGCTTCTTTCTCTGCATTTTCCTTGATTTGTTCGGCGCTTTTGTGAACGCTCATCAAGACGTTGCGGATGGTCTTTTCACGTTGCTTGTATTCCTTGAGTTCCTCTTCGCGCTCCTGAAGATCTTTTCGCAAAGAGGCGTTATCTCTTTTTTGGATCTGTAATTCTTCCGCCATCTGCTGAGCGAACATCTCGACTTCGTGTGGATCCAGGCCCATCCAGCGCATGCGAAAACGCCGATGCTGTATTTCGACCGCATTCCATCCCATAACCCGTTAATTCCTCCGAACTAACCGCCCATCATCACAGCCAACTGCGCCAGAGTCCTCACCAAAAAACTGTCCAGAAAGATGATCGCCAGAATCACGATCATGGGTGAAAAATCGATCCCCCCGAAGCTTATCGGTATGCGGCGCCGAATAGTTAAAAGAAGGGGTTCCGTCACGCTGTAGAGAAATCGGACAATGGGGTTGTACGGGTCCGGGTTGACCCAGGAGAGAACAGCCCGCGCAATGATGAGCCACATGTAGGCATTGAGAACTATATGGAGAATTGTGGCCAGGGCAGTGAAGAGATTGCTTATTATGAACATGATTCACCTGTTTTTGATGGAAAAAGCAGACCGATGAAAAAACATTTTCACTCTTTGCAGTGCTGAAACTACTGTTTTTCTCTCAGACTGTCAACTTCGTAGCTGTTCATCACCATTTGCATGTCCGCAGACTACGCACATGTCGCAGAAAGCGGGAGAACGTCTATTTTTCTGAACTTCCCTCAGAACCTTTTGTAAGTTTGATTTCGCCCTTCGATACCTCAGGGCGACCGGTCGTCCGAGATCACGGGTTCGTTACTGGTTTTCCGTTCATGGTGAGGTATCGGATTATGAACGAAAACACTTTATCCTCTGCGTTCATACCCTTCTGGTGAGTAATTATCTATTAGCAATTCTCATTTTGGATGGTCCTCATGGTGCTGTCACTTCCAACATCCCCCTCGATCCCCCTTCAAAGGGACTTTATCCTAAAAACCCCCATTTAAGGGGGCATGGGGGGTGTTCACTTTTCAAAATGAGAATTGCTGAGTTATCTATAAAAAGGCCTTGACACGATCTCTTGCTGTCAACTATATAAAAGTGTTCCAATATTTTTTGAGGAGGTGTCAGCATGCTCAAAAGCCCGTGTATAACTTGTGACCGTGCGAATGAAGATAAGAATAAGTGCTTGGAAGAATGCGAGAAGTTGCGAGAATACCAGGAACTGATCCTAAAGCAAGGCATTTATGCAACGATGTGACAACAGGGTGGTTCCGCCATCCCCTTTGGGCGGCCTCATGGCCGCTTTTTTTGTCGAGATGATGGTAGGTACTGCCGGAAAACCGGAGCAGTGGTAAAGAGAGAAGGTCGGAGGATTTTCCTATGTATGCAATTTTTAAATCGGGTGGCAGGCAGTACGAAGCCAGGCCCGGGGCGGTCGTGAAGCTTGAAAAACTCCCCGGTGAAGTGGGCGAGAATTTAACGTTGGACCAGGTGCTTTTGTTCTCTGATGGCGAACAGGTCCAGGTGGGACAGCCCCTCGTGCAGGATGTGGCCATCCGGGCTCGTATTGTGGAACAGGGGCGCCATCGCAAGATCATTGTCTTCAAGTCCAAAAGACGTAAAGATTATCAGAAGAAACAGGGGCATCGCCAGTATTATACGGCGGTGCGCATCGATGGAATCGAAAAGCAGGCATAAGAGAGGCCGTTTTTCAACGGAACGGTTTCCGCTTTCAGGCGGATAACGGAAGGAACAGACCATGGCACATAAGAAGGCGGGCGGAAGTTCCCGAAATGGCCGCGATAGCGCCGGTCAGCGGCGTGGCGTCAAACGCTTTGGGGGTGAATTGGTTCGGGCCGGAAATATTCTGGTGCGACAGGTGGGAACGCAGTTTCACCCTGGGAAAAATGTCGGGATGGGCAGAGACTATACCATTTTTGCTTTGATCGATGGTATGGTGGCTTTTGAATACAAGGACAAAACACGCCAGAAGATCAGCGTTTATCCTATTCCCACGCAAGAATAAGTTTTTCCCCTTCCCAGAATTCCGGGGAAAGCCCGGCGCAGATCAGCTTGCCTGGCCAGGTGAGCTTGGTCTTGCGGCGCTTTCCTTTGGGCCGCATCTTTCTTTCACTCGAAAATAGGGTGGCAGAAGGTTGCGGCCCATGCCTACTTTTTCCCCATGCTGAAAGGCAGTGGTTTGAAATCATCCCATCGACCGCACTGTCCAACGGTTCCAAGGTGGAATGCTGCAGGTTTGTTGCAGCTTTTCAGTGAGGAGTCGGATGGGTCTTTTTCACCTCATTTCCCGATCATGTTCAGGGCTTGCATGATCGACGGAATCGTTCCGTGGGCTGCGCATGCCTTACGCCGTTCGTTTTTTCCCGAAGGAAGATAAACTACGGCCCGGGTTCTTCTGTCGGCCGTTATTCCCCATGAGGGGAGCTCACAACTGAAATTCATTTTTATTTTGAAATATGGTGGCTTATGAAATTTGTGGATGAAGTCAAAGTCCGGGTCAGAGCAGGAAATGGCGGGCATGGTTGCGTGAGTTTTCGGCGCGAAAAATATGTGCCCAAAGGGGGCCCGGATGGCGGAGACGGGGGGAAAGGCGGCGATGTTATTCTGGAAGCTACTGAAAAGAAACATACCCTCCTGGATTTTCGTTATCGGCATCTCTTTCATGCGACGTCCGGAAAACACGGATCCGGTCAGAACCGGCACGGCAGAAGTGGTGAGGATCTGATACTGGAAGTGCCTCTGGGTACCGTCGTCAAGGATGCGGAAACGAAGGAGACCCTGATAGACCTCACTGAACCCGGACAACGCTGGCTCGCTGCGAAGGGCGGGTTGGGAGGGCGGGGCAATGCCCGGTTTGTCTCCTCCACTCGGCAGGTGCCGCGGTTTGCCCAGGACGGTCAGGAAGGTGAGGAGCGGGAATTTGTCCTGGAACTGAAGCTCATTGCTGATGTAGGACTGGTGGGCCTTCCCAACGCAGGAAAGTCTACCTTGATTACAGCCATTTCAGCGGCACGCCCCAAAATTGCCGACTATCCTTTCACCACCCTTGTTCCCAATCTGGGCGTCGTTCAATATGGAGATGCTCCGCCATTTGTGGTGGCGGATATTCCCGGCTTGATCGAAGGGGCGCACCAAGGGGCCGGCTTGGGCATTCGGTTTCTGCGCCACATCGAGCGGACACGCATCCTGGTCCATCTAGTCGATGTTTCACAACTCCCCCAGGACGACCCGCTGCATCCCTATCGGCAGGTGGATAATGAATTGAAAAATTATTCGGACGTGATTCAAGACAAGAAGAAGATCATTGTCCTCAACAAGATCGATATGATTCCCTCCTCCGGGAAACTCTGTGCGATCACCGAAGCATATGGCAAACTGGGCTATCCGGTTTTACTTGTTTCCGCTCTTCGCAAGGAGGGAGTCAAGGAACTGGTGCGCCTTTTGGCTCAAATGCTCCATGAAACCGAAGAGGAGTCGGGTTGATTCCAGGGGACTCTGCGTTACGTGCCAGGACGGTTGTCTGCAGATTTTGAAGATGATTTTTCCGTATGCTTTCTCAAGAAAAGGAGAGGGAGGAGTTTAGAGGTGACGTTAGATCTTACGGACCGGAAGTCGTTTTTCAGCCGTTGTCGTCGGTTGGTCATCAAAGTGGGAAGTGCCGTTTTGACGGGTCCGCGTGGATTGAACCGGGTCATGATTCACCGTCTCAGTGATCAGATTGCGGAACTGAGGGAACGCAACGGGGATTGCCAGATTGTCATTGTTACGTCGGGTGCTGTCGCTTCCGGAGTGCGGAAGATCGGTTTGTCCGAACGCCCTCGTACCATTCCTCATAAGCAGGCAACGGCTGCGGTCGGCCAGGGGGTCTTGATGGAGTCCTGGGAGGCCGCATTTGACAAATACGAACTGCTCGTGGCTCAGTTGCTGCTTACCAGTGAGGACCTGGCGCATCGTCATCGGTATCTCAATGCGCGCAATACCCTGGAAACCCTCCTGGATTGGGGAATATTGCCCATCATCAATGAAAATGATACGGTGGTCGTTGAAGAGATC
Organism: Desulforhabdus amnigena; assembly: GCF_027925305.1. Taxonomy (NCBI): domain Bacteria; kingdom Pseudomonadati; phylum Thermodesulfobacteriota; class Syntrophobacteria; order Syntrophobacterales; family Syntrophobacteraceae; genus Desulforhabdus; species Desulforhabdus amnigena. The sequence goes on along the minus strand of NZ_BSDR01000001.1, from coordinate 2,584,590 downwards.
AAGTTTGGAGACAACGACCAGCTTTCCGCCATGATTGCCGGCCTCATCGGAGCGGATCTCGTGATCAATTTGACGGATACGCAGGGGTTGTATGACTGTGATCCCCGAACACATGCTTCGGCACGCCTCATCCCGGTAGTAAATCGAGTGGATGCGAAGCTGCTGGCATGCGCCACTCCGCAGCCCGGCGCTGTGGGAACGGGGGGCATGTTGAGCAAGGTCAATGCGGCTAGGAAGTGCCTCGCTTCGGGGATTCCCATGATCATTGCTCCAGGAAAAGAGCGTGATATACTCCTGAGGCTTTTTGAAGGGGAAGAACTCGGGACGCTCTTCCTGCCGCGCAAAAGACTCTATCACGGCAAGAAGCTGTGGCTGGCCAATCTGCCCAAGCCGGCAGGAGATCTTATCCTGGATGATGGAGCGGTATTGGCTCTTCAAAAAAGGGGGAAATCCCTTCTCCCCATAGGAATTCGCGAAATCCGCGGCACATTCGGTGTAGGGACACCCGTTCGCTGCCTGGATCAGGCGGGGAACGTCATCGGAATAGGCTTGTGCAACTACAGATCCACTGAAATCGACCAGATCAAAGGGCGGCACACGGAAGAGATCGAAGGGATCATCGGCTATAAGCATTCAGACGAGGTGATCCACCGGAATAATTTTGTCCTGTCCGGTGAAGACATCGAAGAAGAGAGGGCTGAGGGAGGAACCGATGCGTGAAGAAATCCTCATGATGGGTAAGCGGGCGCGCGAGGCGGCTCGTCATATGGCAAATGTGAACAGTGGCGTCAAGCGGCAGGCGCTGGAACTCATGGCGGTTGCGCTGGAAAGAGAAAGTCAGGCGATCGGATCTGCCAACGAGAAAGATATACAGGCGGCTCTGGAAAAGGGACTTTCCAAGCCCAAAGTGGACCGGCTCCGTTTGACCGACAAAGTTGTCGGAGAGATGGTGAGCGGCTTGCGTGAAGTGGCCATGTTGCCTGATCCCGTCGGAGAAATCACCCGCATGTGGACCCGCCCCAACGGACTGCGTGTGGGCAAAATGCGAATTCCTCTGGGAGTGATTGGAATCATTTATGAATCCAGACCCAACGTGACTGTGGATGCGGCGGCCCTCTGCATCAAGGCCGGCAATGCCGTTTTTCTTCGGGGTGGCTCTGAAGCCTTTCACTCCAATCGATGTCTGACAAACATTTTGCAGGGGGCTTTGAAGGATGCGGGGCTTCCCGAAACAGTGGTCCAGCTTGTGGGAACAACGGACAGGGACGCCGTCCTCGATATGCTCAAACTGGAGGAACAGATCGATGTCATGATTCCGCGCGGGGGGGAAGAATTGATCCGCTTCGTGACGGAGCATGCCCGTATGCCCGTGCTCAAGCACTATAAAGGGGTCTGTCACCTTTATGTGGATTCTCAAGCGGACCTGTTCATGGCCGAAGAGATCGCCTTGAACGCCAAGGTTCAGCGCCCCAGCGCGTGCAATGCCCTGGAAACCCTTTTGGTTCACCAGGAAGTTGCCGACAAGTTCCTGCCCCGAATGGCAGCCGCTTTTCGGAAGGCCGGGGTGGAGCTGCGCGGCTGTGAGCGGACCCGGATGTATGTCCCTGATTGCGTTCCCGCTACGGAGGAAGATTGGTATGCGGAATACCTGGATCTCATCCTGGCTGTGCGTGTGGTGAACGGAATGGATGAAGCCGTTCGGCACATATCCACTTATGGGTCTGACCATACGGAAGCCATCATTACCGAGAATTTTCATAGGGCCCATCGTTTCCTTCAGGAGGTGCAGTCTTCTCTGGTCCTTGTCAATGCTTCCACCCGGTTCAATGACGGCTTTCAATTGGGATTGGGGGCCGAAATCGGTATTTCCACGTCCAAATTGCACGCCTTCGGTCCCATGGGCATCGAAGAACTGACCACCACAAAATTCATCGCACTGGGCAATGGTCAGGTGAGGAGCTGATTTCAGATCGTCTTTAATCCTCATGCACGAAACGGTTTCAGCGAAAAATGAAAAAGCGCAAAGGGAATGCAAGGCGACATGGAAAACGGAAAACCCTCTTGAAATGCGATGTTGTCATGAGCCAAGAGCTATGAACCATGGGCTTTTTTTTCATATAGGCGTGTTGTGGGATGCTCCGTGTGTGGGGGGCCGGATCAGCCGTTTTACCTCCTTTGCATTTCGGTTTATGTGGCGATGACTCCTGGGGGGAGGAGAGTTTTAGGGAGATGCCTGAGCGGGTGGGAATAATGGGAGGCACTTTCGATCCCGTACACATTGGACATCTCAGGGCGGCGGAGGAAACGGTTGAGGCGCTGAACCTCGATGCTCTTTTTTTTATGCCCGCAGCAGATCCTCCCCATAAAACGGGAAAGAAAATTCAGCCGTTCAAACACCGCTGGCGTATGCTTCAGCTCTCTTTGGAAGGACACCCGCGCTTTCATATTTCGGATCTTGAACGGCGGTTGCCCGGAAAATCTTACTCGGTGATCACTCTTCGCAAGCTGCGTGAAGAGGTGCTGCCGGGTGCCGAGCTTTTTTTCCTCGTGGGGCTGGATGCCTTTCTGGAATTGGATACCTGGTGGCATTATAAGGAGTTGTTCCAACTGGCTCATATTGTAGCTCTGCGAAGGCCCGGGTACAGCGGAACCGAAATAGCCGGCTTTTTGAAACGAAAAATTTCCGACCTTTACACTCTGAATGCTGAAACCGCTCAGTTTGATCATCCTCAGCTCTATCCCGTGCATTACCTTCATAACACTCACCTGGAAATTTCTTCGACTCGAATACGGCATTTGGTCAAAGAAGGAAGATCCATTCGGTATCTGGTTCTTCCGGAGGTCATGAGTTATATTATGACGAAAAAGCTTTATCATCTTGAAAGTCTGATCATTTCATAGGAGAGGAAACGAAAAATATGCTGGAGATGGAGAACGAAGTGAGAGCGTGCCTGGAAGGGGAGAAACAGAAAAGCCTGAAAAAAGTGAATAGCGTGACTTCCATGGAGAAGGCTCTCTTGTGTGCTCGGGTAGGAGCAGAATTCAAAGCTTTGGATCTGGTATTACTGGATGTCTCGAGGTTTACTTCTTTTGCGGATTTTTTCGTGATCTGCAGTGGAAAATCCAGCCGCCAGGTACAAGGCATCGCGGATAATGTGGAAAAGAGCCTTCGGGATCACGGGATCAAACCTCTTGGGGTTGAAGGACGCATCGAGGGGCAGTGGATTTTGATGGACTATGGGGATGTGATCATTCATATCTTTTATGAGCCCATTCGCCATTTTTATGATCTGGAAAGCCTCTGGTCGGAGGCCAAAAGGGTGCAGTGGGAAGAAAAGATAGAGTCCTGAAAGGGATGAAGGATGTTTTATGAGTTTTCTCCTGTACTTCTCCGAAAGATGGCATCGGGGGGCCGCACTGCTGATTCTGACTTTCTTTTGTGCTGCCATGGGGGTGACCGCTCCTAAAACCGCCTGGGCGCTCAGCTTGAGTGAAGAGAAGGAGCTGGGGGAAAAGATTCTGCAGCAAATCAGGGAGAAACTGCCCCTCATCGAAGACGGTGAGATCCTCACCTATGTGCAATCCGTGGGAAATCGTGTGAGCAAACAGGTGGGAACAACGTCTTATCAGCATAATTTTTTTGTGGTCGATCAACCTGTCCCCAATGCCTTCGCTGTTCCGGGCGGGAACATTTTCATTTACCGTGGACTCATCGAAATGATGAGCTCGGAGGGGGAGTTGGCAAGTATTCTGGCTCACGAATTGGCTCACATTCAGGCGCGTCACATCCATCGGCGCCTGGAGGAGAGCAAGATTCTCAATGTGGCCACCATTGCGGGTTTGGTGGCGGGCATTTTGCTCGGAGGATCGAGTCCTGAAGTTTCCCGGGCTGTGGTGATGGGGAGCATGGCCGGAGCCAAGAGTTTTGAGCTGAAATACAGCAGGGAAAACGAAGAGGAAGCGGACCAGCTTGGGTTCAGGTATCTTTGTGCCGCTGGATATCCTCCGGACGATATGGCGAATATCATGCAGAAGATGGCTCAGGGAAACTGGAGCACGAGTTCCAAAATTCCCTCTTATCTCTCCACGCACCCAGCCCTGGGGGAACGCGTCCAGTACTTGCGCGATCTTGCTTCGCAGCAGCGGAAAAAGACGGGAAGCAAAGTCTCTTCATCGGGAAATCAAGGGGATTTTCCCATCATGCAAGCGGCTCTCATTGCCGAGTATGGTGACCCCCGAGTCGCACTCGACCGTTTTGAAGGTGACGCGCAAAAGGGCAAAACGGTTGCCTTGTACGGACTGGGAAGGTTCTACTTGAGGCAGGGGAAGGTGAAGGAGGCGATACCTTTGCTGCAGCAGGCTGCGCGTCAGGATTCGGCAAGCCCCTTTATTCTGAGTACGCTCGGTTCGGCCTATATCGAAGAAGGGCGGCTCATGGAGGCGCGTAGAGTGCTGGAGACGGCGCTTTTGCTGGAACCTTCCGCATCCATCGTGCACTTTCGGCTGGCGATGGTTCTCCAGGAAATGGGGCAAAAAGACGCAGCACTGGAACATTTACAGCAAATCAAGGACCTCTCACCCATGTTTCCGGAAATCGATTACAATCTCGGGGTGCTTTACGGGCAACTGAATCGGCTGGGTCTCGCTCACTATCACCTTGGGCGCTATTACCAGCAGAAACAGGATTGGGAACTTGCCTTTTTTCATTATGAAAAAGCCAGAGTGCTGCTCAAGGAATCTCCTGACAAACTGCAGGAACTCGACAAGACACTGAAGGAAGTCGAAAAGAAGAAAAAGAAGGCCCATTGGGAAAGTTACCGAAAATGAGCTCAAAACAAAGTATTGAAGAGAAAAATGACCTTAAAACCTCGGATTTCGCCCATTCTCCCCTGTATTGTCTCTTTTATCTTATGAACTGTATTTTTGATCAAGCCTGAAAGTCGAGGATCATCTCAACCATGTTGGAAGAAAAGCTGAGATATAGGGTAATATTGTTTCTTGCTCTGACCGGACTCCTGGTTTCGCTGTTGTCGCTGCTGGCGGAGTTTTTTCCCTGGCTGCAATCCTTCTGCGCCGGTTTTTCCAATGGCTGCAGGGAGACGGAAAAGATCACCCTGCTTCGACTTCCTTTGTGGGGATGGGGGGTGGCCTATTATCTCCTGCTGACGGTATCAGCATGGCGCTTCAAGGGCTGGCTTTTGTGGTGGATTCCCGCAGGAGCAGGAGTGGAAGTCACGCTCCTCTGGTTCATGTATGCCATGAAAGCTCCGTGTGTATTTTGTCTCGGCAATTTTATGGTGATCTTGCTCCTTCTTCTTTTTTCCGTTCCAGGGTTGCGCTTTTGGTCAGCCGCTTCAATGCTCCAATTCCTTTTCATCGCTTCGTTTTTTGTTATGTCTCACGAAAATCAAGGGGTACTGTCAGAGGATGTGAAGGCTGGGGTTCAATCGGATGTTGTGGCCAAAATAGGGGATGAAATCATTACGCGTCAAAGATTGGAAGCTCCCCTGTATGCCAGGATTTCTCCTTATGAGCGGGAGGTCTATCGGCTGAAACGGGAGCGACTGGATGGGCTGATCAGGGAAATGCTCCTGGAAAAGGAATCCAAAGAACGGGGAATTTCCACGGAAAAATATATCGATGAGGTTGTCCTGAAGAAAGGAACCCAGGTGAGTGAAGAGGAAACGGACCGGTACCTTCGAGAAAATCAGGAGCGTTTGAAGAATTGGAGAGGGTCGCAAGATGAGCTTAGAGAGAGGGTAAGGGCATATCTCGAGCAAGAGAAAAAATTGCAGGAGATCAACCAATATGTAAAGGCATTGGAGCCCAAGTATGGAGTGACTGTTTTTCTTGGGGAACCCAAGCCTCCCCTCACGCAGGTGCAAGTGGAGGGCAGTCCGGTGCTGGGTCCTGAAGATGCACCGGTGACGGTTGTTGAATTTTCTGATTATCAATGCCCCGCCTGCCGCCATAGTCACGGCGTGGTTCGCCGGATTCGAGAGGCTTATGCCGGCAAACTTCGCTGGTTTTTCAAGGACTTGCCGTTGAAGATGCATAAGGACGCTAAGAAGGCGGCCGAAGCGGCCCGCTGTGCTGCAGAGCAGAATAAGTTCTGGGAGTACCAGGATGTTCTTTATTCTACCCAGGAGGGTCTTTCACAAGAGCAGTTGAAAAACTACGCTCAGGATATGAGATTGGATACCGGCCGTTTCAATCAGTGTCTGGAGAGCGGAAAATTCGGGGCGGCGATAGAAAAGGAAGTTCAGGAAGCCAGGACAGTGGGAATAGACAGCACACCAACTTTCGTCATTAATGGGAAGATGGCCGCAGGAGGCCCAACCTTTGAGCAGTTCAAAGAAATCATCGAAGAAGAGCTGAAGCAGTCGGAAGGAAAATCATAATACTGCCCCTGCCCTTACCCCAAAAATTCTCGGTGCATTCCTTTCTATGAGTTTATTTCTTGACGATTCATTCATTGTGGTGTTAGCGTAACCGTTCGGATGAGTCAAAAACAATATGAAAAATAGATATTTATATAAAAATCAAATAGTTTTATTTTTTGGCCTGGTCGAAATTCATGTGTTTCAGGAGGGGTAGATGAAAGTTTTGGTCAGTGATAATCTGGCAGATTCCGGTATTGAAAAGCTGATGAGTGTTCCCGAGTTCGAGGTGGAAGTGAACACCAGTCTCACCAAGGAAGAGTTTCAGCAGATCATTAAGGAATACGATGCTCTCGTCATCCGAAGCGCCACAAAGGTGACGGCAGATGTGATCGAAGCTGCCGATAATTTGAAGGTGATTGCCAGAGCCGGAATCGGTTTGGACAATGTGGACATCGAAGCTGCCAGCAAGCGGGGCATCGTGGTCATGAACACTCCTGAAGGAAATGTGATCACCACTGCTGAGCATACCATTGCCATGATGCTTTCCCTCAGCCGGAATATCCCCCAGGCGACACAGTCTCTCAAAGTTGGAAAATGGGAGAAAAAACGCTTCAGAGGCAAGGAGGTCTTCAACAAGGTGTTGGGGATCATCGGTGTGGGGCGCATCGGCCGCGTTGTTGCGGATCGCGCCAAGGGACTCAAGATGCATGTGATCGCCTACGACCCCTATATCAGTACGGAAGTGATCGATAAGATGGGTATCGAAGGGGTCGCCCTGGATGAACTCTTTGCCCGGTCCGACTATATCACCGTGCATACTCCCATGACTCAGGAGACCCGAAACATTCTCAATGCTGAGGCTTTTGCCAAAATGAAGAAGGGGGTTTTCATTCTCAATTGCGCGCGAGGCGGAATTGTAAACGAAGACGATCTTCTCAAGGCCATCGAGTCGGGCATTGTAGCTGGAGCGGCCATGGATGTTTTTGTGGTGGAGCCGCCCAAGGACCACCCCCTTCTCGCCTTGGATCAGGTCATCGCTACACCGCATCTCGGGGCATCCACGGATGAAGCCCAGGAAAATGTCGCCACGGCGGTTGCCGATCAGGTGATCGATTACCTCCTGCGCGGAACCATCCGCAATGCGGTCAATGCTCCCAATATTGACGGTGCCGTGCTGGCCCGGCTGAGACCCTATTTGACACTGGCGGAAAAACTTGGAAGTCTCCTGGCTCAAATCACGCGAGGGGCCATCCAGGAAATTGCCATCGAATATGTCGGTGAAGTCACCAAAGAAGATACCCAGCCGCTGACCATTTCGATTCTCAAGGGTCTGTTGACGCCCATCCTGGGGGATATGGTCAATTTTGTGAATGTTCCCGTTATGGTAAAAGAAAGGAACATCAAGGTTACGGAATCCATGCGGACCGAGGCTGAAGACTTTACGACTCTGATCAATGTCTCCATCAAGACGTCTGAAGAGCGGAACCTTGTGGCAGGAACCATTTTCGGCAAAAAGGATCCGCGCATTGTGCGTATCAATGATTTCCGCATGGAATCGGCTATGGAAGGAAATCTGTTGCTCATCTATAACATTGATACGCCGGGCACCATTGGAGCCATTGGAACATGCCTGGGGCGCAATAAGATCAACATTTCCATGATGGATGTAGGACAGGTTTTAGAGCGGGGGCAGAATATCATTTTCCTCCAGACAGACTCGGTTGTTCCCAAAGAGGTTGTACAAGAGTTGCTTGCTATGGAAAACGTCAATGTAGTCCAGACGGTGAAGCTCTGATGGTGTAATGGGAGAGTGTGATATGGAAGAAAAGGAAGAAAAAGGTTTTGTGATAAAGGATCGCCGGAAGTTCTCCATGGATGAGGCCGAACGGGAGCCGGCCGGCGAAACCATCGAGGAGCCAAAAGCCAAGGACGAAGCGAAGGCGAAAGCGGAATTCCAGGAGGCTGCAAAGAAGGAAGAGGAAAAGAGCCGTCTATCTCTTCCGGAAGTGTCCTTTTCGACCTTTGTATTTTCCTTGAGTTCATCGGCTCTGGTGCATCTGGGTGAAATTCCCGGGCCCGATACGCAGCGGGTTCAGGTGGACTTGCCCATGGCCAAACAGATCATTGACACGTTGGGCATGTTGCAGGATAAAACCAGGGGAAACCTGGATCCGGATGAAGATCGACTGCTGAAGACGGTTCTCTACGACTTGCGCATGCGTTATGTGCAAAAGAGCAGTCAATAAGGCCTGAATCCATAGAAAAGGGTTTGAGGAGTACAGAACGTGGTTCTGTACTCGACTCATGGGGACTTCCATTTTGACCATAGACATCAGTGTGCCGGGCAAAATCAATCTTTGGCTGGAAGTGCTGCAAAAACGTGAAGACGGGTATCACGAACTCTCCAGCCTTATGCTGCCCATCAGTGTTTACGATCACCTAGAAATGGGTTTGCTTGATCACGCCGGAATTCATCTGGAATGTGATCACCCCGGGGTGCCCGGGGATTCCGCCAATCTTGCATGGAAGGCGGCCGAATCTTACTTGAAGGCGTTGGGGGAGCGTGCGGGCGTGCACATCAAACTGTCCAAAAACATCCCCGTGGGAGCGGGGCTCGGTGGTGGCAGTGCGGATGCTGCAGCGGTCCTTCTGGGGATGAATCGACTCTTTGAATACCCTTTCCCTGTGGACAAACTGCATCAATTGGCTCTGATGCTGGGCGCCGATGTGCCGTTTTTCCTCTACAGGCGGCCTGCCCTGGCCACAGGGATCGGGGAAAATCTGCAAGAGTTGGATGGAATTCCCGCCTATCCACTCGTGCTGATCAAGATGCCCGTCGCCGTTTCTACACGATGGGTTTACCAAAGTTTGAAGTTGACAAGAGGGCGAAGTCGAATTAAACTCGCTTCGTTTTTGTCTCACCCGTGGCAGGTTGAAGATGTACTGGAAAACGATCTTGAAACCGTAACTCAGGAAAAGTTTCCTCTCCTCACTCGGATGAAGGCCTGGTTGCGGGGGCATGGTGCAGTTGGGGCTCTTATGAGTGGCAGCGGCCCCACGGTTTTCGGCGTCTTTCCTGAAAAGGGCTCAGCCGAAAAAGCTGCTCTGTTGGCCGGCGAGGAATGGAAAGATTGTTATGTTGCAGTTGCAGAGGTGTTGACAGCCTCTCCGGCCGGTGAAAAATGGTTTTGATTTTTTGGGGCGTCGCCAAGCGGTAAGGCACGGGTCTTTGGCACCCGCATTCGGAGGTTCGAATCCTCCCGCCCCAGCCAATGATTTATGCGTGGTGAACCTGGAAGAGATACAGCCGTAGTCTTCCATAGGAAGGGTGGGATCGGGGATTGCATGCAAAGCCGGCTTGTCATTTTATCTGGCAATTCCAATCCTGAGCTTACCCGGAAGGTGTGTTTGAACCTCGGAGTGGAAGCTGCAAAGGCTTTGATCGGTCGCTTCAGTGACGGTGAAGTTCGTGTAGAGATTCAACATAATGTCAGGGGAAAAGACGTATACGTCGTCCAGTCTACCTGCCCGCCTGTGAATGAGAATCTCGTTGAGCTCCTCGTAATGATTGATGCACTCAAAAGAGCTTCTGCGCGGTGTATCAACGTTGTGATTCCTTACTACGCCTATGGGCGCAAGGATCAAAAAGATAAGCCCCGGGTTTCCATCACCGCCAGGCTGGTGGCGGATCTTTTGACCGTTGCAGGGGCGCATCGGATCATTACGGTAAATTTGCACGCTGACCAGATCCAGGGCTTTTTCAATATCCCCGTAGAGCATCTCTTCGGAACTCGAGTCCTCCTGGATGCTATACGAAAGGACATCAGGGGGGATGAGGTGATTGTGGCTCCTGATGCCGGGGGGGTTTCCAGGGCTCGTGCATTTGCCAGTCGGCTGAATGTCGACCTGGCCATAATGGACAGTAGATACCAGAATGACGTTCGGCACTCTTTTATAGTCGGTGATGTGTCGGGACGTCGTGTGATCATTCTTGATGATATGGTGGACACTGCACGGACGTTGCTCCGGGCTGTGGAAGGCGCTGAGGCGGCTGGAGCCGCTTCGATAGTTGCCTGCGTTGTGCATCCGGTTCTTTCTGGAAACGCCGTAGAGAAGCTGGCTTCTTCCGCGCTTCAAGCTTTAACTGTTACGGACACGGTTCCCCTTTCCCAGGAGGCTACAGGGTGCGAGAAGATCCGGGTAGTGAGTATAGCGCCGATGCTCGCTGAGGCGATTCGGCGGGTTCACCTGGAGGAGTCGGTGAGTTCCCTCTTTTCTGGATAATGAGCACACGGGTCGCGTGTGCTTTCTCATTTTTGGGAGGCTATCAGGCATGGATATAGATTTGATCGGTCAACTGCGAAACAAAACGGGTAAGAGCGCGGCGCGTAGACTGCGCCGCGAAGAAATGGTTCCTGCGGTTCTTTATGGTCCGAAGATGGAGGTCCTTTCCCTTTCCGTCTCTTCCAGGCGCCTGGAAAGGCTTTTGAGAGATATGGGCGAGGAAAGCAGGCTCCTCAACCTCTCTATAGAGGGTTCACCGGAGACCGGTACGAAAAAGGTATTGATCCGGGAGGTTCAAGTCCATCCGGTACGCAGGCGTTTTCTTCATGTCGATTTTTATGAGGTTCCCCTGGATCATCCCATTGTGGTGATTGTTCCCGTTGAGCCCGTAGGGGATGCTGTGGGGGTCAAGAAGGGGGGAACGCTTGATTTGGTTCGAAGGACTGTTTCAGTGCGTTGCCTGCCCGGAGAGATTCCTGAAAAGATCGAGCTTGATGTCAGCAAGCTCGACTTGGGCGAAGCCATTCATGTCCGCGATTTGGCAAAGATCGTTCCTTTTGAGCTCGTAGACGACAAACACCTTTCCATTGTGAACATATCTGCACCTGAAGGGGCGGGTAAAGGGGGAGCGGCAGGGGAAGAATAATCTGCCGGCTGTTCTTCAAGGCCATAGTGTTGCGGAAACATAACGGATGCTGATAAAGGATGGCCAAGCCGGTGACGAAGCAAGGATTGCCGTTGTGGTGGGGTTGGGGAATCCTGGAAAGCAATACGCCCTGACCCGTCACAACGTGGGGTTCCGTGTTGTAGATTGTCTCGCTCGAAGATATGGAATCAACCTCGAGGAAGGAAGATTTTCCGCGCTTTGGGGAGAAGGAATCATTGCCGGTCGGCAGGTACGCCTCCTGAAGCCCGATACTTTCATGAATCGAAGTGGTGTGGCTGTCGCCGAGCTGGTGCATCTTTTTGGATATTCCGCTCCTCAGATTCTTGTGGTTCATGATGATCTCGATTTACCCTGCGGACGTATTCGTCTCGTTCGAAAAGGAGGGGCCGGTGGGCACCGTGGGGTTTCATCGATTATCGAGCATCTCGGAAGTAAGCAATTTCCAAGGGTGAAATTGGGTATAGGAAGGCCGTTGCGCGGAGAGACAGTTGAGGCCTTCGTGCTCGAACCTCCCTATCCGGAAGAAGAAAGCCTCTTTGCCGAGATGTTGGAATCGGGGGTTGAAGCGGTATTGACCACTCTTCAATGTGGCCTTACTGTCGCCATGAACCAATATAACAGGCGGGAGTCCCGGAGTGCAGATTCATGATCCGTCCATTTGCATGGATGCTTGAAGGGAAAAGAGTTTGTCGCTCATAACACACCGTCCTCTTATATAATCTCAAGCTGTCCAACGGTAGTCGAGGCGCTGTCAGATATGGCTGTTCCAAATGCCATTTGCCGTTGTACTTCTTTTTACTCTTCTTTTGACTCTAACAGTTGGACCCGGCATGGGTGGCCTTTAAACGGACTTGCCTTTTTTATCAAAGCTGCCTCCTCCTTTTTGTTGTTCGAGTACAGCCTTTATTTCGTTGGCAGACGCATGGAGTCATTCCTGGAACAAGTAAGGCTTGGAATTTCGCCTTCTTAGACATTGTTAAACAGAAATCGCCAATTTAATAATTACTTCATGTGGTTATCTTTTTCTTGACCTCTCTTGCTTTTCTTTATTCTTCGTTTGGGGCTTTGCGCGCTATTGGACTAATGATAAAATAAAAAAGATTTTAACTTTTTGAAGATAAGCCTTGAATGACCGGGAGCATGGAGGAAATAATGTTTAAACTTGGGGACTTAGCCGTTTATCCTGCTCATGGGGTTGGTAAAATCGAATCCATTGAAACGAAGAACATCGGAGGAAAGAAGCAGGAATTTTATATCATGCGCATTTTGGAAAATGACATGAAAATCATGATTCCCATCAGCAACGCCAAATCGGTTGGGCTGAGAGAACTATTAAATTATAATGATATTTCAAGAGTTTATGAAATACTCAAATCAAGAGAAGTTTCTGTCAACGGTGGAACTTGGAATCGGCGATATCGTGAGTATATGGAAAAGATCAAAACCGGTTCCATCTATGAACTGGCGGAGGTGTTAAGAGATCTGACGGTACTCAAGGGTGATAAGGAGCTCTCTTTTGGTGAAAGAAAGATGTTGGATACTGCCAGAGCTTTGCTTTTGAAAGAGCTCTCAATTGTGCAGGAAATTACTGAAGATGAAGTTGACAGGGAGATCAGTGAAATCTTGAAGTGACCTGCTCGGATGGTTTGCGGATTTTGTTGAAAACCGAAGCTCAAACCTTCTCATACCGAAAAATTATACATTAAAATCCTATTTAAATTAATTATATCGAAAACTTAATGGAAAGGGGGTGATGGGGTTGAGATGGGCTTGGCTTGTACTAAAAATACTTCTTTTTGTCGTATGTAGTGTAGGAGGTTATTTTATTGCCGACCAAATGGAGGGCTTGAAGCATTTTTCTTGGGCTCCCTGGGCCGGGTTGATGGTCGGAATCTTTTTTGCGTTGTTGGCCTTATCCGTTGAGAAAATCATCAAGCACCTTCCTCTCAAAATCATTTTCGGTGGGACCATCGGCCTTGTATCAGGGCTTTTTGTGGCTAAACTCATAGGTTTTGGTTTTGCAGGACTGCAAAACAATACGCTCAGTGTATCCATTTATGTCGTTTTGACTTGCATTTTTGGTTACATCGGTATGGTTTTGGGAAGCATTAAAATAGAAGAAATACGTATTCCCAATTGGTCCTGGCTCATGCGTGGGATGAATCGAAGCAATCAGGTCATAAAAATATTGGATACCAGTGTGATCATCGATGGCCGCATCGCAGACATAGTTGAAACGGGTTTTATGGGAGGTGTCCTGGTGATACCTGAGTTTGTGCTGCAGGAACTTCAGCATATCGCGGATAGTCCCGACCCGACACGGCGTGTTCGTGGAAGACGGGGGTTGGATATTATCAAACGCCTGCAGCAGGAAAATATGGTTGAAATCCGCATTGACCGTCAGGACTTCGATAATCTGAACGAAGTCGATGCAAAATTGGTGGCTCTTGCGCTCCGTTTGAACGCAAAAATCGTTACCAATGATTACAACCTGTCGAAGGTAGCAGAGGTTCAGGGAATTCGAGTTCTTAACATCAATCAGCTGGCTAATGCTCTAAAACCTGTGGTTTTGCCAGGCGAAATACTCCGCCTGCAGATTCTCAAGGAGGGCAAAGAACACGGCCAGGGAATAGCTTATCTTGAAGATGGAACCATGGTGGTGGTGGAAAATGCCAGCCGGCATCTTGGTAAAGAGGTAGATGTTTCAGTGACGAGCATTCTGCAGACCACCGCTGGGCGACTGATTTTTACGACCCTCAAGGACGGAGATCATAGCCGGCAGCAACATTGATCTTGTGCCTCCAGCCTTCTGAGCGGACCTCAGTTAAGATAATGAGCGGCGATGTGGGGTTAAGGAAATCCGTCGGAAGGCAAACAATCCTTGGGGAAAGCCCCTTGGCTCTTTAATGAACACATCCGGCAAACACATCCGGCAACATTTTTCGCATGATATGCTAATAAAGAAGGTATGCTTTCGTTGAGTGCACTAGAAATTGAAACACAAGGAGACCCAGAATGCTCCTTTGTTGTTCGTGATGAATTGAATCAGCGACTGGATATCTTTTTGAGTGAGCATTGCTCGGAACATTCGCGAAGCCGTTTCAAGAAGCTCATTCAGGATGGTCTGGTCCTGGTAAATGAGCAGCGTGTGAAACCGGGGTATGAACTCCGTTACGGTGACAAGATCGTCGTCTGGCTGCCCGTCCTGAAGGCTCAGGAGCAGTTGGTTCCTGAGCCCATGCCTCTTGAAATCCTGTATGAAGATGAAGATATCATTGTGGTAAATAAGGCACCAGGCGTTGTGGTGCATCCAGGTGCGGGGCATGAAGAGGGTACGCTGGTCCACGGACTGCTTGCGCATTGTTCCCGCCTGGCTATGCAGGGGGCTCCTCAACGGCCTGGCATTGTCCATCGCCTGGATCAGAACACTTCAGGCGCGCTGGTTGCGGCCAAAAGTGAACGGGCTTACCTGAATTTGATTCAGCAGTTCAAAGAACACAGGGTCCATAAAGAGTATCTGGCGCTGGTTTATGGACGACCGCGAGAAGGTGGAGGGGAAATCAGAACACAACTGGACCGCCACCCGGTCGATAGGAAAAAAATGGCCGTGTCCGTGAAAAAAGGGCGTGAAGCTGTTTCGCTGTGGTCGGTTGAAAAAGCCTGGGATGAAGTTGCTCTTCTTCGTGTCACAATCCAAACAGGGCGGACGCACCAGATCAGAGTTCATCTCAGCCATTCGGGGCATCCTGTTGTGGGGGATGAAACATACGGCGGGGGAAAACGGCGGGCGCGATCCCTGAAAGACAAAACCCTACAACAATTATTCCTGCAGATAGATCGCCAAATGTTGCATGCCTGGCATCTGGCATTTGAACATCCCTTGTCTCATGCTCCTCTTTCCTTCACTGCTCCGCTTGCTTCAGACTTTGCCGAACTTCTCAACAGGCTTTCCTGATTTGCTGCTGTCCGAAAGCCGGGCAATACCGTTCATCCTCATTATACTGCGAACGGTTGAAACCTTGACTTTCGTAGGAGTAGCTTCCAGCCACGATTTCTTGGGATCCGGCTATTTCTATTGCAGCTGGAAGCCACTCGGGGGCGTCAAAAGAACCTGTCCGGCCTCCTTGGACTTTGTGACACCCCCCTTCAATTCCCCCTTCGAGGGGGGACTAAGGGGGGGCGCTGCCGAGGTAGGTTTTCGGATAGGCTCTAAGTCATGACCTCATCCTCTCTGAGTATATTTATCCTTCAATCTGCTTGCGAAGTCTCTTGAGTTGCTCCAGGAATTCACGGTTGGCGCCCCCAAGTTCGCGGTGGTCCACCACATGTGGGGTGATGGCAATGATCAGTTCTGTGCGCTTTCGCGTTTTGGACTTGTTTGAAAAGAGGGGAGAAATGATGGGAACGTCTTGCAGGAAAGGAATCCCCGATTGAGTTATGTTGTCCGCTTGTTCGATGATCCCACCGATCACGACAGTCGATCCATTTTGAGAAAGAATTGTCGTCTTGATGTTTCGTTCCGTAAATCGCGGTGCGGTATTGTTCGCTCCGACAATGACGGATGTGTCATCTACTCTTCGAACAGTCTGCTCCACCTCCAGGCGCACCAGTCCTCCGGCGTTTATATGCGGAGTGACGTTGAGAATAACACCCGTTTCTTCGTATTCAATGGTTGTGAACGCAGTGGTATCTGTGGTGGTCGATACCCCTGTGCTGTAAGAACCGGTGGGAACCGGCTCTCTACCACCCACCTGAATGGATGCTTCCTGATTGTCGGTTGCGAGAAGAGTGGGTGAAGAAAGGACATTGACATCCGTCTTTTTGGCGAGAAGGTTGATGAGGGCAGCAATCTTCTCGTCGATGCTTCCCCAGAAAAGGGTGAGTCCGCCGGATGCGGCCGATGCCAATGTACTCGCATCCGCTAACCCATGGGCTGCCGTGAACTGGCCGGATTTCCCGGCAATATCCATGCCGATGTCTCTGAAAAACCATTCCACGCCGTACTCGAGGCCCTTGTCCAGTGTGATTTCCGCTATCATGACCTCGATCAAAACGGCCCTGGGCATAATGTCCAGAGTCTCTATCGTCTTTTTGATCTTGGCGTAATCGGCTGCATTCCCTCGGACCACAATGGCGTTGTTGACCTCGTCGGGAATGATCGTCACCTCTCCAGTGAGAGCTGTGCTCAGGGATTGACCTTGAGAGACAAATGTCCGCGCTCCTGTATTTCTAATGGTGCCCCCGCTTCCGGTTGAAGACCGCTGAGAGGAGGATTGTTGGTTGCCGAAGGCTGATGAAGAGGTGGAGCCGCCAAAAGAACTTCCTGAAGAGGACAATGTCGATGAACCGGTGCTCCTCGAAAATGAAGAACCCGATGAGCTGCTGCCAAAACCTGTTCCACTGGTGGATGAACTGCCGAAAGGTCGTCTAGTAGATGCTGAACCGAACGCTCCACCTGATCGTACGATCTGCTGCTCGAGTCCTCTCCCTGTTCCTGCCGGTGCCTGCAATCCATAAGCTTGGGTCAAAATATTGGCCAGATCTACGGCAAGACCATTTTTGACGAAGTATACAAAGATCTGCTCACCGCTTTCCTGGGTATGCACATCCAGAGCGGTCAGCCAGTATTTTGCGGTCTTGAGAAGCTCTTCACTCTGAGCCAGTACGAGAACACCTCCGAAACTCTGCAAGGGGATGAATGCCAGGTTATTCTTGATGGAGCTCTCTTTGAAGAGATTGAGCTTGCCCATCAAGGT